>JAFECU010000025.1 GCA_018242005.1 Pseudomonadota bacterium | reverse complement strand
CTGGATGGCGCGCTCCACCATGCGCAGCTTCTCGTCTGCGACGGCGGCGTCCTCGTCCGTGACGGTGACGGTCGCCGTCAGGTAGCCGAAGGCAACTTGATCGCTGCCCAGCTCCTGCAAGGCGGCATCCGCGTCCGCCGCCTTGTTGTTGGCGTCGGTATCGACCAGCGGGCTTTCCTGCTGGAAGATCGTCTCGCGCAGCAGCGCGATGACGTTCTTGCGCTTGGCGAACCACTGGCGGCGCAGGCGCACCAGTTCCTTCTCAGCCTCGGCCTTGTCCATGCAGAGGAAGCGCGTGCTCCAGCGGTACGCAAAACCGAGGCGGTTGAGATCGTCGAGAATCCCCGGCCAGGTCGAGGTCGGAAAGCCCCGCACCGACACCACGCGCAGGTGCTGGTCGCCCAGCATCGGCGCGAGGCCACCGACCAGCACGGAATCGGTCAGCAGCGCGTCGATGTGGAACGGCACCTCGGGCACGCCGATGCGGTAGCGTCGCGTCGAGACGGTCGCGTGCAGGTAGGTCAACGTCTGGCTGTCATCGAGCCACGCGATCTCCGGCATCACGCCATCGAGCAGGTCGAAGATGCGATCCGTTTCAGCGACGAATGCGTGCAGCCGTTCGCGCCAATCCACGCCTTCGGTGGGCCGGTTTTCGTACAGCAGGCCCGCGGCGCGGGCACGGGATTCCTCGGACGGCAGGTAGGCCAGCGTCAGGTGATAGCTGCTCTCGAAGTGGTTGCCCGAATCCTCGAAAGCGGCGCGGCGTTCTTCATCGACCAGCCAGGACAGCGGTTCAGGGAAATCGGAGTGCGGGTAGTCGGCGGCAGACCGGCGCTCGGCTTCGATGAACAGCGCCCAGCCCGAACCCAGGCGGCGCAGCGCGTTGTTCAAGCGCGCCGACGTGGCGATCAACTCGCCTTGCGTCGCGCTGTCGAGGTCAGGCCCGCGAAACCGGGCCGTGCGCTGGAAACTGCCGTCCTTGTTCAAGACGACGCCCGGTGCGATCAGCCCGGCCCAGGGCAACCAGTCAGCCAGCAAGGCCGGGCGCTGGCGATATTCGGCAAGGTTCAGCATGGCATTCCCCTCACACGTCCAGCAGCGGCCGGTGCTTGATATGGCGCGCGAACACGGCCATGAACTGCGGATCGACACGCGCACCCCAGACCGCCAGCGAATGGCCGACGATCCAGAGCACCACGCCTGGAATCCACATCTGTAAGCCCAGCCCGACAGCAGCGGCCAAGGTGCCGTTAGTGATGGCCACGGTGCGCGGCGCACCGCCCATCAGGATCGGCTCGGTCAGCGAACGATGCAGCGGCACCTCGAAGCCCGGAGCGAAACCCTGCACTCCTTCGTGGGCCGCGTTCATACGACGGCCCCACCGGAGAAGCTGAAGAACGACAGGAAGAACGAGGACGCGGCAAACGCGATCGACAGACCGAAGACGATCTGGATCAGCTTGCGGAACCCGCCCGAGGT
>JAFECU010000259.1 GCA_018242005.1 Pseudomonadota bacterium | reverse complement strand
GTGGTGCAGGGCGCCGTCAACCGCGACGAGTTCTACGTGCACAAGCCCATGCTGCGCGCAGGCCACAAGGCTGTGATCCGCCGCAACCTGGGCAGCAAGCTGATCCAGATGGTTTTCGCCTCGCCCGAGGAAAAGCAGGCGACGGGCAAGCTCGTCAAGACCATCGACGTCGCCACCGAGCTGCGCAACCGCTACAGCCTGACCGACGCCGAAGTGCAGCAACTGGCGCAGTACGCCCTCGTGATCGAGCAGCACTATGGCCGCCCCATGGACATCGAGTGGGGCAAGGACGGCCAGGACGGCCAGCTCTACATCCTGCAGGCGCGTCCCGAGACGGTGAAGAGCCAGGCCAAGGGCCAGGCCGAGCTGCGCTACAAGTTGAAGGGTCACGGCCCGGTGCTGGCCGAAGGCCGTGCCATCGGCCAGAAGATCGGCACCGGTCCGGTGCGCCTGGTCCACGACATCCGCGAGATGGACAAGGTGCAGGCGGGTGATGTGCTGGTGACAGACATGACCGACCCGAACTGGGAGCCGGTGATGAAGCGCGCCAGCGCCATCGTCACCAACCGTGGCGGGCGCACCTGCCACGCCGCCATCATCGCGCGCGAGCTGGGCATTCCGGCCGTGGTGGGCTGCGGCAATGCCACCGACCTGCTCAAGGACGGCACGCTGGTCACGGTGAGCTGCGCCGAGGGCGACACCGGCCACATCTACGACGGCTTGCTGGAAACCGAGGTGACCGAGGTGCAGCGCGGCGAGATGCCCGCCATCAAGACTAAGATCATGATGAACGTGGGCAACCCCCAGCTGGCGTTTGACTTCGCCCAGCTGCCCAACGAAGGCGTCGGTCTGGCGCGCCTGGAGTTCATCATCAACAACAACATCGGCGTGCACCCCAAGGCCATCCTGGACTACCCCGCCGTCGATGCCGACCTGAAGAAGGCCGTGGAATCCGTGGCACGCGGCCACGCCAGTCCGCGCGCCTTCTACGTGGACAAGGTGGCCGAGGGCGTGGCCACCATCGCCGCCGCGTTCTTCCCCAAACCCGTCATCGTGCGCCTGTCGGACTTCAAGAGCAACGAATACCGCAAGCTCATTGGCGGCAGCCGCTACGAGCCCGAGGAAGAAAACCCCATGCTGGGCTTTCGCGGCGCGGCGCGCTACATCAGCGCCGAGTTTGGCGAGGCCTTTGCCATGGAATGCGAGGCCTTGAAGCGCGTGCGCGGCGAGATGGGCCTGACCAATGTGCAGATCATGGTGCCCTTTGTGCGCACCTTGGGGCAGGCAGCGCGCGTCACCCAGTTGCTGGCCGAGCATGGCCTCAAACGCGGTGAGAACGATCTCAAGCTCATCATGATGTGCGAGGTGCCGAGCAACGCCGTGCTGGCCGAGCGCTTCCTGGAGTACTTCGACGGTTTCTCCATCGGCTCCAACGACCTGACCCAGCTCACGCTGGGCCTCGATCGCGACTCGGGGCTGGAACTGCTTGCACAGGACTTCGACGAACGCGACCCCGCCGTCGAGGCACTGATCCACCAGGTCATCAAGGCCTGCCGTGCCCAGGACAAGTACATCGGCATCTGCGGCCAGGGGCCCAGCGACCACCCTGACTTCGCGCAGTGGCTGGCCGCCGAGGGCATCACCTCGATCTCGCTCAACCCGGACAGCGTGATCGACACCTGGCAGAAGCTCGCCGGCTGACCACCGTCGCAACGCCATGCCGCACCGCAGGAGTCTCACGCAGGACGAGCACGCGGGGGCGCCCTTTGCCCCCGATCTGCACGATGCGCGCCACCTGTGGCTCAAGGCAGGGTTGTTGCTCGTCTGGGTGCTGGTGTCGTTCGTCGCCTGCTACTTTGCGCGCGACCTGCAGTTCACCGTGGGGCAGTGGCAGCTGAGTTACTGGATCGCCTCGCAGGGGGCGGTGCTGATGTTCATCGTCATCGTTTGCGTCTACTGCGCGGCGATGAGCCATTTCGAGCGGCAGGACCGGGCGGCACGGCACAAGGCCGCCTCAGCCACGGCAGATGACCGAGGCTGAGGCAAGGCGCGCCTACATGGCGCGCCTGAACCGCATCGTCGCCCTGTACGCCGCCGGCCTGCTGGGTTTTCTGGCGCTGATGGCCTGGGCCGAGCAGCACGGCCTGTCGCGTCAGTGGATAGGGCCCATCTTTTTGTTTCTGACGGTGATGGTCTATGCCGCCATCGGCGTCTATGGGCGCACCACCGACCCTGACGAATACTACGTTGCGGGGCGCCGGATTCCCCCAATCTACAACGGCATGGCCGCGGCGGCGGACTGGATGAGCGCGGCCTCGTTCATCAGCCTGTCGGGGGCGTTGTACCTCCAGGGCTTCTCGGGCACGCCCGACCAGCCCGGCGGCCTGGCGTATCTGCTGGGCTGGACGGGTGGCTTCGTTCTTCTGGCCATGTTGGTGGCGCCGCATCTGCGGGCCATGAATCTCTACACCATCCCCGACTTCTTCCAGGTGCGCTTTGGCGGGCGCTGGCCGCGCATCATCGCGGCCCTGGCGGCGGTGCTGTGCTCTTTCACCTACGTGGTGGCGCAAATCTACGGCGTGGGGCTGATCGCCTCGCGCCTGACGGGCGTGCAGTTCGAGATAGGCATCATGCTGGGCCTGGGCGGTGTGCTGCTGTGCTCCTTTTTGGGAGGCATGCGGGCGATCACCTGGACGCAGGTGGCGCAGTACATGGTGATCCTGCTGGCCTTCCTGATCCCCGTGTCCTGGCTGGCCTACAAGCAGCTGGGCAATCCGTTGGCACCCATCGTGGCGGGAGCGCAGCTTGGCAAGATTGCCCAGCTCGAGGAAGGGCTGCTCGCGTCCCAGGTCGAGCGCGAGGTCGTGGCCGCCTATCTGCAGCGCGCGCGCGACTACGAGGCGCGCCTGGCCGACGTGCCTGCCGCGCTGGCGCGCGAGCGCGAGGCGGCGCGCCTGCGCATACAGCGCTTGCGCGCCCAGAACGCCGACGTGGGCCTGATTGTGGCGGCCAGCCGCGAACTCGCCTCCATGCCGCGTGACGAGGTGACTGCGCGAGAGCGCTGGACGCGCGAGATGCAGGCCAACTACGAGCGCGCCCGCGCCCTGGGGGGGCTGCCGCGCCACAGTCAGGCCTTTGCTGGCGACCCCCATGGCACGGCGGCCGAGCGCCAGACCTTCGAGCTTGCGCGGCGCAACTTCCTGGCGCTGATGTTCTGCCTCATGGTCGGTACTGCGGGCCTTCCGCACCTGCTCACGCGCTACTACACGGTGCCGTCCGTGGCTGGGGCGCGCGCGTCGGTCGCCTGGTCGTTGTTCTTCATTGCCCTGCTGTACCTGAGTGCGCCGGCGCTGGCGGTGCTGGTGAAGTTCGAGGTCATGAACAACCTGGTGGGCAGCAGCTTCGACCAGTTGCCCAACTGGATGGCGCAATGGGCGCGCGTCGATGCCTCGCTGCTGTCCATCGAGGATGTGAATGGCGACGGCATCGTGCAATTCGGCGAGATCCGCTTCGGCGCCGACCTCATCATGCTGGCCACCCCCGAGATCGGCGGCATGCCCTATGTAATCTCTGGCCTGGTGGCGGCGGGCGGGCTTGCGGCGGCACTGTCCACCGCCGATGGCCTGCTGCTGACCATCAGCAACGCGCTGGTGCGCGACTTGTATTTTCAGGAAACTCGCCGCAGGGCCTCGCCCGAACAGCGCGTGATCCTGACCAAGTTCACGCTGCTCACGGTGGCGCTGTCGGCGGCCTTCGTGGCGGCGCTCAAGCCGTCCGAGATCCTGCCCATGGTCTCGGCCTCGTTCTCGATTGCGGCCTCGGCCTTCGTGCCGGTCATGGTGCTGGGCATCTTCTGGCGCGGCACCACCAGGCGCGGCGCCGTGGCCGGCATGCTGGCGGGCCTGGCGGTCACCATGTACTACCTGCTGTCCCAGGTCGAGGGCGTGCGCGACTGGGTGCCCAGGCTGCTGCTTGCCGATGGCCTGTGGTTTGGCATACACCCGATCTCCGCCGGCGTCTTCGGCGTACCCATCGGCCTGGCCGTGGCCTGGCTGGTGAGCCTGGCCACTCGGCCGGGCAGGCCGCAGGCTGTGCCAGCGGACGGACTGTGAGCGCGAGAACAAGTTCTCGGGTGGTTTCAAGCTATGAGGCCGCCGGACTTGGAAATCGGCGGCTGCAAATCTGCCGAAGCGGCCGATTTTTGGCCATGGCACTCTGCGAGCGCGCTTTCGGCGCTCCAAGTCCGTCAGCCTCCTGGGTTCAATGGTCGCAAATTGACACATTCGTGTAAAACTGCAGGCTTTACCGCTTAGTGGTTCTCCATCGATATGCGAAGCAAGGTTGGTGCATGATTCTTGTCAAAACCCAGGCCGGTCAGAAGGCGCTCAAGGAACGCCAGGGCGTGCTTTCGCAGCGCCAGCGTACCGCCTTTATTCTGTTTGACGGCCGGCGTACGTTGACGCAGGTGCTTGCGGCTACCGCCACGATCGGGATCACGCAGCGCGATGTGCAGTTCATGGTCGATGAGGGGCTGCTCGAGCATGCCGACACGGCGCCGCGAGTTGTAACGCCGCAGGCTTGTACAGAGGGGGACGAGGGGGGGGCCAGCCCTGTGGGCGAACGCTATCAGGCGGCCTATCTCATCGCGACCGAGCTTACCGCCGGTCTCGGCTTACGTGGGTTGCCGCTGAACCTGGCAGTGGAAGCCGCGACAGGCGTGGAGTCCCTGGCCGCGCTGGCGCCCAGGATCCGCGACGCGGTGGGCGAGGCAAAGTACGAGCGCCTGGAGCGTGTGCTGTTTCCATGACGCATAAAAAAAGGAACATGCCAGGCATGCTCCTTTTTGTCGAGCCGGTAGCGCTTACACGCGCTTGCGGTATTCGCCCGTACGGGTGTCGATTTCGATCTTGTCGCCCTGGCCCACGAACAGGGGCACGGGCACCTCGAATCCGGTGGCGATCTTGGCGGGCTTGAGCACCTTGCCGGACGTGTCGCCCTTGACGGCGGGTTCGGTCCAGGTGATTTCGCGCTCGACGCTGGTGGGCAGTTCCACCGAGATGGCCTTGCCGTCGTAGAACACCACTTCGGCGGTCATGCCGTCTTCCAGGTAGCTGATGGCGTCGCCCATGTTGCCGGCCTCGACCTCGTACTGGTTGTACTCGGCATCCATCCACACGTACATGGGGTCGGCGAAGTAGGAGTAGGTGCAATCCTTTTTGTCCAGGATGACGTTGTCGATCTTGTCGTCGGCCTTGAACACGATTTCGGTGCCCATGTTGCCCAGCAGGGACTTGAGCTTCATGCGCACGGTGGCAGCGCCGCGGCCACCGCGGGCGTATTCGGTCTTGAGGACGATCATGGGGTCTTTGCCCTGCATGATCACGTTGCCGGCGCGGATTTCTTGAGCGATTTTCATGGCTTGCTTGGGGAAGGTAAGGTTGGGCCGCTCCACAAGTCGGGGCGGGCGGGCGTGACCGCGGGGGCCCGCCTTCCACCCCGGCGCATGTTCCGCGGCGGGGGCGCCGGCCGGGTACGCGAACGTCCCGCCTTGGTTAGTGGCGCAAAGCCAGGCATTCTAGCTTTTCTCGGCCACGAACCCCAGCAGTAAGGTCAATAAATCGGCCTGTTCCAACAGGCGTGCGCGCGCCGCCAGGGCGCAGGCGCTCCATTCGGCGAGTGTGTCGGCGTCGAGCAGGGGCAGCGTGGACGCGGCTTCCAGCCCGTTCCACAGGGCGTGGAACCGCCGCAGCGAAGCAGGTGCCTGCAGCCAGTCCAGAAAGGCGAGCAGCTTGGCGTGGTGCGCGTCGTCATGCTGCGGGTAGATGTGCCAGACAAAGGGCTGACCGGCCCAGAGCGCGCGCACCAGCGAGTCCTCGCCGCGCACCAGATTCAGGTCGCAGGCCCAGAGCATCTCGTCGAAGGTTGGCTGGGGGCAGGGTGGGAGATATGAAATTGATAGCTTTTCACGCTCCGTCCATGCGGGGTGTGTGGCAATTTCATGCAGAACTGCCTGGGCGGCCCGGCCCGGCGTGACCAGCAAGTGTGCATCGGCGCGCGGCGCGAGTTGCGCAAGCAGTTGCCCCAGGGCCGGCGGTTCGTAGCAGAACAGCGATACGGCGAGATCCCCGGGCGCAATGCCATTGCGCCTGCGCCAGGCCTGGCGATCGAATGCCGCCTGGCGTGCGGCCAGGTCCTGCTCGCGCAGCAGGCCGCCCGTGCGCGGCGTGAAGCCTGGGTAGAAGAACCAGCGCGTCAGGCCCGCGCCGGGCCCGCTCATGAGCGGCGAGGGCAGGGCGTGGCAGCGCTCCACATAGCCCTCGGCCGACAGGTATTCGAGGTTGATCCACAAGGGTTTTTGGTCTCCAGCGCCCGCCTGATGTGCGATGGCAGCTATGAAATCAGGAGGAATCTCGCAGCCGAAGGCCTCGATGACCACGTCGCCCGGCCCATCCGGCGGCGCCTCGGTCGGCCAGGGCCGCACCTGCACGCCCGCGGCGCCCTGCGGCGCCATCCAGGTCAGGGCGCTGGCGTCGTCCGTCCACAGGCGCACCTGGTGGCCGCGCGCGCCGAGCTCGGCCGCCAGGCGCCAGCACACGCCGATGTCGCCAAAGTTGTCTATGACCTGGCAGAAGAGGTCCCAGCGCAGGCTCATGGTGCAAGCCCGGGTTCTGTGCGGCGGCTGCCGGCGGTCAATCGCGGGGTATTTGGGGGAACGGCATCCAGTTTCATGGCGGGCCATGGTACTGCGCAGGATGGCGCCCGCGGCGGCCAGGGCGGCATTGGGTCAACGCGTTGTGCCTTGAAGTCGGGGCATGATGCGCAGCGGAATTTTCAGGAGACGAGGAATGCAAGACACAGTGACTCCGACGCCCGCTGCCCTGGCCGGCGTGCGCGTGATCGAAATGGGCCAGCTCATCGCCGGGCCGTTCTGCGGCAAGACGCTGGGCGAGTTTGGTGCCGACGTGGTGAAGATCGAGGCCACGGGCACGGGCGACCCGCTGCGCAACTGGCGGCTGATCAAGGAGGGCACCTCGGTCTGGTGGCAGGTGCAGTCGCGCAACAAGCGCTCGGTGGCGCTGGACCTGCGCCAGGCCGAGGCGCAGGAGATCGCGCGCCGCCTGATCGCCGAGGCCGACGTGCTGATCGAGAACTTCCGCCCCGGCACGCTCGAGGGCTGGGGCATGTCGCCCGACGAGCTGCACGCGCTCAACCCGGGCCTCGTGATTCTGCGCATCTCGGGCTATGGCCAGACCGGGCCCTACCGCGACCTGCCGGGCTTTGGCGTGATCGGCGAGGCCATGGGCGGGCTGCGGCACCTGACGGCCGAGCCCGGCCGCGTGCCGGTACGCGTGGGCGTGTCCATCGGCGACACGCTGGCCGCGCTGCACGGCGCCATCGGCGTGATGATGGCCCTCTACCACCGCAAGGTGAACGGCGGCGCGGGCCAGGTGATCGACGTGGCGCTGCACGAGGCCGTGTTCAACTGCATGGAGAGCCTGATCCCCGAATACAGCGCCTTCGGCGCCGTGCGCGAGGCCGCAGGCAGCGCGCTGCCGGGCATTGCGCCGTCCAACGCCTACCCCTGCCAGGACGGCTGGGTGCTGGTGGCCGGCAACGGCGACAGCATCTTCAAGCGCCTGATGGCCACCATCGGCCGGGATGACCTGGCCCAGGATGCGCAGCTGGCCGACAACGCCGGCCGCGTGGCGCGCGTGGCCGAGATCGACGGCGCGATTGGCGCCTGGACGCGGGAGCGCACCGTCGCCCAGGTCATGGAACTGCTGGCCGCCGCGCGCGTGCCCGCCGGCAAGGTCTATACCGCGCGCGACATTGCCGAAGACCCGCATTACCGCGCGCGTGACATGCTGCTGACCCAGCGCACGCGCGACGGCTATGACGTGACCGTGCCGGGCATAGTCCCCAAGCTCTCTGGCACGCCCGGCACCATCCGCACGAGCGCGCCGCGCCTGGGCGACGACACCGACGCTGTGCTGGCCGAGGCCGGCCTCACGGCCGTGCAGATCGCGCTGCTGCGCAGCAAGGGGGTCATCCAGTGAGCGGCGCTGACCACCGAGCGTGGGCACGCACCGACGACACCCGCCGGTTTCTTCACTTCCGCGATTTACAAGGAGACATCACCACCATGACCATCAGCCGCAAGCAATTCACCACCCTGGCACTGGCCGTCCTGGGCCTGTCCGGCGCCTGGGCCCAGGGGGCATACCCCGCCAGGACCGTGACCTTTGTCGTGCCCGCCGCGGCCGGCGGCACCACCGACATTGCGGCGCGCATGGCGGCGCAGGCGCTCGCGCCCGTGCTCGGCCAATCGGTGGTGGTGGACAACAAGGGCGGCGGCAACGGCGCCATTGCGGCGGGCATCGTCAAGCGCGCCGAGCCCGACGGCTACACGCTGCTCATGCAGTATTCGGGCTTTCACGTCATCTCGCCGCATCTGTCCAAGGCGCCTCAGTGGGAGCAGAAGGACTTCCAGCCGATTGCCAACGTGCTCTCGGCGCCGCAGATCATCGTCGTGCGCGATGGCCTGCCGGTGAAGACATTGCAAGAGCTGATCGCCTACGCCAAGGCCAACCCCGGCCGGCTCAACTACGCCTCGTCCGGCAACGGTTCGCTGCAGCATGTGACCGGCGCCATGCTGGAGCAGCACTGCGGCATCAAGATGGTCCACGTGCCCTACAAGGGCACGGGCCCGGCGCTGCAGGATCTGCTGGGCGGCCAGGTGGACCTGACCTTCGGCACCGCGCCGCCCTTCATGCCCCATATAGCCGCGGGCAAGCTGCGCGTGCTGGCCGTCACGGGCAGGGAGCGCCTGGCCAGCCTGCCCGACGTGCCCACCACGGCCGAGGCCGGCTACCCCGGCGTGAACGCCACCTCGTGGTTCGCGCTGTTCGCGCCCGCGGCTGTGCCCAGGCCCGTCATCGACAGGCTGGCGGCCGACATGAAGAAGGTGGTGGAAGACCCGGCGTTCCGCAAAAAGGCCCAGGAGCAGGGCGCGACGGCCGACTACCAGGGTCCCCGGCAGCTCGCCGAGCGCGTGAAGAACGACTACGCCAATTGGGCCGGCGTGATCAAGAGCTCGAACATCGAGGCGGAATAAGCTCCGCCCGATCAGCCCTCCCGGCGCAGCGCGCCGAACACGCCGAGCGCTCGGGTGACTGCCGCATCGTCGATATGGCGGTGTGTGACCAGGCGCAGCAGGCCTGCGCCGCCCGCGCGCACGAGCACGCCGCGCGCGGCCAGGCGCCGCTCCCATTCGCGCGCCTCGGCGACGGTCTGGCCCACGCGAACCTGAACGATGTTGGTCTGGGGCGGCTCGCTTGCGCACCAGCTCGCGTCGATCGCGCGCAGGCCCGCGTGCAGTGCGCGCGCCCGGGCATGGTCTTCGGCCAGGCGCTCGACCATATGCTCCAGCGCCACCAGGCCCGCCGCCGCGAGCACGCCGGCCTGGCGCATGGTGCCGCCCAGCATGCGGCGTATGCCGCGTGCCCTGGCGATGAAGTCGCGCGAACCCATGAGCACCGAGCCTACGGGCGCCGACAGGCCCTTGGAGAGGCACACGGTGACCGAATCCGTGTGTGCGGCGAGGTCGCTGCAGGGCAGGCGCAGCGCCACGGCGGCGTTGAACAGTCGTGCGCCGTCGGTGTGCACGGGGACGCCCCGGGCCCCGGCCAGCGCATGCAGCGCGGCCAGGGCCTCGGGAGGGGCGACGCTGCCGCCGCACGCGTTGTGTGTGTTCTCCACGGCCACGAGGGCCGTAGGGCAGCGTGCCCCCGTGCTCACGTCCAGCGCGGCCTCGAGCGCCGTCAGTGCGATCAGCCCGCCTTCGCCGGGCAGGGCGCGATAGTGCATGCCCGTGAGGCCCGCGGCCGCGCGCTCGGAGTTCACGAGGTGGCTGCCAGACTCGGCCAGCACCTCGCCCGGCATGCGCGCATGGGCGAGCACGGCAATGAGGTTGCCCATGGTGCCGCTGGGCACGAACAGGCCGGCGGCCTTGCCCAGGCGCGCCGCGGCGGCCTCCTCCAGAGCCTGCACCGTGGGGTCGCCGTCGAGCCCGTCATCGCCCAACGGCGCGCGCGCCATGATCTCCAGCATCTCCGGCGTGGGGCGCGTGACGGTGTCGCTGCGCAGATCTATGGCGTCGGCCTGGGGTTGCGGCATGTGCATCACCTCATTCGGCCTTGATGTTCCGGTCCTTGACGACGCGCGCCCAGCGCGCCACGTCGGCCTCCATCTGCGCGCCAAACTGCGCGGCGGTCTTGGGCGTCAGGTCCAGGCCCAGGGCTTCCAGCTTGGCCTGCAGCGCGGGCGTGGCCATGGCGCGCGCCACGGCCGCCTGCAGCGCGGACTGCACGTTGGCCGGCAGCTTGGCCGGGCCCAGCAGACCAAACCAGTGCAGCACCGTGAGGCCCTGGACACCGCTTTCCTCCAGCGTGGGCACCTGGGGCAGGGCCGGCGAGCGTTGGGCACCCGTGGTGGCCAGAGCTCGCAGCGCTCCACTCTTGATGTGCGGTACTACCGTGGGGGCCGAGGCAAACATGCTCTCGGTGTGGCCCGCCACTACGTCTGCAATGGCCTGGCCCGAGCCCTTGTAGGGGATATGGGTGATGAAGGTGCCACTTTGCTGCTTGAACAGCTCGCCGGCCAGGTGCGTGGCCGTGCCGGTGCCGCCCGAGGCGAAGTTGAGCTGGCCGGGTTGCGCCTTGGCCATGGCGATGAACTCCTTCACGGTCTGGGCCTTGAACCTGGGGTTGACGGCCAGCACCAGTGGCGAGGAGCCTATCAGCGCCACGGGAGTGAAGTCCTTGATCGGGTCATAAGGCGTCTTGTACAGGCTGGGCGTAATGGTGTGCGGCATGTCGGCCAACAGCAGCGTGTAGCCGTCGGGCGCGGCACGCGCCACCAGATCGGCGCCGAGCATGGCCGAGGCGCCAGGCTTGTTGTCCACCACCACGGGCTGGCCGAGCTCGCGCGCGAGTTCGGTGCCCAGCGCGCGTGCGATGTTGTCGGAGCCGCCACCGGCCGAGTACGGCACGATGATGCGCACGGGCTGGGCCGGCCATTTCTGGGCCAGCGCCAGGGTGGGCAGCGCGGCGGCCGCGAGGGCGAGCAGTGCGGGGCGGAGCAGGCGGCGGCGGGCAATTGGCATGGTGGCGGATCCTTTGGGGTTGGGGGGGAACGGGGAGGTACTAAACGAGCGCGACCGGTTGGCGCACAAGCAGCTGCAAGCGGCCCTGCAGCGCCTGGGTCAGGTGATTCCAGATGCAGCGCTGGGCACGCTCGGGCTCGCGCGCTGCGATCGCGTCGTAGATGTCCAGGTGCTCGCGCAGCGCCAGCCGCAGCCGCTCCGCGTCGTAATCGTCCACCTGCTGCAGTGCCAAGCCGCTCTGCGCGCGCAGTTGGTGATAGAGCGCGACCAAGCGCGGGTTGCCGGTCGCGTCGAACATGGCCTCGTGAAAGCGCCAGCCGGCCTGCTGGGTGGGCAGCACGTCGAGCGTGTCCTGCGCCGCCAGCGCCTGCAATTCCCTTGCGCTGGCCTGCAGCGCGGCAGTGGCACCGTGCTGCGCGGCAAGCACTGCGGCTATGCCTTCCAGGCCCAGGCGCACCTCGTGGATTTCGCGCAGGTCCTGCATCGTGAGCTGGCGCACAAAGGTGCCGCGCGCCGGGATGGCCTCGAGCAGCCCCTCCTGGGCCAGCGTCTTCACCGCTTCGCGCACGGGGGTGCGCCCCAGGCCCAATTGCTCCGACAGGCCGCGCTCCGAAATGGCGGCGCCGGGCGCCAGCTGACGCGTGAGGATCAGTTCGCGCACCTGGGTGTAGGCGGTGTCGCGTTCCTTGAGATTGTCGTGGTTCATGACTGGTATACCAGTGGAATTCCGGAGATGCTAGCAAAACCCCGGAACTGTGCAAGCGTGTTTTTCCGGAGCGCTCGCGCAGACTGCGGCAACGCCATTTGGCGCATCACGGGTTGAAGGGAGGTAAATGCGGCCGTTTCGGCGGCCACCGTGTGAGCTATTGGTGTTTGCCCTGTATATACAGGTATGGCAATGCTCCGATCATCGCTGCCTGGCGGCCGGGTCTGCGTCCTTTCAGATCCGGGTGAGCCGAAGTACTTTTCCACAGGAGAGAATATGAGTCGAACGGTTGTGAAGATGACGTCGCTGGCGGCAGTGGTGGCAGGTGCTGCATTGCTGTCCACACCGGTCCAGGCCCAGGAGACCAAGGTGGCTTTGGGCATGTCGGGCTGGACAGGCTTTGCACCGCTGACGCTGGCCGACAAGGCCGGCATCTTCAAGAAGAACGGCCTGGACGTGGAGCTGAAGATGATTCCGCAGAAGGATCGCCACCTGGCCCTGGCCTCCAAGGCCATCCAGTGCGCGGCCACCACGGTGGAGACGCATGTGGCCTGGAACACCAACGGCGTGCCCATCGTGCAGATTTTCCAGATGGACAAGTCCTACGGCGCCGACGGCCTGGCCGTGCGCGGCGACGTCAAGGGTTTTGCCGACCTAAAGGGCAAGACCGTGGGCGTGAGCGCTCCCGGCACGGCGCCGTACTTTGGCCTGGCCTGGATGCTGTCCAAGAACGGCATGAGCGTGAAGGACGTGAAGATCGTCTCGCTCGAACCCCAGCCTGCGGCCCAGGCCTTCATCTCGGGGCAGAACGACGCGGCCTTCACCTATGAGCCCTACCTGTCCTCCGTGCGTGCCAACCCGCAGGCGGGCAAGATTCTGGCCACGACGCTGGACTACCCCATGGTGATGGACACCGTGGGTTGCGACCCCGCCTGGCTCAAGGCCAACCCCAAGGCTGCACAGGCCCTGGCCAATTCCTATTTCGAGGCGCTGGACATGATCAAGTCCGACCCCGCCAAGTCCTACGAGATCATGGGCGCGGCCGTCAAGCAGTCGGGCGAGGCCTTCGGGAAATCGGCGTCCTACCTGCGCTGGCAGGACAAGGCGGCCAACCAGAAATTCTTCGCCGGCGAGATGCAGCAGTTCATGAAGGACGCGGCAGCCATCCTGCTCGAAGCCGGCGTGATCCGCAAACTGCCGGACAACTACAGCGCCATGTACGACGACCGCTTCATCAAGTGAGCGCGCGGTGGCAAAGGAGCGCACCATGAACCAGGCAGTGACCGTGGCCGCGCCGCTGGCGCGGCAGGAACAAGGGCCGCGCCGCCGCGCGCTGGCGCCGCTCGAGCCCGTGAGCGCGCGCACGCGCGTGGCCCTGGGCGTGGGCTTCTTCGTGCTGTTCTTCGCGGTGTGGGCCTTCTTCACGCTGGGCGGCTTTGTGTCGCCCACCTTTCTGGCCAGTCCCATCACCATGGCCAAAGAAGGCTGGCTGCTCTTTACCGAGTTCGGCTTTCTGCACGACATAGGCATGACCGTGTGGCGTGTGCTCGGCGGCTTCATCATGGCCGCCGTGGTGGCCGTGCCGCTGGGCATCGCCATGGGCGCGCACAAGGGGGTGGAGGCCTTCCTCGAGCCCTTTGTGTCGTTCTGCCGCTACCTGCCGGCCTCGGCCTTCATTCCGCTTTTGATTCTGTGGGCGGGCCTGGGCGAACTGCAGAAGCTGCTCGTGATCTTCATCGGCTCGGTGTTCCAGATCATCCTGATGGTGGCCGTCACCGTGGGCAATGCGCGCAAGGACCTGGTGGAGGCCGCGTACACGCTGGGCGCCACGCCCGCGGGCATTGTGCGCCGCGTGCTGATCCCGGGCGCAGCGCCCGACATCGCCGAAACGCTGCGCCTGGTGCTGGGTTGGGCCTGGACCTACGTGATCGTGGCCGAGCTGATCGGCTCGGCCTCGGGCATAGGCCACATGATCACCGACAGCCAGGCGCTGCTCAACACCGGGCAGATCATCTTCGGCATCATCGTCATCGGGGTGATCGGCCTGGTGTCGGACATGTGCTTCAAGGCCGTCAACCGCCGCCTGTTCGCCTGGAGTGCCCTGTGATGAGTCCGTTCCTTTCCATTCAATCCGTCTCGCGCACGTTTGTGAGTCCCAGGGGCCAGGCCACGCAGGCCCTTCTGCCCGTCGATTTCGACGTGCAGGAGAACGACTTCGTGACCATCCTCGGTCCGTCGGGCTGCGGCAAATCGACCCTGCTGCGCATCGTCGCGGGCCTGGACCATCCAAGCTCCGGACGGGTGCTGCTCGGCGGGCAGCCCGTCGAGGGCCCCGGCGCCGACCGCGGCATGGTGTTCCAGAGCTACACGCTGTTTCCCTGGCTCACGATCGAGCAGAACATCCGCTTCGGCCTGCGCGAGCGCGGCATGCCCGAAGCAGAGCAGAAGGAGCGCGCGCAGTATTTCATCGCCAAGGTGGGGCTGTGCGGCTTCGAGCAGCATTTCCCCAAGCAGCTTTCGGGCGGCATGCAGCAGCGCACGGCGATCGCCCGGGCCCTGGCGAACGACCCCAAGATGCTGCTCATGGACGAACCCTTCGGCGCGCTCGACAACCAGACCCGCGTGCTGATGCAGGAGCTGCTGCTGGGCATCTGGGAGGCCGAGCGCAAGACGGTGATGTTCGTCACGCACGACATCGACGAGGCCATCTTCATGGCCAACCGTGTGGCCGTGTTCAGCGCCCGGCCCGGGCGCATCAAGAGCGAGATTGCCGTGAACTTGCCGCACCCGCGGCATTACACGATCAAGACTTCGCCCGAGTTCATGGAACTCAAGGCGCGCCTCACCGAGGAAATCCGCGCGGAATCCATGGCGGCCGAGGCGCATTGAAACACCTATGTCGCCAGCATCCTCCGCCCTCACCAATGCCCGCCACGCACGGCCCGCCGCGCGCGGAGAAGGCTCGGGCGTCGCCCTGTACCAGCAGGTCAAGGACCATATCGCGCGCAAGATCCAGGACGGCTCCTGGAAGGCGGGCGACCGTCTGCCCTCAGAGAGCGAGCTGGTGCTGCAGTTCGGCATCTCGCGCATGACCGTGAACCGTGCGCTGCGCGAGCTCACCGAGCAGGGGCGCATCGTGCGCGTGGCGGGCGTGGGCAGCTTCGTGGCCGAGGGCAAGCCCCAGTCCACGCTGCTGCAGATTGCCAACCTGGCGAGCGAGATCCGCGCGCGCGGCCACGACTACCGCTGCAAGGTGCTCAGCGTCGAGCGCGTGGCCGCCAGCATGGAGGTGGCGGCGGCGCTGGATCTGCGCACGGGCGAATCGGTGTTCCACGCGCTGTGTGTGCACCTGGAGGACGGCGTGCCCGTGCAGCTCGAGGACCGCTACGTGAACCCGCGCATCGTGCCCGGCTTCATCGACCAGGACTTCGCGCAGCTGCAGCCCTCGGAGTTCCTGGTGCGCAACGTGCCCTACGACCAGATGGAGCATGTGGTCGATGCCGTGCTGCCCACGCGCGAGCAGGCCCAGCTGCTGGAGATGGAGCCGACCCAGCCCTGCCTGCTGTTGATGCGCCGCACCTGGAGCCTGGGCACGCCCGTGACGCTGGTTCGTTGCCTGCACCCGGCGTCGCGCTACCGCCTGGGCTGCCGCATACGCGCCGACGGCAACCCGGTGTTTGGTTAGTTCTGACGTGACTTCACCCGAATCGCTTTTGTTTACCCGTACTTGTATATACAGGATGGCCCCATGAATTCTTCACAAACTTCAAATGCCGACACCCTGGTGCTGCGCCCCGGCCAGGTGAGCCTGGCCGAGCTGCGCCACCTGGCCGCCGGCGGTGTGCATCTCAGCCTGGACCCCGCGGCGCTCGCAGGCATGCAGGCCGCGCTGGCAACGGTGCAGACCATCGTCGATCAAGACCAGGTGGTCTATGGCATCAACACCGGCTTTGGCAAGCTGGCCAGCACAAAGATCGCCCACGACCACCTGGCCGACCTGCAGCGCAACCTGGTGCTGTCGCACAGCGTGGGCACGGGCGAGCCGCTGCCCGACCCCGTCGTACGCATGGTGCTGGCCACCAAGGCCGTGAGCCTCGCGCGCGGCCATTCGGGCGTGCGCCCGGCCCTGGCCGATGCGCTGCTGCAGCTCGCCAATGCCGACGTGCTGCCCGTGATCCCGGCCAAGGGCTCGGTGGGCGCGTCGGGGGATCTTGCGCCGCTCGCGCACCTGGCCTGCGTGCTGATCGGCGAGGGCCAGGCCAAGGTGCGGGGCCGGGTGGTGTCGGGCCGAGAGGCCATGGCGGCCGTTGGGCTGGCGCCCTTCGTGCTCGGCCCCAAGGAGGGGCTGGCGCTGCTCAACGGCACGCAGGTGTCCACGGCGCTGGCGCTGGCCGGACTGTTTGCGGCCGAGGGAGTGTTTGCCGCCGCGCTGGTGGCCGGCTGCCTCACGCTCGAGGCCATCAAGGGTTCGGTCAAGCCGTTTGACGCGCGTATCCACGCGGCGCGCGGCCAGGCCGGCCAGATCGCGGTGGCCGCCGCCGTGCGCGCGTTGCTCGAGGGCAGCGCCATCGACCCCTCGCACCCGCACTGCGGCCGCGTGCAGGACCCGTACTCGATCCGCTGCATCCCGCAGGTCATGGGCGCCTGTCTGGACAACCTCACGCATGCCGCGTGCGTGCTGCGCATCGAGGCCAATGCCGCGTCCGACAACCCGCTGGTGTTCACGGATACCGGCGAGGTCATCTCGGGCGGCAACTTCCATGCCGAGCCCGTGGCCTTCGTGGCCGACATCATCGCGCTGGCGCTGGCCGAGATCGGCGCCATGTCCGAGCGGCGCCTGTCGCTGCTGCTCGACCCCGTGCTCTCCGGCCTGCCGCCCTTCCTGATCCGCGAGAGCGGCCTGAACTCGGGCTTCATGATCGCCCAGGTCACGGCGGCCGCCCTCGCGGCAGAGAACCAGTGCCTGGCCAACCCCAGTAGCGTGACCAGCCTGCCCACCTCGGCCAACCAGGAGGACCATGTCTCCATGGCCACCTACGGCGCGCGGCGCCTGGCGGACATGGCACGCAACACCGCCGTCATCGTGGGCGTGGAGGCCATGTCGGCCGCCCAGGGCATGGAGTTCGACCGCTCACTCAAGAGCTCCCGACTGATCGAAGCGCAATTTGCCGCCATCCGCGAGCGCGTCGCCTTCCTGGAGCAGGACCGATATCTCGCGCCCGACATCGAAACCATGCGCCTGTGGGCGGCCGACAGCGTCTGGCCGACACCGCTGATCGCCTGCCTGCCCAGCCACCAGTAAGTCTTTTCCCAAGGAGTTTCGCCATGAACGCCAACGACACCATCCTGTCCTCGAATGACCCGCGCTATGACGCCAGCCGCGTCATTCGCGCTCCCCACGGCTCCACACTGCACTGCAAGAACTGGCTGGCCGAGGCCGCCTACCGCATGATCCAGAACAACCTGGACCCCGAGGTGGCCGAGAACCCCAAGGCCCTGGTGGTCTACGGCGGCATCGGCCGCGCGGCCCGCAACTGGGAGTGCTACGACCAGATCCTCGCATCGCTCAGGCAGCTTGAAGCCGATGAGTCGCTGCTGATCCAGTCCGGCAAGCCCGTGGGTGTGTTCAAGACGCACGAGAACGCGCCGCGCGTGCTGATCGCCAACTCCAACCTGGTGCCCCAATGGGCCAACTGGGAGCATTTCAATGAGCTCGACCGCAAGGGCCTGTTCATGTACGGCCAGATGACGGCAGGCAGCTGGATCTACATCGGCAGCCAGGGCATCGTGCAAGGTACCTTCGAGACCTTCGTCGAGGCCGGCCGCCAGCACTACAACAACAGCCTGACGGGCAAATGGATACTCACGGCCGGCCTGGGCGGCATGGGCGGCGCCCAGCCGCTGGCCGCCACGCTGGCCGGCGCCTGCTCGCTCAACATCGAGTGCAAGCAGAGCAGCATCGACTTTCGCCTGCGCACGCGCTACGTGGACAAGCAGGCCAGGGACATCGACGACGCGCTGGCCCTGATCAAGCACCACACCGAGAAGGGTGAGGCCGTCTCCATCGCGCTGCTGGGCAATGCCGCCGAGGTGCTGCCCGAACTGGTGCGCCGCGCCAGGGCCGGCGGCATCAGGCCTGACATCGTCACCGACCAGACCAGCGCCCACGACCTGATCAACGGCTACCTGCCCATGGGCTGGACCGTGGCGCAGTGGCAGGCCGCTGCGGCCGACCCCGGCCAGCATGGCGCGCTCAAGGCGGCAGCCGCCAGGAGCTGCGCCGTGCATGTGCAGGCCATGCTCGATTTCCAGGCCATGGGCGTGCCCACGGTGGACTATGGCAACAACATCCGCCAGGTGGCGTTTGACGAGGGTGTTCAGCGCGCCTTCGACTTTCCCGGCTTCGTGCCCGCCTACATTCGCCCGCTGTTCTGCGAGGGCAAGGGGCCGTTTCGCTGGGTCGCGCTGTCGGGCGACCCCGAGGACATCTACAAGACCGACGCCAAGATCAAGGAGCTGTTCCCCGAAAACAAGCACACGCACCGCTGGCTCGACATGGCCAGGGAGCGCATCGCCTTCCAGGGCCTGCCCGCGCGCATCTGCTGGCTGGGCCTGGGTGAGCGGCACCTGGCGGGCCTGGCCTTCAACGAGATGGTGAAGAAGGGTGAGCTCAAGGCTCCCATCGTCATCGGCCGTGATCACCTGGACACCGGCAGCGTGGCCAGCCCCAACCGCGAGACCGAGGCCATGCGCGACGGCACCGACGCCGTCTCCGACTGGCCGCTCTTGAACGCGCTGCTCAACACCGCCGGCGGCGCCACCTGGGTCAGCCTGCACCACGGCGGCGGCGTGGGCATGGGCTACAGCCAGCACGCGGGCATGGTCATCGTGGCCGATGGCACGGACGCCGCCGCCGAGCGCCTGGCGCGCGTGCTGGTCAACGACTGCGGCTCGGGCGTGATGCGCCATGCCGACGCGGGCTACGAGCTGGCCATTGCGACGGCGAAGAAACAGGGCCTCAAACTTCCCATGATCAAGTAAACCGGGGGCCACCATGACCGCACCCTTTGTCTGGCAGGGCCGCATCGACGCCGAAGAAGCGGGCGACAGCCGCCGTTGGCACCAGTGCGTGCAGCCCTTTACACCGGAGAGCCGCACAGGAGTGGCCCTGATCGGCTTTGCCGTGGACGAGGGCGTGCGCCGCAACGGCGGCCGCCCGGGCGCCGCGCAAGGACCCGCGGCGGCGCGCAAGTCGCTGGTCAACCTGCCCATACTGGGCGAACCGGCGCTGTGGGACGCGGGTGATGTGGCCTGCGAAGACGGAGCGCTCGACGCGGCGCAAGCCGCTCTGGCGCGGCGGGTGGGGCAGGCCCTGGCACAGGGTTGCACGCCCCTGGTGCTGGGCGGTGGGCACGAGGTGGCCTGGGGCACCTTTCAGGGCGTGGCACGGGCACGTCCCGGCGCGCGCATCCTCATCGTCAACCTCGACGCGCATTTCGACCTGCGCCAGGCGCGCGAGGGCAATTCGGGCACGCCGTTCCGTCAGATCCACGAACACTGCGCCGCGCTGGGCCTGCCGTTTGAGTACCGCGTGCTGGGTATCAGCCGCTATGCCAACACCCAGGCCTTGTTCGACCGTGCCGATGCCTTGCGGGTGCGCTATGTGCTGGACGACGCCTTGCAGACCGAAGCCGGCGTGCACGCAGCGCTGGCCGATCTAGCGCCCGACCTGCTGAACTGCGACGCGGTGTACCTGACCCTGGATACCGACGTGCTGCCCGCCGGCGTGGCCCCGGGCGTGTCGGCGCCTGCGCCGCTGGGCGTGCCACTGTGGTGCGTGGAGGCCGTGGTGGATGCGGTGCTCGCCAGCGGCAAGCTGGTGGCGGCCGATGTGGCCGAATTCAACCCCGCCTTTGACCGTGACGGCATCACCGCCAAAGTGGTCGCCCGCTTGGCGGCGCGCATTGCCAGGGGTGTTGAGCCGGCGTATTGAAGAGCGGCCCGCTTTCCGGTTGTTCTGACATTGATACTGCCGCCATGAGCATGAGTGCTTCGCCCATCGCCGTGCCCACGGCCGACCATGTGCCGCAGGTGCGGGCCGTGCTGGCCCCTCTGCCCGAGGTTGCACACGCGGCCGTGCTCGCTGTCCAGTGCCGCACGGCCACGCCCGCGCGCCAGGCCGTGGAAGCCACCACACTGATGGCGGCGATCCTGCGCGCCCAGGGACAGGAGCTGGTTCCGATCCGCATGGCCGTTGCCGCAGCGGGGCGCATATCGCGCCAGTTGGCGATTCGTTGAATCCTCTGAAAGCCCTGATCCATCCATGCACCGCTTCGACCTGAACACCATCGCCCCCACACCGTGGAAGAACGGCGGCGGCCACACGCGCGAGCTGGCCTGCTGGCCGCCCGATGCGGGCATGGAGGGCTTCGAGTGGCGCGTGAGTGTGGCCACCATCGCCACGCCCGGGCCGTTCTCGGCCTTCGCGGGCGTGGATCGGCAGATCATGCTGCTCGACGGTGACGGCGTGCATCTGCGCGCTCGGGACGGCAGCCTGGACCACAGGCTGGATAGGCGCTGGCGGCCGCTGGCCTTTTCCGGCGAGGTGGCCGTGGACTGCACCCTGCTGGGCGGCGCCTGCACCGACTTCAACCTCATGCTGCGCCGGGGCCGCTGGCGCGGCGAAGTGCAGGTGGTGCGTGACGCACGCGAGCCAGGCAGCACGCCCGCGGGCCTGTGCCTGGCGCTCGCGGGCCGTTGGAGTCGGGGTGGCGATCGACTGACTGCCGGCCAGGGTCTCTGGTGGAGTGCCGCCGAGTCCGGCCCCGCGCTCGAGCCGCTGGTGGGGCAGGGCGGCGATGCGCCCACCCTGGCCTGGGTGGAGTTGCGGCCTGTTATCTGATGAAATATGCCTCTGGCACTTGATTAGCAAGCGCTGGTAGCTATAACTTATATAGTGACTGAGTCATGAAACACACTGATCCCACCACCACCCCCAGCGCCGACGGCGTCTGGGAAGACCTGCGCCTGGTACCGGAGCTGTTCCGTGGCGACAGGCCCCTGGCGGAGCATGAGGCCGCCAGCCTGGTGGTGCAGGGCGGGGTGCTGCGCTGGGTGGGGCCGTCCTCGGCGCTGCCCCTTGACTACGCAGGTCTGGCGCGCCATGCCGGTGGTGGCCTGCTGGCAACGCCGGGCCTGGTGGATTGCCACACCCATCTGGTCTACGGCGGCCAGCGCGCCAATGAATTCGCCATGCGCCTGGCCGGTGCCAGCTATGAAGAGGTGGCCAGGGCCGGCGGCGGCATTGTCTCCAGCGTGCGCGCCACGCGCGCCGCGAGCGAGGATGACTTGTTCGCCGCCGCGCTGCCGCGCCTGTCTGCGCTGCTGGACGAGGGCGTGTGCGCCATCGAGATCAAGTCCGGTTACGGCCTGGCGCTGGAGCATGAGCGCAAGCAGCTGCGCGTGGCGCGGCGCCTGGGCCAGGCGCTTTCCGTGACGGTGCGCACCACCTTTCTCGGCGCGCATGCGCTGCCGCCGGAATATGTTGGCCGTAGTCAGGACTACATCGACCTGGTCTGCCATGAGATGCTGCCCGCGCTGGCGGCCGAGGGCCTGGTCGATGCGGTGGATGTGTTCTGCGAGCGCATCGCGTTCTCGCTGGCCGAGACGGACCAGGTCTTCCAGGCCGCGACGCGGCTGGGCATTCCGGTCAAGCTGCACGCCGAGCAGCTCTCCGACATGGGCGGGGCGCGGCTCGCGGCGGGCTATGGCGCGCTGTCCTGCGACCACATCGAGCATTTGTCGCAGGAAGGCATCCAGGCAATGCAGGCCGCCGGCACCGTGGCCGTGCTGCTGCCCGGCGCCTACTACACGCTGCGCGATACGCATCTGCCCCCCATAGAGGCGCTGCGCGCGGCCGGCGTGCCCATGGCCGTGTCCACCGACCACAACCCCGGCACCTCGCCCGCGCTGAGCCTGCTGCTCATGGCCAACATGGCCTGCACGCTGTTTCGCCTCACGGTGCCCGAGGCGCTCGCGGGCATCACCATGCACGCCGCGCGGGCGCTGGGCCTGTCGGACACGCACGGCCTGATCGCGGCGGGGCGGCCCGCCAACTTCGTGCTGTGGAACCTGCGCGAGGCGGCCGAGCTCGCCTACTGGTTTGGCCGCAACCCGGCACGCACGATCGTGCGCGAGGGGCGCATCGTCAAGGGAGCCTGAAACGACGGGTCCGAGCCCTGTGTGTCAAACCTGCGCAGCCTCCGGGCTTCTGGACGGGCGTTGCGCCGCGCCGTCCTGGCCCCGTCATCATTGCCGCCCGCACAGCCACATTTCATGGAAGCCACACCATGCCTGACACCACCCACCCGGTTTTCACGTTTCACCAGGGAACGGCGCCGCTCTTGATCTCCATGCCCCATGCGGGCACCTACCTGCCGCCGGCGATCGCCGCGCGCCTGACGCCCGAGGCGCGGCAGGTGCCCGACACCGACTGGCACCTGCCACTCCTGTATGGCTTTGCCAAGGCGCTGGGCGCCTCCATCCTCGTGGCCACCCATTCGCGCTACGTGGTGGACCTGAATCGCCCGCCCGACGGAGCCAGCCTCTACCCCGGCCAGAGCGTGACCGGCCTTTGCCCCGTCGATACCTTCGACGACACAGCTCTGTACGCCGATTCTGCCGATGTGCCGGGCGACGCCGAGGTCGCCGCGCGCCGCCACGTCTACTGGGAGCCCTACCACGCCCAGTTGCGCGCCGAGCTCGATCGCATTCGCTCCGACCACGGCGTGGCCGTGCTGTGGGACGCACACTCCATCCGTTCGGTGCTGCCGCGCTTCTTCGCAGGCCGGCTGCCCGACCTGAACCTGGGCACGGGCCAGGGCACGAGCTGCGACCTGGCGCTGGCCCAGGAACTGCTTGGCATCGCCAAGGCCGCCACGGGCCATAGTGCCGTGCTCAACGGCCGCTTCACGGGCGGCTACATCACGCGCCATTACGGAGAGCCCGTGCGCAACATCCACGCCGTGCAGCTGGAGATGACGCAGTGCAGTTACATGCAAGAGGCGCTGCCGTTCGACTATCTGCCCGAGGTAGCGGCGCGCGTGCAGCCGCACCTTCAGCGCATGGTCGAGGCGGCGCTGGCGTTTGCCCTGTCCAGGCAGTAGGGCGACCCGGCAGGCCTTCCTACGGTGCTCCATTTCAAGGCTCGCAGGGCAAGGAGCGCACGAGCTTCCATTCGCGTGCATCCATCCACACCAATCCACTGAGACCTGAAGCTGGTCTATCGCAACGGAGGGGGAAAACGGCCACCAAAAGGGTGGCGTGGCGACAGTCTTGTAGAAGAGTTGCAAAAAATATTGACGGTTTTCCCTATGATTTTTCGTATTGCGATATTCGATTGCAAATTGCACGATTTTTTTCCGGGGACTCGCGCACAATCGGCACTGCCACAAGGCTGACCGCGCGCTGGCCGCCACATCGGCGGCGCAACACCTCTGTTTTTGTTACCTGAGAGACGAGATGAGCACCCAACAACCCACCATCATCTACACCCTGACCGATGAGGCGCCGCGTCTGGCAACGGCCTCGTTCCTGCCCATCGTGCGCAGCTTCACGTCGGTGGCAGGCATCAACGTGGCTGACAGCGACATCTCGGTGGCCGCGCGCATCCTGGGCGAGTTCCCCGACTTCCTGACCGAGTCGCAGCGCGTGCCCAATACCCTGGCCGAGCTAGCCCAGAAGACCCTGGAGGCCGACGCCAACATCATCAAGCTGCCCAACATCAGCGCCTCGGTGGCCCAGCTGATGGCCGCCATCAAGGAACTGCAGGGCAAGGGCTACCGTATTCCCGACTATCCCGAGAACCCTGTCAACGAGCAGGAAAAGGACATCAAGGCGCGCTATGGCAAATGCCTGGGCTCGGCCGTGAACCCCGTGCTGCGCGAGGGCAACTCTGATCGCCGCGCTCCGGCCGCGGTCAAGAACTACGCCAAGAAGCACCCCCATTCCATGGGTGAGTGGAAGCAGTGGTCGCAGACCCATGTCTCGCACATGCACCATGGCGACTTCTATCATGGCGAGAAGTCGCTGACCCTGGACAAGGCGCGCGACGTGAAGATGGAACTGGTCACGGCCAGCGGCAAGTCCATCGTGCTCAAGCCCAAGGTCGCGCTGCAGGCCGGCGAGATCATCGACTCCATGTTCATGAGCAAGAAGGCGCTGTGCGACTTCTACGAAAAGCAGCTGGAGGACTGCCGCGACGCGGGCATTTTGTTCTCGCTGCACGTCAAGGCCACGATGATGAAGGTGTCGCACCCCATCGTCTTCGGCCACTGCGTGAGGATCTACTACAAGGACGCCTTTGCCAAGCATGGCAAGCTGTTCGACGAGTTGGGCATCAACGTCAACAACGGCATGGTCGATCTTTACGAGAAGATCAAGTCCCTGCCTGAGTCCAAGCGCGAGGAGGTCATCCGCGACCTGCACGCCTGCCAGGAAGACCGCCCCGCGCTGGCCATGGTCGATTCGGCCAAGGGCATTACCAACTTCCACTCGCCCAACGACGTGATCGTCGATGCCTCCATGCCGGCCATGATCCGCGGCGGCGGCAAGATGTGGGGCGCCGACGGCAAGCCCTACGACTGCAAGGCCGTAATGCCCGAGTCCACCTTTGCCCGCATCTACCAGGAGATGATCAACTTCTGCAAATGGCATGGCAACTTCGACCCGCGCACCATGGGCACCGTGCCCAACGTGGGCCTGATGGCGCAGAAGGCCGAGGAATACGGTTCGCACGACAAGACCTATGAGATCGCCGAGGACGGCGTGGCCAACATCGTCGATCTGGCCACCGGCGAGGTGCTGCTGGCGCAGAACGTGGAGGCTGGCGACATCTGGCGTATGTGTCAGGTCAAGGATGCGCCGATCCGCGACTGGGTCAAGCTCGCCGTCACGCGCGCGCGCAATTCGGGTATGCCGGCCGTGTTCTGGCTCGACCCCTACCGCCCGCACGAGAACGAGCTCATCAAGAAGGTCAACGCCTACCTCAAGGATCACGACACCTCGGGCCTGGACATCCAGATCATGAGCCAGGTGCGCGCCATGCGCTTCACGCTTGAGCGCGTCGCGCGCGGCCTGGACACCATCTCGGTCACCGGCAACATCCTGCGCGACTACCTGACCGACCTGTTCCCCATCATGGAGCTGGGCACCAGCGCCAAGATGCTGTCCATCGTGCCCCTGATGGCCGGCGGCGGCATGTACGAAACGGGCGCGGGCGGCTCTGCGCCCAAGCATGTGCAGCAGCTGGTGGAGGAAAACTACCTGCGCTGGG
Organism: Pseudomonadota bacterium; assembly: GCA_018242005.1. GTDB lineage: Bacteria > Pseudomonadota > Gammaproteobacteria > Burkholderiales > Burkholderiaceae_C > Alicycliphilus. Next base: position 5,065 of record JAFECU010000259.1, on the reverse strand, counting down.
ATTCATTGGGCGAATTCCTGGCGCTGGCGGTGTCGCTGGAAGACCTGGGCCTGAAGACCGGCAACGCCAGCGCCAAGCTGCTGGCCAAGACGCTGGACCAGGCCACGGGCAAGCTGCTCGACGAGAACAAGTCGCCTTCGCGCAAGGTCGGCGAGATCGACAACCGCGGCAGTCAGTTCTACCTGGCCCTGTACTGGGCGCAGGCGCTGGCAGCGCAGACCGAGGACAAGGCGCTGGCCGCCAGGTTCGCGCCGCTGGCCAAGCAGCTGGCCGACAGCGAGGCAAAGATCGTGGAGGAACTGCGCTCCGTACAGGGCAAGGCGGCCGACATCGGTGGCTATTACCAGCCCGACCTGGCCAAACTCGACGCCGTGATGCGCCCGAGCGGCACTTTCAACGCGGCCATTGCGTCCTTTGCAGCTTGAAATCCGAGGCGGCAGCCGCGTCGGTAGCGGCTTGCCCGCGTAGAAACGAAACCGGCCCATGGGCCGGTTTCGTTTTTGGGGCTACGGTCGCGCCGTCTTGAAAGGCGCACCCGTCAGCCTGCTGCCCGCCTTCAGCCCCTTCTTCGCAAACCAGCCCTGGTTCATTTCGAGCACGAAGCGCACGGGTCGGGTCGAGCAGTGGGAGTCTTCGGTCATGGGCTTCATGTCGGCCAGGTTCACGATGGTGCCGTCATCGGCCACGAAGGCTGCCGTGAGCGGCAGCCTGGTGTTCTTCATCCAGAAGCATTGCGTTGCGGGCTGCTCGAAGACGAACAACATGCCCTCGGGTTGCGGCATGTCACGGCGAAACATCAGGCCGATCTGGCGCTCTTGCGGAGAGGCCGCGACCTGGGCATCGATGCGGTACATGCCTGCCGCGAGCTCCACGCGCTGCAGGTCCAGTTGCGGGCCCTCCTGTGCCCAGCCCCCGGTGCAGACCAGGGCCATTGATATCAACTGTGGCAAGTGCCGGAGGCGCAGGAGCGAGGTATTCATGAAGGATCACAACTAAAAACGCAGCAGAGCGAGGTTCACGGGAAAAACCCGCAAAACAGCGACCATTTTGCGGGTTTTTGGGTCAGGCCGGCTGACGAACTCAGGCCTCAGGCTTCTTGGCACGTTTTTTCGAGTGCCTTCTGTGGCTCGACTTGGTGGCCTTGGTGCTGGCCTTGGCCTTGGCCTCGGGCGCAGGCGTGGTGGCGGGCGCTGCAGTCGCTGCGGGAGCGGATGGCGTGGCGGGCGCGGTGGGTGCCGCAGGTGCCGCAGGTGCCGCAGGCGCCTGTGCATAGGCAGCGGCGGCGAACATGCCGGCGGTCAGAACAGCGAGAAGCTTTTTCATATGCCAATTCCTTGCTGGGTTTGGTGGCTCCACGCGCAAACCCGCGCGTGGCCCGTCTTCAACGGCCCGCCATCGCCGCCGTTGACAGGACTATGCGGGACATGTGGCTAGAATCTTTGGTCATTTGCGGCCGCGCAGACATGCACGGCAGCGGCCTTGCAACAACCAGCGGAGACTTGCATTCATGACCAGTTACCAGCACATCAAGGTGCCTGACGAAGGCCAGAAGATCACCGTCAACGCCGACATGTCATTGAACGTGCCGGATCAGCCCATCATTCCGTATATCGAGGGCGACGGCACGGGCGTGGACATTACGCCGGTGATGCTCCGGGTGGTGGATGCAGCCGTGGCCAAGGCCTATGGCGGGCGTCGCAAGATCCATTGGATGGAGGTCTATGCGGGCGAAAAATCCACCCGCGTCTATGGCCCCGATGTGTGGCTGCCCGAGGAGACCCTTCATGCCGTGCGCGACTATGTCGTGTCCATCAAGGGGCCATTGACCACGCCCGTGGGTGGCGGCATCCGCTCTCTCAACGTGGCGCTGCGCCAGGAACTGGACCTGTACGTCTGCCTGCGTCCGGTGCAGTACTTCAAGGGCGTGCCGTCGCCGGTCAAGGAGCCGCACAAGACCAACATGGTGATCTTCCGCGAGAATTCGGAAGACATCTATGCCGGAATCGAGTTCGAGGCACAGTCCGACAAGGCGAAGAAGCTCATCAAGTTCCTGCAGGACGAGTTCGGCGTCAGGAAGATCCGCTTCCCGGAGACTTCCGGCATAGGCATCAAGCCCGTGTCGCGCGAAGGCACGCAGCGCCTGGTGCGCAAGGCCATCCAGTACGCCATCGACAACGACAGGCCTAGCGTGACCCTGGTGCACAAGGGCAACATCATGAAGTTCACCGAGGGTGCCTTCCGTGACTGGGGCTACGAGCTGGCGGCACAGGAGTTTGGCGCCACGCTGATTGACGGGGGGCCGTGGATGCGCCTGAAGAACCCGCGCACGGGCCGCGAGATCACCATCAAGGACAGCATCGCCGACGCCTTCCTGCAGCAGATCCTGCTGCGCCCGGCCGAGTACAGTGTCATCGCCACACTCAACCTCAATGGCGACTATGTTTCCGACGCGCTCGCGGCACAGGTGGGTGGCATAGGCATTGCGCCCGGTGCCAACCTGTCGGATTCAGTCGCCATGTTCGAGGCCACGCACGGCACGGCGCCGAAGTACGCGGGCAAGGACTATGTGAATCCGGGCTCGGAGATCCTGTCGGCCGAGATGATGCTGCGCCACATGGGCTGGACCGAGGCCGCCGACCTCATCATCCACGCCATGGAAAAGGCCATTGACAGCAAGCGCGTGACCTACGACTTCGCGCGCCTCATGGAGGGCGCGACACAGGTGAGCTGTTCGGGCTTTGGGCAGGTCATGATCGACCAGATGTAAGCCCGACGCGCCACCGGGGAATCGGGCCCGCCACTGCCGGCGGGCCTGTTCACATTGCCGGGCCCGAAAGGGCAAAAAGGCCATCCCGACATGCATCGGGATGGCCTTGAATGGCTCCTCAACCTGGGCTCGAACCAGGGACCTACGGATTAACAGTCCGGCGCTCTACCGACTGAGCTATTGAGGAATGATCGGTATTTTTGTCGCAAGGCCTTGTGCAATTGCAAGGCCATCAATTTTGGCTCCCCGACCTGGGCTCGAACCAGGGACCTACGGATTAACAGTCCGGCGCTCTACCGACTGAGCTATCGGGGAACAAGCCTTAGATTATATACATAAAACTGGTGCTTCTCGAACAGTCTTTGTCAGGGTCGCGTGAACGTCAATGCTGTGGCTCGGGGCGCAGCCATAGCCAGGTGAGCACGCAGGCCATGCTTGCGCAGCCGCTGATGGCGGCCCAGCGCGGAATGCTGATCAGAAGCAGGATGAGCGCGCACAGCCCCATCATGAGGGTGGCGCTCCACTTGGCATGACGGCTCACGCAGTGGCCGTTGTGCCAGTTGCGCAGCATGGAGCCGAACAACGGATGGTGCCAGAGCCAGCGGTACAGGCGCGGTGAACTGCGGGCCGCGGCCCAGCCGGCCATGAGGATGAAAACCGTGGTGGGCAGGCCAGGCAAAAAAATGCCGATCACCCCAAGCGCAAGGCACAGGCCGGCAAACAGCAGCAGCAGCCAGCGCGCCACGGCGGGCAGCGGCACTTGCTCTGGTACGGGCGGCACGGACTCTGCTGGCTGGGGCATGGCGACTATTGTGCAGGTGTTGCAAAGCGTATGCTACATGGCCCGGACGCCACCATGCCCTTTCCTTTGACCGATCAGCCGGTAGAGCCACGATGACCCAACGCAGCATCTTGAAGATGGGTGACCCACGTCTGTTGCGAGTCGCCCGACCCGTCACCCGGTTTGACAGCGATGAACTGCGTGCGCTGCTCGCAGACCTGCTCGACACCATGCAGGCGGCCAACGGCGCCGGACTGGCGGCGCCGCAGATCGGTGTGGACCTGCAAATGGTGGTGTTTGGCTCGGACGCACCCAATCCACGCTACCCCGATGCGCCCATCGTGCCGCGTACGGTGCTGATCAATCCGGCAATCACACCGGTCGGCGACGAGGAGCAGCTCGATTGGGAGGGCTGCCTGTCCGTGCCCGGGCTGCGCGGCATGGTGCCGCGCTGGCAGACCGTACGCTATACCGGCTTTGACATTCACGGCAAGCCCATAGACCGCACGGTCAGTGGCTTTCACGCGCGCGTCGTTCAGCACGAGTGCGACCACTTGTGGGGCAAGCTCTATCCCATGCGCATGCGCGACTTCAGCCATTTCGGCTTCACCGAGGTGCTGTTTCCCGACGTCGGCGAGGTTGAAGAGGAGTGAGTGCCTGAGGGCACGCTCGCGCCGCTACTGATCGGCCAGCGCCTGCAGCAGCTCGGTCTCTATGCGGATCTGCTGCGCGTTGCTCTGCAGCTCCGGGCCCTGCACCAGGAAGGTGTCTTCCACGCGCTCGCCCAGGGTGCTGACCTTGGCGAGCTGCACACTCAATGAGTGGCGCGAGAGGACGCGCGCCACCATGTACAGCAGGCCGGCGCGGTCGCTCGCCGAAATACTGATGAGCCAGCGCTGTGCCTTCTCGTCGGGACGCAGTGTGACGCGGGGCGCGATGGGAAAGCTCCTGACGCGGCGCGACACCCGCCTGCGTGCGGGTTCGGGCAGCGCGCCCTGGTCCTCGATGGCGAGCTGCAGATCGTTCTCGACCATGTGGATGAGCTCGCGGTAGGCACCGGGCTGGCTGGCGGTCACGACCTGGAAGGTGTCCAGCGCGTGGCCGTTGCGCGCCGTGTGCACGCGCGCGTCCAGAATGGAAAACCCCGCCCGGTCGAAGTAGCCGCAGATGCGGGCAAAAAGATCGGCCCGGTCTGGGGCGTAGACCAGCACCTCCAACCCTTCGCCGGCCAGGGACAGGCGGGCGCGCACGATGGCCCGGGCGCTGCCCACATGGCGCGAGAGGTGGCGCGTGTGCCAGGCGATGTCGGGCGCCTCGTGGCGCATGAAGTAGCTCACGTCCAGCGTGTCCCACAGCCGCTTGTGCGCCTCGTGCGGCAGGGTGCCCAGGGCCAGCAGAACCAGCGCCTCGCGCTTGCGCGCCTCGATCTCGGCGGATGCTTCAGGCGCGCGCCCGCCCAGCACGCGCAGCGTGGCGCGGTACAGGTCTTCCAGCTGCTTGTCCTTCCAGGCGTTCCA
>JAFECU010000258.1 GCA_018242005.1 Pseudomonadota bacterium | reverse complement strand
CGTCCCAGAAGAAGCGCGTGTCGTCGCTGATGCCGGGGGCCGAGCGCGGGATGGCCTTCGGTTGTGCGGCGGGCGCATCGGTCGCGGGCTTGACGGGGTTGGCCGGGCGGAACTTGAAGACGCGAAACAGCAGCTCGCCGACCTTCTCGTCCTGGCCACCTTGGGCCTGGGCCTGCGAGAAGTAGCTCATGATGAGCGTGACGAAGTAGCCCGTGCCCAGGCCGGTGGTCTTTTCCTCGCCCACGTTGTCCAGGCGCGTGGTGTAGTAGAGCTTCTCGCCCTCGCGCAGGTAGCGCTCGAACGTCAGCTCGGAATTCACCGCGACGACCGACGGGAAGCCCTGGGCCTCGATGAGCTTCAATGCCTCGTAGGGGTTCTCGGTGGTCGATCCGGGCGGGTAGTTGTTGGCCACCGGCCCCTCCATGCACCACACCTGCAGCATGGCGGGCGGGGCGAGCACATTGCCATCCTCGTCGTGCGGCACCTCGGTGCCCATGAGCTCGCACCACTGGCGAATCATCGGCGCGTTGACCGGGTCCCAGGCGTACACGCGCCCGTATTCCTTGCCCACCAGGGCGCGGACTTCTTGCATCCATGCGGGTTCAGCCACAGTTAGCTCCTTTGTCGTTCGGTGTGGCCACAGGGTCAGGACTGACCGTGCGGGGTGGTGTTGTGGGCTGCGCCCAGAAAGGCCGGCCGCTCGCCGCCGCCGTGCAGCAGAAGGTTGCTGCCGCTCATGTAGGACGCCTGGGGCGAGGCCACGAACAGGCAGGCGTTGGCGATGTCCTGCGGCTCGGCCAGGCGCCCGGCCGGAATGGTGGCGGCGACGCTCGCAATGCCCTGCTCGTCGCCGAAGTGCAAGTGCGACTGCTCGGTGCGCACAAGGCCCGGGCTGACGGCGACCACGCGCACCTTGGGCGCCCACTCCACGGCCAGGGACGAGGTCAGGCTGAGCACCGCCGCCTTGGCCGCGCCGTAGGCCGCCGTGCCGGGTGAGGGGCGCAGCGCGCTGATGCTGCCTATGAGCACGATCACGCCGCCGCTCTCCTGCTGCTGCATCACGGCATTGGCCGCCTGCGCCATGTGCAGCGCGGCCAGCAGGTTCAGGCGGATCACGCCCTCGTGAAAGCGCGGCGAGACGGTGGCGGCGTCCACGGCCGGGCTGCCGCCGGCGTTGTGCACCACCACGTCCAGCCGCCCATGGCGCTGCACGATGGTCTGCACCAGCGCCTGCAGGGCCGTGGCCTCGCGCACGTCGCAGGCCTCGAATTCGGCGTTGCGCCCGTCGCGGCTGGGGAGTTGCTCTGGCTGCTGGCGTGCGCACACCACCACCGTGGCGCCCGCGGCCAGAAAGCCCTCGGCAATGGCCCGGCCAATGCCCTTGGTGCCGCCGGTGACGAGCACCACCTGATGTTGAAAGTCCTGTTGCGGGTTCATGGGAAGGAAATATAGAAATCCCACCCCTATCCAGATACGTCCAAAAGGACGATGCCGCAGCAGCTTGCCCCCGCGACCATCGCGCCATCGTCATTCAGACGGATAGCCCCCAGGAAAACCCCATGTCTTTTTCATCCGAAGAGCACTTGATGCCCGACCTGTGCACGCCCGAACTGCGCGTGCAATGCCTGGAAGGCGGCGTCGCCTGGGTCACGCTGCATCGGCCCGAGGCCACCAACGCCCTGAGCCTGCCACTGCAGGCGGCGCTGTCGCGCGCCTTCACTGCGCTGGCCGAGGACGAGCGCGTGCGCTCCATCGTGCTGACCGGGGGCGAGAAGGTTTTTGCCGCCGGTGGCGACATCAAAAGCATGGATGGCTGCGGCCCCATAGAGATCATGAAGCGCCACACCGAGCGCGTGTGGGCGCCCATCGAGCGTTGCCCTAAGCCCATCATCGCGGCGGTCTGCGGCTACGCCTTCGGCGGCGGCGCCGAGCTGGCCATGCACTGCGACATCATCCTGGCGGGCGAGGGCGCGAGCTTCGCCCAGCCCGAGATCCGCATCGGCATCATGCCCGGCATAGGCGGCACGCAGCGCCTGGTGCGCGCGGTGGGCAAATTCAACGCCATGCGCATGCTGCTGTCGGGTCGGCCCGTGACGGCGCGTGAGGCGCAGGTCATGGGGCTGGTGAGCCAGGTGCTCCCCGATGATGACGTGCTGCCCGAGGCGCTGAAGCTGGCCGCGCTGATTGCCGCCATGCCGCCGCTGGCGGTCATGCAGATCAAGGAGGTGGTGCTGGCGGGCATGGACGCCTCGCTCGACGCGGCGCTGATGCTCGAGCGCAAGGCCAACCAGCTGTTGTTTGCCACGCAGGACCAGAAAGAGGGCATGCAGTCTTTCATCGAGAAGCGCAAACCCCGGTTCGAGGGGCGGTGAAACGGCTTCGGAATGCGGCTAGGGGAAACGCCTAGTCCTGTTTGACGATGAGCAAGGAGGGGGGCGATTTCACAATCGCTCTCACCATGCATGCCAGTGGCCCTGGGGTGCATGTGATCAACCCCGCAGGGGCCATGGATGGACGTCAGCCTGGGTGCTGTCGTTTTCAGGAATTTGACGACAAGGAGATGCAGATGAAGATGACCTTGAAGCCCAGCGTGCTGGCCGTGATCGCCCTGGGTCTGGTGGCAGGCGGCGCCGCCTTTGCCAAGGCCTCGCCCGAAGAAGTGGAAAAGCTCGGCAAGACGCTGACCTGTACCGGTGGCGAAAAGGCCGGCACCGCCAGTGGTGTGCCCGAGTTCACCGGCAAGTGGCTGGGCACGCCTCCCGGCATCGACTACAAGCCCCATGTGGGCCAGCACCCGGTCGATCCCTACAAGGACGAAAAGCCCCTGTTCACCATCACCGCGGAAAACCTGTCGCAGTACGCCGAGCGCCTGACCGACGGCCAGAAGGCGATGTTTGCCAAGTACCCCAAGACCTACCGCATGCCGGTGTACCAGGGGCACCGTGATTTCCGCTTCCCCGACTTCGTCTGCGCATCGGCCAAGAAGAACGCCCAGAACGCCGTGATGGCCGCCGATGGCCTGAGTGTGGAGCATGGCGTCAAGGGCTCGCTACCCTTCCCCATCCCCAAGACGGGCCTGGAGCTTGCCTTCAACAACCTGCTGCCGTTTCGCACCTTCAACGAAAACACCATACGCGACAACGCCAACGTGCTGTCGGACGGCAGCATTGCCTGGGGCCGTTCGTGGAACCGCAGCATGAGCCTGCTCAATACGCCCGAGGAGGCCGGCAAGCCCCTGGTCGGACTGATGGCGCAGGGCATGAACGTGACCATCCTGCCCGAGCGTGAAAAAGGTACGGTCGGCGTGAACTCCGAGCCGGTCGACTTTGCCAAGGACAAGCGCCTGCAGTGGACTTACGACCCCGGCACGCGCCGCGTGCGCCAGGTGCCCGAGTATGGTTTTGATCAGCCCATGCCCGGCACCGGCGGCAAGATGACCATCGACCAGGATCGACTCTTCAACGGCTCGCCCATCCGCTACAACTGGAAGGCCGTGGGCAAGAAGGAGATCTACGTGCCGGCCAACGCGTACAAGATCCACGCCAACACCGTGAAGTACGCCGACCTGCTCAAGCCAGGCCATGCCAACCCGGACTTCATGCGCTATGAGCTGCGCCGCGTGTGGGTCCTCGAAGCCACGCTCAAGGAAGGTTTCCGCCACGTGTTCGCCAAGCGCGTGCTGTTCCTCGATGAGGACACGGGCCAGGCCCTGGTTGCCGACTATTACGACGCGCGCGGCCAGCTCTGGCAGCATGGCTTGATCAACCACTACTACGCGTTCGACGCCAACACCTTTCACGCCGGAACGAGCTTCTACTACGACCTGAATTCGGGTGGCTACCTGGCCTACAACCTGTTCCAGGAGCGCCCGCTTGGCCCCATCCTGAACAAGGGCGACATGACTCCGTCCATGTTCACCCCCGAAGCCGCGCGCAACGCGGGCAACTGACGCAGCGGCGAGCTGGTCGCGGGCAGAGCCCCGGCACCCTGAGCGCCCACCCTTGCGGTGGGCGCACTGCTTTGACAAGGAGGCAGCATGACAAATTTCTCTTCCTGGCGCCGCGGCCTGGCCGTGGGCGCCCTATTTTTTGGCATGGCCTGCAGTACGTTCGCCCACGATGATTCGGCGGACGACCGTGGCGGCTCCGGCAGCGCCAGCCCGCAGGTGCAGGCGGCGCGTGCGGCGGTGTTCAAAGCGAATCCGCAGCTGCTGCAATCCATCATGTTGGGCGGCGGCTTTGGCTCGGAAATGTCCTACGCCATCGCCAACAGCATGTACAGCCGCGACGACGCCAAGGCCATTGCGGAGGCGCGTGCCAAGCTGAAGATCGAGGCCGTGGCGCCGCGCACCTGGCTGCTGCGCTTTCCCATAGTCAACGTCATCGTTCTTGAAACCGACGAAGGCTTGGTATTGATCGACAGCGGCTACGCGCCCGCCGGCCCGGTACTGGCCGAGGTGCTGCCCACGCTGAGCTCCAGGCCCGTGCACACCATCATCTTTACGCATTTCCATGCCGACCACGCATTTGGCGCCTGGGCCTTGATGGCGCAAAAGCCGCAGCCGCCGCGCATCGTGGCCGAGGAGCGCTTCATCACGCAGATGGAGCTGGACATGCGCAGCTGGGGTCTGAACGCGCGCAACAACCAGCAAAAGCTGTCCGACGTGCCGCGCGACTGGCGCCAGGCGGTGCGACCTACCGAGACCTTCCACCGCCAGGCCACCTTGCGCATAGGCGGCGAGGACTTCGTGCTCACGCATGCACGCGGCGAGACCGAGGACCAGATCTGGGTTGCGGTGCCCGGGCGCAAGATTGTCGCCTCGGCCGATTATTTCCAGAGTTTTCTTCCCAACGCCGGCAACGGAAAGAGGCGTCAGCGCTATCCCGAGGAATGGGCCAAGGCGCTGCGTGACATGGCGGCGCAGCAACCTCAGCTGCTGCTGCCCGCGCACGGGGCAGCCATTTCCAACCCGGCAGAGATCCAGGATCGCCTGCCGGCCCAGGCGCGCATGCTGGAGAGCATTGCCCAGCAGGTGGTCGACGGCTTGAACAGCGGCCTGCGCAAGGATCAGGTATTTGAGCGAGTGTCCCTGCCGGCCGACCTGGCGGGGCGCCCCGACGCGCGCGAGCTCTACGTCTCGGCGCGCGACATAGGGCGCATGGTGGGCAGCGAATACACGGGCTGGTGGGACGACATCCCCTCGCACTGGCGTCCCGCGCCGCTGGCCAGCGAAGCCGCCGAACTGGCCGCCTTGGCCGGCGGCGCCGATAGGCTGATCGCGCGCGCCCTGGCGATTGCGCCGGCCAACCCTCCCCTGGCCGCGCAGCTGGCCGACTGGGCCTGGCTGGCCGATGGCGATAGCCTGGCGGTGGTGCAAGGTGCCCTGCAGGTCTACGCCCAGCGCGTGGCCCAGCCCCTGCCGACTCAGGAGGCGCTGGTCTACGCCGAGCACATGGTGCGCTTGCAGCTCAAGCTCCTGTCGCTGACGGGGCAGTGGAGATAGCGGGGCCGCGCTTCGGCATCGCCTCTCCCCTTGCGGGAGGTAAGAGGTAGGGGGAGAGGGGGCTCAGGCCTCCGTCATGTTCTCCGGCCCAAAGATCGCCCGCATCGCCACGATCTTTCCCGCCTCGTCGAAGCGAAAGACATCGATGGGTCGGATCACCATGTCCCGCCCCTGCCAGTGCAGGCGCACACAAAAGGAAAAGGCCGCCTCGTGGGCCGCGGCGCGCACCGGGCCTTCCAGCGTCACCTGCAGTTTCATGGCCAAGGATTGGGCGTAGAACGCGCGAATCGCCGCTTGGCCCTGGTGAGGTGGGGTGCCCACGGGGTCTTCCACCGTGGCGTCCATGGCGTAGAGGGCGGTGATGGCCTCCAGGTCTCCGGCGTTGAGCGCGGCGATGTAGCGGTGCACCACCGCGTGCATGGTCTCGGCGCTGACCATGCTCAGAACTGCGTGGGGCGAACCATGGCGTCCATGCCGCCATCGACGAAGAGCTGCGTGCCATGCACGAAGCTGGCCTGAGGACCCATGAGAAAGACCACGGTCGCGGCGATTTCCGCTGGATCGGCGCGCCGGCCAAGCGGGGCGACGAAGTCCTTGATGGCCTGTGAGTAGCGCGCATCCTGCAATCCGGCTTGCAGCAGCGGCGTTTCCACCGCTCCGGGCGCCACGGTGTTCAGGCGCACGCCGGCCTGGCCCCAGGCGCGTACACGCTGGCGCACGGCGACGGTGACGGCGTTCTTGGAGCCTGCGTAGGCCAGCTGACCTCCCTTGTCGCCCGCGCCGTCCACGATCTGGCCGGCCTGAGCCTCGTCGCCGGCCTGCAGCGCTGCGGCCAGCGGGTTGCGCTCCCAGGATAGCTGCGACGACGCGACAGAGGAGACCACCACGGCTGCAGGCTGTTGGCCCTTTTGCAATGCGGGCAGCAAGCCGTCGAGCAGATCCACTACACCAAAGTAGTTCACGGACACGGCTTTGGATGCGGGGTGCACTTGTGGGCCCAGGCCTGCGCACAGCACGAGTCCGTCGAGTACACCACCGGTTTTTTCCAGCACTTGCTGCAGCACGGCCTGGCGGCCTGCGGCGCTGGAGAGGTCTCCGCAGATATCGGCATTGCGCAGGTCTACGCCGATGACCCGGTGGCCTGCGGCCCGCAACGCGGTCTGCGTGGCCGCGCCTATGCCCGAGGCTGACCCGGTGACCAAGGTTGTTTGCATGGGAAATCCTTTGATATGGGGAAAGGGTGAGGCCAGCATCACACAGAAGATCAGGCGGATGCGCTACCTTCAAACGGACGATGGCTGTGCCGGCGCGATTGAGGGAAAGTCTCTAGTCTCAATAGACGATGAAGTCTTGATGTGGTGCAAGAACAATCTGCCCCAGACGGCGCACTACGCGCACCACCAAAGCCAACGCGAAATTTTGAGGAGACAACACTGTGAGCTATTGCACCCAACTCAAGCCGGTTGCGGCTGCCGCGCTGGCCTTCGTGCTGGCCGGGGCCACCCATGCCGGTGATCTCGTGGACCTGGGCAACGACGTCAAGCTGGACTGGAAGCTGACCGGAACCTACACGGCTTCCCAGCGCATGAAGAATGCAGACCCTGTCCTGGCCGGTTCCGCTGGGAGCAATGATGGCGACAACAATTTCAAGAAAGGGTCGCTGACGGCGAACCGCCTGTCGGCCCTGTTCGAGAGCAAGGTATACAAGGGTGAGACAGGCTTTGTCTTTTCGGGCAGCACGTTCTACGACGACGTCTACCACCACAGGAACGACAACGACCCGAACTCCAGGACCGTCAACAAGCCGCCGCCGTTCGACCAGTTCACCGAAGGGGCGAAGCGCTATCACGGTGGCTACAGCCGCGTCCTGGATGCCTACGGTTACACATCGTTTGCACTGGGCGACAGCCGTGCCACGGTGCGTCTGGGGCGCCATGCGGTGAACTGGGGCGAGTCGGTGTATTTTGCCAACATGGCGCAGGCGCAAGGGCCTTTCGATGGAACCAAGGTGGGCGTCCCAGGCACCGAGGTGAAAGATCAGGTGTTGCCCGAAGACCAGATTTCCATGTCCATCGAGATGAACCCTCGCTGGTCACTTCTGGGGTACGCGCAATTCGGTTTTCATCCAACCATTGCACCTGCTCCCGGCTCGTTCCTGAACACCTCTGACGGCGTGGGTCCAGGTGGCAGCTGCCTGGGCCCATACACCTCGATTCCGGCGGTGCCTGCGGCGGGTTACGGCGGCTTTAGCGGTTGCTCCTTCGGCGCCCGCGGTGCCGACATTCAGCCCGGCAATACCGGCCAGTGGGGTATAGGTACGCGCTACCGCGTCACTGACGAGACCGAAGTCGGCGTGTACTACATGAATTACAAGGACCGTACGCCGCTGACAGAGATCAACGCGTTCACTCCCGGTTCTCCGATCCCGGCGGCGCTTCAGGCAGCCATGGGCGGGCTTAAACAGATCGGCAACGGTTCCTACCAGATTCGTTATTTCGACAACATCAAGCTGCTCGGCGGCACTGTCAGCACTACCTTCGGCCCTGTGTCGGCCTACGGTGAGTTCACCTACCGCGAAGGTGCGCCGGTGCTGGTGGATGCCATCATCGACCCTACCAAGGGAACCACCATGACGACGGCAACGCGTGCGAATGTCTCGCAGCTGAACCTGGGTGGTTTTTATAATATTGGTCGCACGGCCATTGCCGACCAGGTGCAGCTGCTGGGTGAATTGTCGGCCGTCACGATTGGCAAGGTCACGCCGCGCAAGGCGGTGGGTGCTGACGCTTTCCCTGCGGCCTATGGTTTCACGGCCTCGGACAACCTGAGCTTCCGCACCAGGAGTGCGTTCGCAGTGTCAGGTACGCTGGTACTGGGCTATCCGGGCGTATTTGAGGGCTGGGACTTGAACGTCCCCATCAGCTACCAGCAACAGCTCAAGGGTCGCACCTTGGTTGGTGGTGTCGGTGGCGAAGGCGACAAGCGCTACAGCGTTGGGGCCTCTTTCACGTACAAGGGCAACCTGGCGGTGGGCGTGAATTACTTTGGTTACCTGGGTAGCGCCTCACTTGACCTCAAGAACAACCGCCTGTTGACCGACCGCGATTACCTGTCGGTCACCATGAAATACACCTTCTGACGAACGCTAAGACCTACGGCCGCCAGTGTGGGTGGCGGCAAACCCGCAGGTCCGCTGTTTCCAACGCACTGGAGAGCAATGGCTCCCGGTGCGTTTTTTTCTTCCGGCGCCAAGAGAGTGTTGCTGATGCAACGCGCGTGTAGTCGTCCTTTCGGACGATGAAGAATGGCGTGCAATCGCCAGAATGCAGTGCCATGGCGATCCGTGCCCACTGCGGGGCACTCCCAACAAGGAGACAAACGTGCGAATACTAGTTGGCCTGACCATGTCCGCTCTGATGGCGGTTGCTGCGGTGCAGGCGTTTTCTCCCAGGCACACCCCGGCGTTGGCGGAGACGCGGCTGGCGGTTGAAAAAATCCACTTCAACACACTGGTGCAGTCCAAGGCCGCACTGGTGACCGGCGGCGAGTTGGGCAAGCTGCTGTACTCCAAGGATCAGGGCAAGAGCTGGCAGCAGGCGACGGTGTCGCAGGACCGCCAGGCCCTGATCACGCAGGTGGTGTTTGCCAGCGACGGGTTGCGCGGCCTGGCCGTCGGGCATGAGGGCTGGATCTTGCGAACCACCGATGGCGGCTTGAGCTGGACCGAGGTGGCCTTCGATGAAAAGAACGGCGAGCCGATCATGAGTGCGGCCAACGTGCAGGGCGAGCGCTGGCTGGCCGTGGGTGCGTTCGGGCGCGCCCTGCAGTCGCAAGACGACGGCCGGACCTGGACTCCTCTTGCCCTGCCTGGGGGGGTGGAGGATAAGCACTTGAACCGCATCGTCGGGTCAGACGACGGCAAGGACTGGCTCATCGTTGGCGAACGCGGCCTGGTGCTGCGCTCGCAGGACCAGGGCGAGAGCTGGACGCAATTGCCCGAGTTCTACAACGGTTCCTTCTACAACGCACTGCCCCTCACCAACCACGGTTGGCTGGTGTATGGCATGCGTGGCAACGCCTTCGTTAGCCACGGCGACGGGCCATGGCAGCGCTCGGAAATACCTGCGCCCGTGTCTTTCTTTGGCAGCGCCGTGCTGCCGGATGGCGAAATTCTGCTGGTGGGACAGGGCAGCATGGTCGCCACCAGCAAGGATGGCGGTGCGCATTTCGCGCTGAGCCGCCTGGCCGGTCGCGCCACGCTGATGGACATTGAGTTGCAGCCCGATGGCTCTGGCTGGCTGGCTTCCGATGCCGGACTCGTGCCCTACAGGCCTGCGGCCGCACCACAGGCGGCAGAGGCCAGGCCATGACCCTTCCAGCCCCAGTGACCTGGCTGGACAGGCTGATTGCGCGAATTGCCCAGTCGCTGATCGCTTGGCGGCGAATCATCTTGGTCATGGCGGCGCTGGTCACCGCCTTGCTCGGGGCTTCGGCCCTGCGCACGCATCTTGACCCCGGTTTCAACAAGCTGATTCCGCTGCGTCACGCCTACATGCAGGCCTTTCTCCAGCATGCGGCGCAGTTCTCGGGTGCCAACCGCATCATGGTGAGCGTGCAGTGGAAGGGGGAGGGCGACATCTACAACCCCGAATTTCTGAAGGTGCTGCGCGAGATCACCGACGAGGTTTTCTTCATTCCGGGCGTCAATCGGGGGCAGGTGTTCTCGCTGTTCACGCCCAACGTGCGCTACGTGGAGGTGACGGAAAACGGCTTCGTCGGCGAGGTGCTCATTCCCTCGCGCTTCACTGCCGACGCCCAGGGCCTGGCTCAGGTGCGCTCCAATGTGGCCAAGTCCGGCCAGATTGGCCGCTTGGTGAGCAAGAACCAGCATGCGGCCATGGTGCGCGCCGACCTGTTGGAGGTCAACCCCGCGACCGGCGCCAAACTCGACTACGCCGAAGTTGCGCACAAACTCGAAGAAATCCGCACCAAGCACCAGAGCAAGGACATTGAGATCAATATCGTTGGCTTCACCAAGGTGTTGGGCGACGTGATGGACGGGTTGTTCAACGTGATCCTGTTCTTCGCAGTCGCCTTTGTCATCACGGCGGTGCTGCTGTTCGTGTACTCGAGCTCGCTCAGCCTGACGGTCTTGGCACTGCTGGTGGCCTTGCTGCCCGTGGTGTGGCTGCTGGGGCTGCTGCCCCTGATCGGCTACGGCATCGACCCCATGTCCATCCTCGTGCCATTCCTGATCTTTTCGATTGGCGTTTCGCACGCGGTGCAGATGACCAATGCCTGGAAGTACGAAATGCGCACCGGCCACAGTGCGCCGCAGGCGGCCGAGTTGGCGTTCCGCCGCCTGGCCATCCCTGGCACGCTTGCGTTGCTCATGAACGCGCTGGGTTTCATGGTGATCATGCTGATCGACATTCCCATCGTGCACGAGTTGGGGCTGACGGCCTGCCTGGGCGTGTCGCTGATGATCTTCACCAACAAGGTCATCCTGCCGGTGGCCCTGTCCTACCTGCCCTACAAAGCGCCGGCGAAGGAGACGACGCCTGATGGCATGGATGCCAAGTCCCGCGCGCGCTGGTGGGCCGTGTCGGCTCTGGCCGAGCCCAGACCGGCGCTCGTGACTTTTGCTGTGTCCCTGGTCCTGCTTGCGGGGGGAACGGTGATGTCGCGCCACCTTCTCACGGGCGATATCGGCTCGGGCGCGCCGGAGCTGCGCGCCGAGTCGCGCTACAACCGTGATAACGATGCCATCATCAAACAGTACGCGATCGGCATGGATGTGCTCTCGGTGTACCTGGAGACCAAGGACCTTGATGAGGCCTGCCTGAACTGGCGCGTGATGAACGCTGTGGAGCGTTTCGACGTAGCGATGCGTGGCGTGGATGGTGTGCGTTCGGTGGTCACGGTGGCTGGTTTCGCCAAGCTGGCCACGGCGGGCAGCAACGAGGGCAACCCCCGCTGGGCGGCTCTGCAGCGTAGCGAAGCGGCGCTGCGCACCGGGGCAAAGAGTGCTTCGCCCGACCTGGGCATGAATTCCGAGGGGTGCAAGACCATCCATTTGCAGCTCTTTCTGAATGACCATGAAGGCGCCACCCTTGCGCACGTGGTGAAGGCGGTGCGTGAGTTCATCGCTCAGGACAAGACGCCGAACGTCACCTTCCGTCTTGCCGGCGGCAACGCGGGTGTGGCCGCGGCGACGAATGAGGCCGTCGAGAAGGCCGAGATTGAAATGCTGGGCTCGATCTTTGGCGCTATCACGTTGCTGTGCTGGCTCACCTTTCGCAGCTGGCGTGCGGTGCTGTGCATCATCGTGCCACTGACCCTGGTATCCATCCTGTGCAACGCGCTCATGGCTTTCCTGGGTATAGGCCTGAAGGTGGCGACCTTGCCTGTCATCGCCCTGGGCGTTGGTGTAGGCGTGGACTACGGCATTTACCTGTTCGAGCGCATCCAGCACGAAATTGACGATCGCGGCTCGTCGCTGCGCGAGGCGTTCTACGAGGCCATGCACCAGCGCGGCACGGCGGCCGTCTTTACGGCCATCACCATGTCGATTGGCGTGGGCACGTGGGCGTTTTCATCGCTCAAGTTCCAGGCGGACATGGGCATCCTGCTGGCGTTCCTGTTCCTCGTGAACGTGCTGGGCGCCATCTTTCTGTTGCCTGCCATGGCCTGCTGGCTGGGTGTGGGGACTAAAAAGGCTTCGAGTTGAGATGACAGGTGCGGGCGGTGCTGGGTTGGCGATCGGCACTTGAGAGCATCGTCAGCATCAGAGATAGGACGATATATTGGCCTTTGACGCTTATGTGGCAAGCGCTTGTAGCTATTGATAGGTGAGTAATTGGCACAGGCGCTGCATGGGCCCGAGCTACCCACGGAGCACAAACGCGCCTAGCATGGCCTGATCACCAACTCTACAGGGAAGGAGGCGCGCCATGACCACCCCTAGACCGCATGCCAACCCGGCGACCGCCCGCTCCGTGCTGATTCTGGGTGCGGGCCATATCGGCCAAGCCATTGCTCTGTTGCTGTCCGAAGCCGGCGGCTACCGCGTGCAGGTGGCTGATCGCAACCTCCCCGCGCTGCAACGGGTCCAGGCCCTGGCGGGCGTGGCCACGGTGCATGTGCCCGACGCGGCGGCGCTGGAGGCCAGCATCGCCGGCCGCCATGCGGTGCTAAACGCCTTGCCGTTTCACCAGGCCGTGTCCGTGGCGACGTTGTGCGCGCGTCTGGGAGTGCATTATTTCGACCTGACCGAGGACGTGGCCAGCACCCAGGCCATCCGTGCGCTGGCGGAGGGTGCGCGCAGCGTCCTCATGCCGCAGTGCGGGCTGGCGCCGGGCTTTATCGGCATCGTGGGAAACGACCTGGCGGGCCGCCTGGACAATGCACAGACGCTGCACCTGCGTGTGGGTGCGCTGCCGCGCTTTCCGCAGGGTGCGCTGCGCTACTGCCTGACCTGGAGCACGGAGGGGTTGATCAACGAATATTGCAACCCGTGCGAGGTCATCGTTCAAGGCCAGCGTACCCGGGTGCCGGCGCTCGGGGGGCTGGAGTCGGTGCTGATCGACGGCGTGGAGTACGAGGCCTTCAGTACCTCGGGCGGCCTGGGCACACTGCCGCAGACCTGGGAGGGCCGGCTGCAGCAGCTTGACTACAAGACCATTCGCTACCCGGGCCACCATGCCGCCATGCGCCTGCTGCTGCACGAACTGCGCCTGGGCGAGCGACGAGCGCTGTTGCACGAACTGCTGGAGGGCGCGGTGGCCGCAACCAAGCAGGACGTGATCGTCATCCTGGCCAGCGCGCGCGGCCTGCGCGGCGGGCAGCTGGTGCAGGAGAGCTACGCGGCACGCATCCTGGGTCGGCGGCTGCGCGGCCAGCAGCTCAGTGCCATACAGCAGACCACGGCCGCGGGCATCTGCACTGCGCTGGACCTGGTGTTCAGCGGCCGGCTGCCGCAGGCGGGGTTTGTGCAGCAGGAGCAGATTGCGCTGGCTGACCTGCTGGCCAACCGTTTCGGCCGCGTGTATGACGTGGAAGGCGCGCCGGGCTAGAGCCTGTTAACGCTATGCAAGGCGGCCTCTTGCATAGCGTTAACAGGCTCTAGGCGGATCGTGGTGCCGGTTACCCCGCCGCCTGCAGCCCGTTGCTGAAATGCAGCTGCATGCTGCGCATGGCCTCTGCCGCATCGCGTGCGCGCAGCGCCGCCATGATGGCGCGATGCTCGGAGAGCGATTCTTCTATGCGGCCCTGTTTGAGCAGTGAGTTGTGGCGGTTGAGCTTCATGACCTTGCGCAGGTCGGCCACCATCTGGTCGCGCCAGCGGTTGTCGGCCAGCGCCAGCAGCTGCATGTGAAAGCGCTCGTTGACGGAAAAGAACTGGTCGCGCTCGTGTGTGCTGCGTTCCAGTTCGTCATGCAGGGCCTGTAGCTGCTGCAGCTGCGCATCGCTGGCGCGCGCGGCCACCACGGCGGCGGCGTCGCTCTCGAGCAGCGACAGCAGGTGGTAGACGTCGCGCAGGTCCTTCTCCGACATCTCGGTGACATAGGCGCCGCGGCGCACCTTCATGGTCACCAGGCCCTCGGCCGCCAGAACCTTGAGGGCCTCGCGCAATGGCGTGCGGCTGATGCCGAACTCCTCGGCAATCTTGAGCTCGTCGATCCAGCTTCCGGGCTCCAGCTCGCGCCTAAAGATGCGCTGGCGCAGCTGTTCGGCAACCTCTTCGTACAAGGCCCTGGGCGTGAGTGAAATGGCGGACATGGGGGCAAATGCAGCGCAAAAAAGTTAAGAATTAATAATTACAGATAGAGTAAACTCCAACAAAAGCGCAAATCTGTGCGAACCGATTTGGCCCTTCTTGC
>JAFECU010000257.1 GCA_018242005.1 Pseudomonadota bacterium | reverse complement strand
GGTCGAGCTGGCCCATGGTGCCCTCGACCTCGGGGTGGCCCTTGTGGCCGATCATGATGAACTCGTAGCCCTCGCGCGCCAGCTTGGCGACCTCGACATGCACCTTGGTCACCAGCGGGCAGGTGGCGTCAAAGATGGTGAAGCCACGTGCGCGCGCCTCGTCCTGCACGGCGCGGCTCACGCCGTGGGCGCTGAAGATCAGCGTGGCGCCGGGCGGCACCTCGGCCAGGTCCTCGATGAAGATCGCGCCCTTGGCCTTGAGGTCGTTGACCACATAGGTGTTGTGCACGATCTCGTGGCGCACGTAGATCGGGCGGCCAAATTTTTTCAGCGCACGCTCGACGATTTCTATGGCCCGGTCCACGCCCGCGCAGAAGCCGCGCGGCTCGGCCAGGACGATTTCCTGGGGTTTCTGCATACGCTCAGAGCACACCGATGAGCTGCACCTCGAACGTCACGGGCACGCCGGCGAGCGGGTGGTTGAAGTCAAAGCGCACGGCCCCGTCGTCCCTCACCTGCAGCGCCACGCCGGCGTACTTGCCCATGCCGTCGGGCGTGGGGAATTCCACCACGTCGCCCACGGTGTACTCCTCGTGCGGGTCGCCCAGTTCGTCGAGCAGCTTGCGCGCCACCCATTGCTGCATGTCGGGGTTGCGCTCGCCAAAGGCCTCGCCCGCGGCCAGTTCGAAGCTTGTGCGCGCACCTTCGGCCAGGCCGATCAGGCGCTGCTCCAGCGCGGGCGAGAGCTCGCCCGTGCCCACCGACAGCGTGGCCGGCTTGCCCTCGAAGGTGTTGATCACGGTGCCCGCCGGGCCGGCCAGGCGGTAATGCAGCGTGAGAAAGGACCCCTGCTGCACGGTGGGCAGGCCGGTGGTGGCGGTGGTGGTGTCTGCGGTCATGAAGGCTCTCGATAAACTGCCGCCATTGTAGAAAACCGGGTATACCCCCACGGCCCGGCGCCGCCTGCCCACATGCCCCTCAAAGACCTGCCCGTTGATGCCCAGCCGCGCGAGAAGCTGCTCGCGCGCGGCCCCGCCGCCCTCTCCGACGCCGAGCTGCTCGCCATCCTGCTGCGCACGGGCATGGCCGGCAAGGGTGTGCTGCAGCTGGCCCAGGAGCTGCTCGATGACCCCGTGCGCGACGCGGGCGGCCACATCACCGGCGGCGGCTTTGGCGGCATGGCCGGGCTGCTGCACGCCGGCGCGGCCGACCTGGCGCGCATCAAGGGCCTGGGCCCGGCCAAGCGTGCCGAACTGGTGGCGGTGCTCGAGCTCGCCCGCCGCGCCCTGGCCCAGCAGCTGCGCGAGCGCGAGGTGTTCGACAGCCCCGGCGCCGTCAAGCAATACCTGCAGCTGCACCTGGCGGCGCGCGCACACGAAGTCTTCGCCGTGCTGCTGCTCGACAGCCAGAACCGGCTCATCGCCATGGAGGAGCTGTTTCGCGGCACGCTCACGCAGACCAGCGTCTACCCGCGCGAGGTGGTGCTGCGCGCCCTGCACCACCAGGCCGCGGCCGTGGTGCTGGCGCACAATCATCCGAGCGGCAGCGTGCAGCCAAGCCGCGCCGACGAGGCCCTGACCCAGACCCTGAAGGCCGCGCTGGCCCTGGTGGACGTGCGCGTGCTCGACCATGTCATCGTCGCGCCGGGCACGGCCCTGTCCATGGCCGAGCAGGGGCTGGTGTGACACTGCCACGCTGGGCCTGGGTCACGCTGCTGGCGCTCGCCGGCTGCGCCGTGCCACACACCCCACCGGCGCCGCCCGCGCCCGGCCTGCTGCAGGCGCCGCATCTGCGCCTGATCGGCGTGGCAGAGATCAGCCCCGGCACGGAGTACGGCGGCACCACGCTGGGCGGCCTCTCGGGCATCGACTACGACGCAGGCCGCGACGAATACCTCGTCATCAGCGACGCGCGCCAGCCCCATGTCTACACCGCCCGCCTGCACTACGACGCCAGGGGCCTGGCCACACCGCAGTTCACCGGCGTGCACGCGCTGCTGCATGAGAGCGGCCAGCCCTTTGCCCCCTGGTGGCGCCCGCGCGCCGGCATGGACAGGCCCGACGCCGAGGCCGTGCGCTGGCTGCCCGGCGCCCAGGCCTTTCTATGGACCAGCGAGGGCGACTTTGGCCGCGACTTCGGCCCGCAGCTGCGCCAGGCGCGCGCCGACGGCAGCCCCGTGCGCGCCCTGCCCCTGCCCGCGAGCTTCACGCCCGCAAAAAAGCGCGGCCCACGCCGCAACGGCACGCTCGAGGGCCTGGCCCTGTCCCCCGACGGCCAGAGCGCCTGGCTGGCCATGGAGCTGCCCTGGAAGCAGGACGGCGACGAGGCCACGCCCACGAGCGCCGGCGCACCCGTGCGCATCACGCAGATCGACATCGCGAGCGGCCGGGCCCTGCGCCAGATCGCCTACGCGCCCGACCCCGTGCCGCGCACGCGCCGCCTGCCCGGCCCGCAGATCAACGGCGTGAGCGAGATCCTGGCCGACGGGCCCGACCACCTGCTGGTGCTCGAGCGCGACTACAGCGCCGGCGCGGGCTTTGGCGCGCGCCTGTACCGCATCGACACGCGCACGGGCAGCGACACACTGGCGCTTGACGCCCTCACGCCCGCCAACCACCGCCCCGCGCCCAAGACCCTGGTGGCCGACCTGGCGGCGCTCGGCATCACACCCGACAACATCGAGGGCATGACCTGGGGCGCGCCGCTGCGGGATGGCGCACGCGGCAGCGGCTGCGTGCTCGTCTTCGTGAGCGACGACAACTTCAACCCCGCCCAGGTCACGCAGTTCATCGCCGCCGAATACCTGCCGCTGCGCGGCGGGCTTGAGCGCTGCGGTACAAACGGCGCGACGCTATGAACGCCCTCACCGCCCGCTCCTTCGCCGAACTCAAGCCCCTGCGCCGCGCGCTGCAGGAGGCCGCCGCGCAGGCCGCCGAGCGCGAACGCCAGAGGCAGGAGGCCGAGCGCCGCGCCCGCGCCGAGCGCCATCTGTTTGCCGAGGCGGTGGGCGCCGTGCTGCCGCTCAGGGGCCAGTCCGAGCGCCACTGGCCCCAGCCCGTCCCACCCGAGCCCCAGCCCGTGCAACGCACGCTGGACGAGGCGCGCGTGCTGCACGAATCGCTGAGCGACGAATTCGACGTCAGCACGCTGCTGGACGTGGACGACCAACTGAGCTTTCGCCGCCCCGGCATGGGCCTGGACGTCACGCGCCGCCTGCGCGCGGGCCACTGGAGCATCCAGCGCCAGCTGGACCTGCACGGCCTGCGCCGCGACGAAGCGCGCGAGGCCCTGGCCGACTTCATCCGCCTGGCCCACCGCACGGGACTGCGCTGCGTGCGCATCGTGCACGGCAAGGGCCTGGGCTCGCCGGGCAAGACCCCCGTGCTCAAGGGCCGGGTGCAGGCCTGGCTGGTGCAGAAGAAGGAGGTGCTGGCCTTCGTGCAGGCGCGCCCGGCCGACGGCGGCGCGGGTGCACTGGTGGTGCTGCTGGCACCGGGCCGACGCGCGCATTCCTGATGCCATGAAAACCGGCTCCAGCGCCCGCCAGTAAAGCGCAAGCAGCTATTGATAAAATAGTATCAAACATGCGCCGGCCGCAGCCGGAAGCTCGGCGCCCAGGCCACGAAGGTGAACGCGCACCACAGGCTGGCCAGCACGCCCACGGCGCCACCCGCCCAACCCACCTGGGCCAGGCCCGCATGGGCGATGACCTGGCTGCCCAGCAGCGCGCCCGCGCCAATGCCGAGGTTGAAAATACCCGAGAACAGCGACATGGCCACATCGGTCGCGTCCGAGGCCAGGTGCAGCACCTTGGACTGCATGGACAGCACAAAGCAGATCATGGCCACGCCCCACACCGCGGCCAGCGCGTACAGCGCCCACATGTGGGGCGCGAGCAGCCCTAGCAGCAGCAGGCAGGCGCTGAGCACGGCAATCGCCGTGAGCAGAAAGCCACGCGGAAAACGCAGCCCCAGCCAGCCAAACAGCAGGCTGCCCAGCAGCCCCGCACCGCCAAACAGCAGCAGCACGGTGGTGGTTACGCCCGCGCTCTGTCCGCCCACCTGCTGCACATAGGGCTCAATATAGCTGTAGGTGGTGAACTGGGCCGTGACCAGCAGCACCGTGAGCACATACAGCGCCACCAGCGCCGGCCGGCGCGCCAGCAGCGGCAGGCTGCGGGCCGAGCCGACGTTCTCGCTCGGCAGGCGCGGCAGCAGCGCACGCAGGCCCAGCATGACCAACAGCGCCACCGCGCCAATGAGCCCAAAGGTGGTGCGCCAACCCAGCGCCTGGCCCACCACGCGCCCCAGCGGAATGCCCAGCACCATGGCCACCGAGGTGCCCGTGGCCAGCAGGCCCAGGGCCTGGGCGCGCCGCCCCGCGGGGGCCACGCGCACGGCCAGCGACGCGGTAATCGACCAGAACACCGCATGCGATAGCGCCACGCCCGTGCGCGCCACCAGCAGCGAGGCAAAGCTCCACGCCAGCCCCGTCAGCACATGGCTGGCGATGAAGACGCCGAACACGGCCAGCAGCAGCCGGCGCCGCTCGATGTGGCGCGTGAGCAGCATGAAGGGCAGCGAGGCCAGGGCCACCATCCAGGCGTAGATGGTGAGCATCAGCCCGACCTGCTCGGCGGGCATGCCAAAGCCCGCGCCAATGTCGCTGAGCAGGCCCACGGGCGCGAACTCGCTGGTGTTGAAGATGAAGGCGCCCATGGCCAGGGCCAGCACGGCCAGCCATTGCTGCAGCGGACTGCGGGCGGCCGCGGCCGATGGGGCGGCGGAGAGTGTGGAAACGGCAGACATGCGATGAGAAAAAGAGGCGCCAGGCGCCAAAACCGCTGAAAAAACGGTCCCCGTCATCCCCGCGCAAGAACGTCATCCCGGACATCGATCCGGGACGGGGATCCACGGAACTGGCGCCGCGGTGGTTCAGGGATGCCTGGATCAGCCCGCGCGGTTGCGCATCCAGTCGGCGGTGTTCATGAAGCTCTGGTTGAGCCGCGCGCGCAGGTCCTC
>JAFECU010000256.1 GCA_018242005.1 Pseudomonadota bacterium | reverse complement strand
CCTCATAGACCCCGGGCGCCGCGCGTCCCGTGCGCGACACGGACCACGCCCCGGCCACAGGCTGGCCAGCGAAGTTTTCGCTGGCCAGCCTTTGTCATGTTGCGTGCTTGCTCTTACCATCGCGCCACCGGTGTGGAGGGACGCTGGAGCTTCCCGCGCGTGCGGCCGAGAGGGGCCCGCGTTTTCACTCCGGTGCGACCACAACCATAGGAGGCAACGTGAGAACGAACGAACGACAAATGATGCGTTGGGCCATGACCGGCCTGGCCGCCGCCACGCTGGCGGCCTGCGGAGGCTCGGGCACATTCACAAGCAATCAGCTGCCCAAGGGCATCACCGAGATCAGCGCCACGGTCTACCCCGCCACCACGGCAGGCACCGGCGCCACGGCTGCCACGCAGGACCTGCTCACCGGCGGCATAGGCAAGACCGGCCTGGGGGCCGCGGCCGCACCGGCCTATGCCGACCCGGCCAATCCCACGGCGGCAGAGTTGCGCCGCAATGCCCTGTTTTCCAACTACCGCGGCCTCGTCGATTCCACGGCCAAGGGCGGCTACGGCCTGCTGTACGGGCCCAACGTCACGCTCGATGGCCAGGTGACGGCATCGGAGGGGCTGATCCCGGGCCGTGAATATCTGGCCGTGCTCGACAATGGCACGGGCCGCAAGCAGACCGTGATCGCCGTGCAGGTGCCCGACAGCTTCAGCAGCAGCAATCCCTGCATCGTGCTCGGCGCCTCGTCGGGCTCGCGCGGCGTGTATGGCGCCATCGGCACGGCGGGCGAGTGGGGCCTGAAGAAGGGCTGCGCCGTCGCGTTGACTGATGCGGGCAAGGGCGTGGGCCTGTACAACCCGGTCGACGACACGGTCAACAGGATCGACGGCACGCGCGCCACGCGAACCGCAGCGGGGGCTCTGAGCCAGTTCGCGGCCGCGCTGAACGACGCTGCGCGCGCGGCGTTCAACGCGGCCTTCCCGAACCGCATCGCCATCAAGCACGCGCATTCGCAGCAGAACCCCGAGAAGGACTGGGGCCAGGACACGCTGGCCGCGGGCCGCTATGCGCTCTACGTGCTGAATGCGCGCTTTGGCACGCCCGACAACCCCGTACCCTTCGGCACGCGCAACACGCTGGTGATCGCCGGATCGGCGTCCAACGGCGGTGCGGCCTCGCTGCTGGCGGCGGAGCAGGACGGCGAGGGCCTGATCGACGGCGTGGTGGCCTCCGAGCCCGTGACCGAGATGCCCACCACAGCGGGCTACGGCATACAGTTCGGCGGCGCGGCCGTCACGGGCTACGGCAAGACCCTGGCCGAGTTCACGACCTACGGCAACATCTATCAGCCCTGCGCGGCGCTGGCCCCGGCCGCGGCGCTGACCGAGGCATCGGTCTACAACTACATTGGCCTGACCGCCATGACGGCGCGCGCCACCGCGCGCTGCGACGGCCTGGCGGCCAAGGGCCTGGTGAGCGGTGCGACGACGGCCGAGCGCGCGTCCGACGCACTGGCCAGGCTGCATGCCTACGGCTGGACGGCCGACAACGACACCATGCACAACGCCCACTATGCGCTGGGCAACGGCCCCATCCTCTCGGCCATGTACCCCATGGCCTATGGCCGCTTTGGCGTGGATGCCAACCTGTGCAATGCCAGTTTCGCCGCGACCAGCGTCACGGGCGATGTGGTCGCGGTGGCACCCACGGCACTGGCGCAGAGCTTTGCCACGGCCAACGGCACGGCCAATGGGACGCCGGCCGGCGTGGTCTACAACGACTCGCTGGGCGGCGCCAAGGCCTGGCAGTTTGCGGTGTCGCGATCGACGGGAGTGGCCGATCTCGGCCTGGACAATGCCCTGTGCCAGTACGCGCTGGTCAGCGGCAAGGACCCGGTCACGGGCAATGCCCTCACGGCCGCCAGCCAGCCCACCAAGGCGCAGAGCGACGCCGTGCGCGCCGGCATGGCCGAGGTGCTCGCCACCGCCAATCTGCGCGGCAAACCGGCCATCATCGTCGCCGGCCGCAGCGATGCACTGGTGCCTGTGAACAACAATGCGCGTGCCTACACGGCCCTCAACCGCACGGTGGAAGGCGGCGCAAGCCGGCTGCGCTACATCGAGGTCACGAACGGCCAGCACTTTGATGCCTTCCTGTCGCTGTCGGGATTCGATACACGCTTCGTGCCACTGCACCCGTACTTCAACCAGGCCATGAATGCCATGTGGGCCTATTTGAAGAACGGCAGCGCCCTGCCGGCCAGCCAGGTGGTGCGCACCACGGCGCGTGGTGGTGTGCCGGGGGCCGCGCCGCAGATCACCGCGGCCAATGTGCCGCCCTTCGTGGCCGCGCCCGCGCCGGCCGACCAGATCGGTTTCAGCGGCAGCTCCATCAGCGTGCCGAACTGATCGGCGCCAGTCAATACGAAGAAGGCCTCCGAAAGGAGGCCTTCTTGCGTTGTCGGCGTGGCCTCAGTCGGGCATGGAGCAATGCCCGCCGGCCGCGGCCTGACCCGATCCGGCGGCGATCAGCGGCGGCTCCAGGCGCAGGTCCACGGGCTTGGATGCCGCCCAGTCCCAGGCCAGAAAGGCGGCCAGCACGGCCCAGAAGATCAGGCGCAACGTGGTGTGTCGTGTCATCGCAGCTCTCCCGTCAGAAGCCGAAGTGGCGGCGTATGCGCAGGCCGACAATGGTGCCGGCAAAGGCCAGCGGCACCCAGATCCAGCCGTGGATGCTGCCCGTGGAAATGCCCGAGAGCATGGCGCCCACGTTGCAGCCAAAGGCCAGGCGCGAGCTGTAGCCCAGCGCCAGCCCCGCGACCAGGGCCACGGCCCACTGCGTGCCGTTCAAGGGCTTGCCATGGACCGGCTTGCCCGCCGACACCCACAGCGCACCGCCCAGGATGCCGATGTTGGTGATGCTGGTCACGTCCATGAGCACCGTCTCCTGCAGGCGCGCGGCGTTGCCGCCCTGGCTCCAGAACCAGTTGTGGGCCAGGTCCGACGCGCCGCTGGCCTGGGCGAGCTTGGCCGCCCACAGGCCAAAGCCATAGACCACGCCCCAGGGCTGGCCGGCGATGAGCAGGTTCAGCGTGGCCAGCACGGCGAGCAGCACGGCGCCCAGCATCCACTTGCGCACCAGCAGGGGCTTGGGCGCCCGGCCCGCCGCCGCATTTGCGCGGCCCGCATACCAGCGCACGGCGATGGCGATCCCGGCCAGTGCCGCCAGCGTCATGACGAGCGCCTGCACCCAGCCATACTGCGTGACCAGGCCCACGGGCTGGGTGCGCCCCAGATCGAGCCAGAAACCCAGGTGCAGCGACCCCAGAAAGCTGCCCAGCGCAAACAGCGGCAGGATGGCGGCGTTCATGGGAATGCCCAGGCCCGCCTTGTACAGCGTGCCGCTGCCGCAGCCATCCGCAATCTGCATGCACAGGCCGAACACGAAGGCGCCGACGAGCAGGCTGACGCTGGGCGGGCCGAGCGCGGCCGTCAGTTCCGGGTAATGCCCCAGCAGCGGCATGGCCAGGGTGGCGGCCAGCGCCAGCAGCAGTAGCTGGCCCATGACGCCGCTCGCGTCCTTGTCCTCGACCAGCATGCGCCAGCCCGTGGTGAAGCCGAAGCGCTGGCCCGCGAGCACCGCACCCAGCCCCAGCCCCACGACGAACAGCGCCGCCTGTCGTGCCGAGACGCTCCATAGCAGCCAGACAGTGAAAGCGGCCAGAACGGCCGCAAGAGGAAGTCGTTTCATGAGAGTGAACTATAAAAAGAATAGCTGCTGGCGCTTTGTGACAAAGCGCGGGCAGCTATTTTTGCCAATGCGGTGGCTTATCTGGACTTGCGTTCCCACCACTGCCTGGCGTCATAGGCCAGCGCCTCGAAGCGGCTGGGCTGGTTGGCCATGGGCGGAGTGTCCTTGGACTGCGTCCAGTCCACCATGGAGCCTGCGTACAGCTTCACGCCGGGCAGGCCCGCGACCTCGGACAGGCCGAACCAGTCGGTCGCCGCCCAGTGGCCGGTGTTGCAGAAGGCAACCATGTCCTGGCCTTGATCACGTTTGACCTGGGCTGCGATCTTCTGCGCCTTGGCCCTGTCCACGAAGGTGGAGGTGCCGGGCACGAACCACTGGGTGTATTCAAGCTGCTGTGCGCCGGGCAGGGTGCCGGCGAGCTTGGCCGCGGGCGCGCGCACCTTGCCCTGGTAGAAGGCGTCGGGGCGCGAATCGACCAGGGCGGCGTTGTTCAGCCGCACATGCTGGCTCACATCCTCGCGCGTGGCGAGCAGGCTGGCGTCCGCCTGGGGCTGGTAGCTGCTGCGCAGCACCTTGGGCACGGCTGCGTCCTGCTCGAGCTTGGCATCGGTCCAGGCCTTCATGCCGCCGTTGAGGATGGACAGCTCCTTGAGGCCCAGAAACTTGAGCGTCCAGTAGACGCGCGCGGCCGCGCCAAAGTCGGTGGCGTCGGCGCCGGTGGAGACGACGACCGCGTGCGTGGCCGGCGTCAGGCCCAGTGACTGCACCAGTTCGGTGAACTGGGCTTGGTCCAGCAGCTCGCCCGGGTTGCCGGCCGGGCCGCGCCATTTGCCATAGGGGGCGCTCACGGCACCGGGAATATGCTGGGCGCCGTAGCTCGCGGGGTCGCGGATGTCGATCACCCTCAGGGGCTGGGACTGCGCCACCTGGGCGCTGAGTTCGGCGGGCGTCAGCAGGGGCTGTGCGCCCCATGCGAAATGGGCGGCTGCGGCGAACAGGGCGAGGGCAAACAGTTTTTTCATGGCAAATCCCGGGTGGCAAATGGAGAGACTGCCGGGGATTGTCTTGGTGTACCTGCCAAGGACCAACGACAGAATTGAATTGTTCTTATAGCCTGCAGCGATAAGTTGTAGAAGTTGCGCCGGGCAAAAAGCATTACGAGTGATTCGATGGCGCGCCGCCCTGTCGGCGCGGCACGCGCCTGCGCCCCAGCGCCATGGCCTGCCAGGCGCGGCGGTAGGCGAGCAGCT
The DNA here is from genome assembly GCA_018242005.1 of Pseudomonadota bacterium. Taxonomy (GTDB): domain Bacteria; phylum Pseudomonadota; class Gammaproteobacteria; order Burkholderiales; family Burkholderiaceae_C; genus Alicycliphilus. The sequence goes on along the minus strand of JAFECU010000256.1, from coordinate 7,691 downwards.
GGGCCTCGGCGCGCGCATGCACGCTGTCGGCCACGGGTTCGGCGGGCGGCAGGCCCGCCGCCATGCCCGTGAGCAGCGCAATGCCCTCGTCCACATGCTGGGCGACATAGACATGAAAACGCCCCGCGGCCACGGCATCGACCACCTGAGGCGAGAGCATCAGGTGGCGCCGGTTGCGCGCCGGAATCAGCACGCCCTGCGTACCCGTGAGGCCGGCCTGCGCGCAGACGCGGAACCAGCCTTCGATCTTCTCGTTGAGGCCGCCCACGGGCAGCACCTCGCCGTGCTGATTGAGCGCGCCGGTGACGGCGATGTCCTGGCGCAGCGCCAGGCCCGACAGTGACGACAGCAGCGCATACAGCTCGGCGCACGAGGCCGAGTCGCCCTCGATGCCGCTGTACTCCTGTTCGAAGACGATGGAGGCGTTGAGCGCCAGCGGCGCAAGATGCCCGAACAGCGCGCTCAGGTAGCTTTGAAGGATCAGCACGCCCTTGTCGTGGATGGGGCCTGAAAGCTCCACCTCGCGCTCGATGTTCACCAGCCCCTCCTGGCCCGCATGCGTGCGCGCCGTGATGCGCACCGGAAAGCCGAAGCGGTAGTCGCCCATGTCGATCTGCGTGAGCGCGTTGAGCTGGCCCACGCGCCGGCCCTCTAGCGTGATGAGCAGCTCCCCCTCGGCAATCGCCTCGTGCAGCGCCTCCTCGGGGGCGTTGTGGCGCTGGCGCCGGGCCGCCAACGCTGCCTCGACGTCGCAGGCGTCGGTCAGCTGCGCGCCGCGTGCGCGCGCCTGGGCGCAGCTTTCGACGAGCAGCGCCTCCAGGCTGGCAAAGCTGGCGCTCTGGCGCGTCTGGTCGTCGGCCTCGCGGTGGGTGAATTCAAGCAGGCGCGCCACGGCCGCGGCGCTGCAATGCGGCAGGCCGCGACGCACGCAGGAGCGGGCCATGAACACCGCGCTGGCGTAGTGCGTCTCGTCGCTGGCGGTGAACTGTTCGGCAAAGTCCACCTTGACGCGAAAGCGCCGCGCCAGGTCGGTGTCGCCGTCCTGCAGCAGGTAGTACTCTGCCGCCGAGCCAATGAGCACCAGTTTGACCTCCACGTCCACGCCCTCGGGCTGCAGTGCCACGGTTGCGCCGCCGTGGCTTGCCGTCTGGTCCTCGATGGTCAGGCGGTTGCAGCGCAGAAAGCGGCGCAGGCGCTCCCACAGCGGCGCATCGGCCACCAGGTCGCGCAGGAACAGCATCAGAAAGCCACCATGCGCGCGCAGCAGGGCGCCGGCGTGGATGTCGGAAAAATCGGCATAGGGCGCGTCCTCGCCCGATTCGTACTGGATATGGCCGAACAGATTGCGCAGCTGCGGGTTGTCCTCGACCACCACGGGTGCGCCTTTTAAGGCGGCATTGTCCACCGCCAGGTTGACCTGGCACAGCGCGAGCAGGTCGGTGAGCTGGCTGCGGCGCTCGTCCTCCACGGGGTCGCTCGCCTGCGCGCCGTCGGGGGGCACGAAGAGCTCCAGGTTGTCCAGCACCTCGCGCTGAACCTGATCGAGCCAGCGCCCGAGCTTGACCGCGTCCTTGATCTGCTTGCGCAGGCCCTGGCGTATGTCGTCCAGGCCATGCGTGACGATCGGCCCCGCGGTCTGGCGCAAGAGCCGCGCCAGCGCCTCGTCGCGCGAGCGCTCCAGCGGCCGCGTGCGGTCGAGAAAGCGCACGATCTCGGCGCGCAGCTCCTCCTCGGCCTGCTCCATGCTGCTGCGCTCCTGGGCGGTGAGCGCCGCTGCCTCGGCCTCCGTCAGCGGTTCCTCGCCGCTCGCGCCCAGCAGCGTGAAGACCATCTGGCCCTCGTCGCGCACCAGGCGAAAGCGCCGCTCGCGCGCAAACTCGGCCAGCTGGCCGAAGGCGCGCGCCTCGTCGCTCTGGTAGCGCTTGTTGATGCGCTCGCTTTCATTCTTGACGTCGGGCGCCGCCAGGCGCTTGGGGATGTCGGCCTCGAGCTGGCGGCTCCAGGCGGCCACCTGGTCGCGCAGCTGCCGCCCCTGGCCCGCGGGCAGGCGCAGCGCGCGCGGGCGCTCGGGCGTGTCGAAGTCGTGCAGAAAGCACAGGTCGGGCGGCACGGGCCGGCCGGCCGCGGCCTCCTTCATGGCCTGGCGCATGAGCGATGCGCGGCCGCTGCCGACCTCGCCGAGCACGAACAGGTGGTAGTCGGGCTGCTGCATGGCCAGGCCAAAGCGCGCGGCGTCGAACGCGCGCTGCTGGCCTATCCACGGCAGCGCCTCGCCCACCAGCGCGCGCGTGTCGGCAAAGCCCAGGCCATCGGGGTCTATGTGCAGGCGCAGCTGCTCGGGCGCGAGCTGGGGGCAGGGCGTGTTCATGTTCAGGCTCCTGTGACGGGCTCCATCCAGCCCACCAGATGCTGCTGCGCGATGCGGCTCAGCGCCGTGATCCAGGCGGGGCTGTCGTTCAGGCAGGGGATGTAGCGGAACTCCTGGCCGCCCGCGTGCAGAAAGGCCTCCCGCGCCTCCTGATTGATCTCCTCCAGCGTCTCCAGGCAGTCGCCGGTGAAGCCGGGGCACATGACATCCACGCGGCGCGTGCCGGCGCGCGCCAGCGCCACCAGCGTGGGTTCGGTGTAGGGCTCCAGCCACCGGGCCTTGCCAAAGCGCGACTGGTACGTCAGCTGGTATTGCTCCGGCGCCAGGCCCAGCGCCTGGGCCAGCAGACGTGCGGTGTCGCGGCATTGTTCGGCATAGGGGTCGCCCAGGCGCACGTTGCGCTCGGGAATGCCGTGAAAGCTCATCACCAGCTTGTCGGCCGGGCCGCCTTCGCGCTTCCAGTGAGCGCGCACCGATTGCGCCAGGGCGGCGATGTAGTCGGGGTGGTCGTGGTAGTCGTTCACGAAGCGCAGCTCCGGGAAATGGCGTGAGCGCCGCGTCCAGGCCGCCACATCGTCCACCACGCTGGCGGTGGTGGTAGCCGAATACTGCGGGTACAGCGGCAGCACCAGCACGCGCCGCACGCCTGCGTCCTGCAGGGCCTGCAACTGGGCGGCAATCGAAGGCTGGCCGTAGCGCATGGCGGGCAGCACCTGTACCTGAAGGCCAGCCTCGCCCAGCCAGCCGCGCAGCATCACGGCCTGCCTGTCCGTCCATACGGCAAGCGGTGAGCCTTCGGCGGTCCAGATGCTCGCGTACTTGGCGGCCGACCTGGCTGGCCGTGTGCGCAGGATGACGCCGTGCAGCAGGGGCAGCCAGAGCGCGCGCGGAATCTCCACCACGCGCGGGTCACCCAGGAACTGCGCCAGATAGCGGCGCAGCGCCGGGGCGGTGGGCGCATCGGGCGTGCCCAGGTTGCACAGCAGGATGGCCGTGTGCTTGCCATGGCCCTGTGTGGGGGCCTGTTCTTTTTGCGGATCCATGGCCGATTCTCGCCCACGCGGGAGAGCTTGCGGGTCGGGCGGGATCAGTTTTCCCTGGCCTTGCGTGTCAGCCGAATCGGCTCAAGCGGCGCTTCACTTCAGAACTTCACCGTGGCTCCCAGGTACACGGATCGGCCCATGCCCGGCACGAGCACGCCCCAGGGCACGGCAGTGCCCGCCATGGTACGGCCCTGGCCCAGGTAGGCGCCGCCCTGCGGGTGGTGGTAGAAGCGGTTGAACAGGTTGTCCACGCCCAGATCCAGGCGCAGCTGCTTCCACTCGTAGCTGGTGCGCAGGTTCACCAGGGCGTAGCCCGCGGTGGGCAGCTCGTTGCGCACGGCGGAGACATGGGTCTTGCCGCCCACCATCAGCAGCTCGGCCATGCTGCGAAAGCCGCCTTTCTCGTGGCTCAGCGCCAGTCTGGCGTTCAGCGGCATGGTGGCGTAGAGGCCATCGCCCGTGCCCCTGTCCTTGGCGCGCACGTAGCCCACCGTGCCGTGCAGCGTCAGGCGGCCCCAGGCGGCGCTGTCGCCCAGGCGGCCGTGGCCCGACAGGTCCAGGCCATGCAGACGCACGTCCTGGTTGGCGAAGCGCAAGTAGACAAAGCCCTGCGTGGCGCCGGCGTTGGTGGCCGTGCACGAGGTCATCGCGCCCATGCCGCCGCTGCAGCGTTCGGCGCCGATGTAGTCGTTCACCTGAGTGACGTAGGGCGTGAGCTTCACGCCCCAGCGCTCGCCCGTGGCGTCGTGCCAGTCGGCCGTGGCGCTCACGGTGTTGGCCACCTCGGGGCGCAGGTCGGGGCGGCCCACGTAGCCGTTGCCGTCGCCCACCAGGTTGATCATGCGCATGGCCATGCCGCCGGTGGACCAGGTGTAGCGCTCGTACAGGTTGGGCGAACGCGTCTTGTGGGCAAAGCCGAATTCGTAGCTGGCCTGGTCGCTCGGGGTGTAGCGCGCCAGCGCGGTGAAGTCGATGGTGTGGTCGCTCTGCCGTCGATTGCGCGCGTTGAAGGCGCCGGCCTCGGCCGCGTAGCCGCTGTTGTAGCCCTGTACCGGGCCGCTGTCCATGCGCACCTGGCCCGCGCGCAGGCCGATCTGCGTGAGCCACTGCGGGCTCCAGCGCGCCTCCCATTCGGCAAAGGCCTCCAGCCGGTCGCGCTGGCCATCGCGGATGTTCCAGAAGGTGTCGGGTGCCATGCCGCCGCCCGAGGGCAGCCACCAATCGTCAAGCCGGTAGCGCTGCGCCAATGCGCCCACACGCAGCGTGTCGCGCTCGGACAGTTCCACGTCGCCGCGGACCTGCACGCCGCTGGTATGCCCGCGCGTGTCCATGGGCATGCCGGGGACGTTTCCGGCCGGCCCGTACCAGAACTGCTTGTCGGCCCCGAAGTTCATGGCGTGGCGTGTGGCCTCGTGGTAGGCGCGGGCATGCAGCAGGCCCCAACCGAACTGGCCCTGGTAGCGCAGGTTGAACTGCCGGCTGTCGTTGCGCGTCATGTCCATGCGCTGGTTGGGATAGTTCTGGAAGGGAATGTCCTGCACACCCAGGCGCAGCTCGACCAGGTCGGTGGCGCCGCGCCAGGCCATGGTCAGTGCGTGGTTGCGCGTCCGGTAGCTGCTGGAGCCGACCTCGTCGCCTGCCAGCCATTGCGTGGGCTTGTCGCTGGCGGCCGGACCGGCGGCCTTGAAGGCGCGTGCGGCCTTGTAGTTGTCGGCCTGGGCCGTGGAGCCGTCGTAGCGCAGGCTGAACTGCTCGCGCGCGTAGCTGGCCGCCAGGTGGGCGCCCAGTGCATTGCCGTTGCTGCGCCAGAAGAAGCCGGCTTCGCCCGATACGCGGGGGGCTTCGTCCGGCGCCGTGAAGACCGGGGGCGGGGACTCGACCTGGATGGTGGCGCCTATGCTGTCGCCACCCACGCTCACCGGGGTGATGCCGGCAAAAAGGCGCACGCTGCCCACGCGTGTCGGGTCTATGTAGGACAGGGGCGGGTTCATGTGGTTGCCGCAGGCGGAGATCAAATCCATGCCATCGACCTGTATGCGCAGCCGGTCGTCCGACAGGCCGTGCACGCTGGGCAGGCTGGAGACGCCGCCGGCGCCCGACAGGCTCACGCCCGGCAAGGCGCGCAGCAGCTGGGCGGTGTCGCTGGTGGCCGGGCGTGCCGCGCGCAGGTCCAGAGGGGCTGCGTCGCTGGCGCCCACAGGCCCGTCTGCCGTCGCGTTGACGGTCACGGTGGGCAGGGTGTCTTGGTGCTGGGCTGCGGCCGCCAGGGGCAGGGCCGCCAGCAGGGCGGACAGGGGCAGCAGGGCGCAGCCGTGCGTGCGGCGGCGGCCGCGGGGAATGCGGGATGGGGAATGCATGGGTCAACAATCGGGGAGTGCGGGCGCGTGCCCGGGAACAGCCGGCCCATTGGGGGCTGGCTGCATCACGACGAGGGCAGGTCAGGCCTGAAGCATCAGGCCCGGGGCCTGGGGCGGCCCCTGAGCCGGCGGGCGCAGCCGGGCCGGTGGTGGCAGGGGCGCGCCGTCTTGCGCGATGGGAGCCTGCGCCAGCGGCCCCGGCGCAAAGGTGGCGGCAGCGTCGTGGCTGGCCACGAAGGCGGCACCGGCAACGCTGCAGATGGGGCAATGCTCCATGCCGCCCATGGGCTGGTCGTCGCCAGGCGCCGCAGGGCCGGCGCTCCCCTGGCCATGCACCGAGCAGATGTCTGCGCCGAACAGGGCCTGGGTGGCCATGTCGGCCCAATGCCGCGCGCTGGCCTGCACCATCCACAGCTGCGCCAACAGCGCCAGCATGGCGAGTACCATGCCGGGCCGGCGGAGGGTGGTGCGGATGCTGCGGTGCGTCACGGCGGCCGATTGTGTCGCCGCCCCGCCAGCCGGTTTTGCTGTGGATCAATCGTGGAAACAAGTCTTGACATCTCGCGCATTCGCGCCATCACCCTCGACCTGGACGACACGCTGTGGCCCGTCTGGCCCGCCATCGCGCGCGCCGAGGCGGCGCTGGCCGGCTGGCTCGCGGCCCATGCGCCGGCCACGGCGGCACTGTTTGGCGATGCGCAGGCGCTGCGCGCCCTGCGTGTGCGCATGGAGGCGCTGCGCCCCGACCTGCGCCATGACCTGAGCGCGCTGCGGCGCGAGTCGATCCGCATGGCGCTGGCCCAGGCCGGTGATGACCCGGGGCTGGCGGAACCGGCATTCGATTTTTTCTTTGCCGAGCGCCAGCGCGTGGACCTGTTCGACGATGCGCTCGCAACACTCGACTTTCTGGCCGCGCGCTACCCCGTGGTGGCCGTCTCCAACGGCAATGCCGACGTGAAGCGCATCGGCATTGGGCGCTATTTCACGGCCAGCCTGAGCGCAACGCGGCTGGGATTTGCCAAGCCCGATGCGCGCATCTTCCATGCGGGCGCGCAGGCCGCTGGCGTGGCGTCCGCCGCGGTGCTGCATGTGGGCGACGACGCGCTGCTCGATGCCCAGGGCGCACTGGGCGCGGGCATGCAGGCGGCGTGGCTGAACACGGCGGGCAGCCCGTGGCCGCATGATGGCGCCCCGCCGCACGTCACGGTGGCGAGCCTTGGCGCGCTGTGCCGGCTGCTGGATTGATCTTTCGCGAACCCAGGCGCCCGGCCCGCATCAGGCCGCCACCTGAGTGCGATGCCGATCCACGTCGGGCAGCAGCGCCGTCAGCAGGCCCAGCAGCGGCAGCCAGGCGCAGATCTCGTACACAAACACGATGCCACGCGCGTCGGCCAGCGCGCCCAGCACCGCGGCGCCGATGCCGCCCATGCCAAAGGCAAAGCCGAAGAACAGGCCCGACACCGTGCCCACCTTGCCTGGCATCAGCTCCTGCGCGAACACCAGGATGGCCGAGAAGGCCGAGGCCAGGATCAGGCCGATGATGAAGGTGAGCACGCTGGTCCAGAACAGATCGACGTGCGGCAGCGCCAGCGTAAACGGCGCCACGCCCAGGATCGAGCCCCAGATCACGCGCTTGCGCCCGATGCGGTCGCCGATCGGCCCGCCAAACAAGGTGCCCGCCGCCACCCCGAACAGGAAGATGAACAGATACACCTGCGAGGCGCGCGCCGACAGGCCGAAGCGCGTGATCAGGTAGAAGGTGTAGTAGCTGGTCAGGCTGGTCAGATAGAAGTACTTGGAGAAGATCAGCACCAGCATCACCGCGATGGCGCGCCTCACGACATGTGGCGGCACGGGGCCCGCCACGGCCACGACCTTTTTTTTGGCTCGCGCGGCGCCCAGGTGGTTGCGTTGGTACCAGTT
>JAFECU010000255.1 GCA_018242005.1 Pseudomonadota bacterium | reverse complement strand
GGCCCAGGCCTTTCCGTCCAAGACCATCAAGTTCGTCGTGCCCTTCGGCCCGGGTAGCGGCACCGACACCTCGGCGCGCTATTTCGCCAAGAAGCTGCAGGACCTCACCGGTCAGCCCGTGGTGGTGGAGAACAAGCCGGGCGCCAACGGCTTTCTGGCCGTCAAGCAGGTGCTGACGGCGCCGGCCGATGGGTACACGGTGTTCATCGGCAGCAACTCCACGCTGGCCGTGAACGCCGCGCTGTTCAAGGAACTGCCCTACGACCCGGTGAAGGACTTCTCGCCCCTGACCATGATGATGCGCGCACCCGCCATGCTGGTCGTGCCGCCCACCGCACCCTATGGCGACCTCCAGGGCCTGCTGGCCCATGCCCGAGCCAACCCGGGCAAGGTGAATTTTGGCGCCGGATCGGCGGGCTATCAGCTCATGGGCGAGCTGCTCAATGACAAGGCCGGCCTGCATACCGTGCATGTGCCGTTCAAGAGCGCGGGCGAGACCATGACGGCCGTGGCCTCGGGCACGGTGGACTACGCGTTTGCCGAGGTCACGGCCGTGCTGGAGCTGGCCAGGGGCGGGCGCGTGAAGGTCCTGGCCGTGGCCGCCGACCAGCGCGTGGCCAATGCGCCCGATGTGCCCACCATGGGCGAGGCCGGCCTGCCCGGCTTCGAGGCCTACACCTGGGTGGGTGCCATGGTGTCGGCCAAGACGCCTGCGGCCGAGACCGCGAAGCTGGCCGAGCTGTTCACCGCGATCTCCAGGATGGACGAGACACGCGCCTTCTACGAGCGCCTGGGCGCCACGCCCATGACCGGCGGGCCGGCACAGATGCATGAATTCCAGAAGGGCGAGATTGCGCTGTGGAAGCGCATCGTGCAGCAGGCCAAGGTGCCGCAGCAGTAACGCACAAGGAGCACCGGGATGAGCACCCTGGATTCACTCGCGCTCACGCGCATTCCCGCCGAGGACGAGGCCCTGCGCGCCGAGGTGCGCGCCTTTCTGCAGAGCGCCATCGCCCGCCTGCCGGCCCATGTGCGCGCGCGCTCCTGGGGCGGCTACAGCGCGGAGCTCAGCCGCAAGCTGGGGCAGAACGGCTGGATTGGCATCACCCTGCCGCGCGAATACGGTGGAGGCGGGCGCAGCGCCTTTGCGCGCTATGTGCTGGTCGAGGAATACCTGGCCTGTGGCGCGCCCGTGGGCTCGCACTGGATCGCCGACCGCCAGAGCGCGCCGCTGATCCTGAAATACGGCACCGAGGCGCAAAAGCGCTTCTACATCCCCCAGGTCTGCCGCGGCGAGGCGTTCTTTTGCATCGGCATGAGCGAGCCGGGTTCGGGCTCGGACCTGGCGAGCGTGAAGACACGCGCCACGCCCAATGAAAAGGGGTTTGTGCTGAATGGCCAGAAGATCTGGACCACCAACGCCCACCACTGCCGGTACATGATCGCGCTGGTGCGCACCTCGGGTGAGGCGAGCGACCGCCACAAGGGGCTGTCGCAGGTCATCGTCGATCTGTCACTTCCGGGCGTGACCGTGCGCCCCATTGAGGACCTGTCGGGCGACCGCCATTTCTGCGAGGTGTTCTTCGACAACGTGCAGCTCGGCCCCGACGCGCTCATCGGTGCCGAGGGCCAGGGCTGGGAGCAGGTGACGGCCGAGCTGGCGTTTGAGCGCAGCGGGCCCGAGCGGCTGTTCTCCTCCATTGTGCTGTTCGACCAGTGGCTGGCTTACGTGCGCACGCCGCAGGGCCGCACGCAGGCGGCGACGCGCCTGGCGGGCAAGGTGCTGACCCAGCTTGCGCCGCTGCGCGCCATGTCGGTGGCGATACAGGAAAAGCTGGTGCGCGGCGAGAGCCCCATCGTCGAGGCCGCGCTGGTCAAGGAACTGGGCACGACGCTGGAGCAGATGATTCCCGCGGCGATTGCCGACGACCTGTTTGCGCGCGAGGCGGAGGATGTGCCCGTGGAACTGCTCATGACGCTGAAATACATCACCGAGGCCTCGCCCTCGTTCTCGCTGCGCGGCGGCACGCGCGACATCCTGCGCGGCATGATCGCGCGCGGCCTGGGGCTGAGATGAGCGCGCCGGTTTTCATTCCCTCCCCTCTGGGGGAGGAAGCAATGCCAGCCCTGGGCATGAACGTGACATGAATCACTGAAAGGACCGTGCATGGACAACGATCTCTTTGCCGATGCGGCCCGCCAGCTGCTGGCGGGCGAATGCACGGGCGCCGTGGTGCGCGCCATCGAGGCCGGCGGCCGCGACGCGCCCGAGTCCGCCGCGCTGTGGCAGCACATCGAGGCCGCAGGCCTGCCCGATGCGCTGCTGCCCGAGGCCGAAGGCGGCGCCGGCCTGGGCCTGTCGCAGGTGTTTGGCGTGCTCGAGCAATGCGGTGCGCACGCGCTGCCACTGCCGCTGGCCGACACCATGCTGGCGCGCGCCCTGCTGGCCGCGGCCGACGTGCAGCGGCCCGCGGGCAGCATCGCCCTGGCGCGTGGCGAGCCGCTGGCCGATGGCGGCCTGCGCTGCGTCCTGGTGCGCGGCGGTCGCGTGGCGCAGGGGGTGCTGGTGCAGGCCGGCGACGCCTGGCGACTGATGGCCGTGGCCGGCGCGCAGGAGTCGCCCCAGGCGCTGCCGCTCGATGCCGCATGCACCTGGACAGCCGCGCAGGTGCAGGCCGCGCCCAGCATCGAACGGGATGCCGATGCGCGCACGCTGCAGGCCGCGGTGCTGGCGCCGCAGATGGCGGGCGCGCTGGCCCAGGTGTTCCAGCGCACGCTGCAATACGCCAACGAGCGCCAGCAGTTCGGCCGCCCCATTGGCAAGTTTCAGGCCATACAGCATCAGCTGGCCGTGATGAGCGAGCATGTCTTCGCCGCGCGCATGGCCGCGCAGCTGGGCTGCAGCGGCGCAGGCTGGCAGCCCGATCGCCTGCGCGTGGCCACGGCCAAGGCGCGCTGCAGCGAGGCGGCACTGGCCGTGAGCGAACTGGCCCACGCCATCCACGGCGCCATCGGCTTCACGGCCGAATACGACCTGCAGCTGTTCACGCGCCGCCTGCACGCCTGGCGCCAGAGCGCCGGCAGTGAGTCGTATTGGCACGACGTGGCGGGCCAGGCCCTGCTGGCGCATGAGGGCATGACGCTGGAAATGGTGCGCCGCATTGCCGACGTGGAAGTCGTGCTTTGAAAACCATAGCTGCTTGCACCTGTATTTATTGGGTTAATGGTTGAAAACATCTGAAACCCATGAATGACAAGTGCCAGTAGCTCCTTTTTTGATAATGGAGTGCCCCATGGCCTTTCTGACCCAAGAGCGCGACGGCGCCATCCTCACCGTCACCATGAATCAGCCCGAGACGCGCAATGCGCTCACCGGCAACACGGCGGTGGCGGAGTTCGTGCAACTGTGCGACGCGGTGCGCAAGGACGCCAGCGTCAAGGTCATCATCCTCACCGGCGCCGGCCCCATCTTCAGTTCGGGCGGCAACGTCAAGGACATGAAGCGCTTCTTCGACGACGCGCTCACGCCCGACCTGATCCGCGAGGAATACCGCCAGGGCATACAGCAGATCCCGAATGCGCTGTGCAACCTCGACGTGCCCGTGATCTGCGCCGTCAACGGTCCGGCCATAGGCGCGGGGCTGGACCTGACCTGCATGTGCGACATCCGCATCGCGGCCGACACGGCGACCTTTGCCGAGAGCTTTGTACGCGTGGGCATCGTCCCCGGCGACGGCGGCGCCTGGCTGCTGCCGCGCGCCGTCGGCATGGCCAAGGCGGCCGAGATGGCCTTCACCGGCGAGGCCATCGGCGCGCAGGAGGCGCTGGCCTGCGGCCTGGTCAGCCGCGTGGTGCCGCCGGGCGAGCTGCTGCCCACGGCGCGGGCGCTGGCCGAAAAGATAGCCGCCAACCCCGGCGCCGTGATGCGCATGACCAAGCGCCTGCTGCGTGAAGGGCAGGGCGCCACGCTGGCCACGTTGCTGGAGCTGTCGGCCGGCTACCAGGCCATCGCCCACAAGACGGGCGATCACCGCGAGGCTGTCACCGCCTTCATCGAGAAGCGCGCTCCGCGATTTCAGTGATGTGCCGGCGCGGGCCTGGCGGGCGCCGATAATCACGCCATGGCCTCTCCCCACAAACGCTTCTCGATGATCCGCGAATTCCACCTTGCGGACTGGTTCACGCTGGGCAACGCGGTCTGCGGCGTGGGGGCGCTGTTCTCCAGCATGACCTTTCTGGAAACGTCGGACCGGCGCCATGTCTTCTTTGCCTGCGCGCTGGTGCTGGCGGCGCTGGTGTTCGACGTGTTCGACGGGCGCATTGCGCGCTGGCGGCAAAAGAGCTCGGCCATGGGGCGCGAGCTCGACTCGCTGGCCGACGTGATCTCCTTCGGCGTGGCTCCGGCCATCATCGCCTACGCCTGCGGCATGCAGGGCATGTACGACCGCGTGGTGCTGGCGTTCTTCGTGGCCTGCGGCGTGTCGCGACTGGCGCGCTTCAACATCACGGCCGAGACCCTCTCGGGCCAGGACGGCAAGGTGAAATACTTCGAGGGCACGCCCATTCCCACCTCCATCGTGCTCGTGGGCCTGCTCGCACTGGCCGCAGCCATGGGCGCCGTGCGCGAGCATCTGTGGCTGGGCAAGATCATGATCGGCGGCTTCACGCTGCACCCGCTGGTGCTGCTGTTCGCGCTGTCGGGCTCGCTGATGATCAGCCGCATCCGCATCCCCAAGCTCTGAAGCACAAGCTCGGACACTTCCTGATGCAGTTGCCGGGAGGGCTGCCGGGTACACTTTATGGCTTTGAGGAGCCGCCGCGCGCGGCGCCTTTTTTCCACCCCATCGCTTCATGGCCGTTGAAACGGCGGGCCAGGCCCGCACCCATCTAGACCTCAAGAGCGCCCAGCTGCCCGTGGTGGCCGTGGTGCTCAAGACCGTTGACGTCGCCAGCGCCGCCGCGGACCTGGAGGCTCGCAGAGCCGACGATCCCGATTTCTTCGACAACGACCCGGTGCTGATCGACCTGTCCGCCCTGCAGGCCGAGGACCAGCCCATTGACTTTGCCGCCCTGGTGCAGATGCTGCGCAGCCACCGCACCCAGCCGGTGGCCGTGCGCGGCGGCAGCGCCGCGCAGATGGCCGCCGCCCATGCCGCCGGCCTGGTCGCCGCGCCCGAGCTGCCCGCGCCGCGCACGCAGCCGCGCGAGAGCCCCGTGCGCGAGGTGATCCGCGAAGTCGTGCGCGAGGTGCAGGTGCAGGTGCCGGTCGAGGTGCCCGCATCGGCGCCCGCACCCGGCGCGCTGGTGGTGGACAAGCCGCTGCGCTCGGGCCAGCAGGTCTATGCGCGTGGCTCCGACCTGGTGGTGATGGCCGTGGTCAGCTTTGGCGCCGAGGTGATTGCCGACGGCAACATCCATGTCTACGCGCCGCTGCGCGGGCGGGCCATTGCCGGCGCGCGCGGCGACACCAGCGCGCGCATCTTCACCACCTGCCTGGAGCCGCAGCTCGTCTCCGTGGCCGGCATCTACCGCACGACCGAGACCGAGCTGCCCGACAACGTGCGCGGCAAGCCGGCCCAGGTGCGGCTTGACGGCGAAAAGCTGCTCATAGAGCCGCTGTAACCCAACAACCCATTCAAGACAGCAAACCTAGGATCTTTCAGAACATGGCCAAAATCGTCGTCGTGACCTCCGGCAAGGGGGGTGTGGGCAAGACCACCACCAGTGCCGCTTTCGCTTCGGGCCTGGCGCTCGCCGGCCACAAGACCGCCGTCATCGACTTTGACGTCGGCCTGCGCAACCTGGACCTCATCATGGGCTGCGAGCGCCGCGTGGTGTACGACCTGATCAACGTCATCCAGGGCGAGGCCAACCTGCATCAGGCGCTCATCAAGGACAAGCAGTGCGAGAACCTGTTCGTGCTCGCCGCCAGCCAGACGCGTGACAAGGACGCACTCACGCAGGAGGGTGTGGAGAAGGTGCTCAAGGACCTGGCCGACATGGGTTTTGACTACATCGTCTGCGACTCGCCCGCCGGCATCGAGAGCGGCGCCCTCATGGCCATGCACTTTGCCGACGAGGCGCTCCTGGTGACCAACCCCGAGGTGTCATCGGTGCGCGACTCCGACCGCATCCTGGGCATGCTCAGCAGCAAGACCAAGCGTGCCATCGAGGGGCAGGAGCCCATCAAGGAGCACCTCCTGATCACGCGCTACAACCCCAACCGCGTGCAGGACGGCCAGATGTTGGGCCTGGAGGACATCCAGGACATCCTGCGCATCAAGCTCATCGGCGTGATTCCCGAGTCTGAAAACGTGCTCCAGGCCTCCAACCAGGGCCTGCCTGCCATCCACCTGTCAGGCACGGATGTGTCCGAGGCCTACAAGGACGTGGTGGCGCGCTTTCAGGGCGAGGAAAAACCCCTGCGCTTCGTCGAGGCGGCGAAGCCCGGCTTCTTCAAGCGCATCTTCGGCGGGAGGTAAGCGACCATGTCCCTGCTGTCCTTTCTGCTCGGCGAAAAGAAAAAGACCGCCGCGGTCGCCAAGGAACGCCTGCAGATCATCCTGGCCCACGAACGCAGCGGCCGCAACGCCGGCAAGCCCGACTACCTGCCGGCGCTGCAGCGCGAGCTGCTGGACGTGATCTCCAAGTACGTGAAGATCAACGCCGAAGACCTCAAGGTGCACTTCGAGCGCCAGGACGACCTGGAGGTGCTGGCGGTCAAGATCGAGCTGCCCGAGGCAACGGCGGCCAAGTAGGGCACAGCCGGCCTATTTGCCCATGGGGCTGGCCGCGGCGGCCGACAGGCGGCCGAGCGCGTGCTCGGTAAAGAAGACACCGCCGTGGTAGAGCAGGGGCGAGGCGCCGCCTTGGTGGCTGCAACGCTCGACCTCGCCGACGAAAATCGTGTGGTCGCCCTCCAGATACTGGCTGCGGTTGAAGCATTCGAACACGGCGGCCGCGCCGTCGAGCAGCGGCGCGCCATGCAGGCCGGGGCGGTGGGCCACACCGGCCCAGCGGTCAATGCCGCGCGTGGCAAAGCGCTCGGCCAGAGCGCGCTGCTCCACCGTCAGCACGTTGATCGCATAGTGCCTGGCCTTGGAGAACACGGGCAGTGACGTGGCCTTGTGCGCCAGGCTCCACAGCACAAGCGGCGGCGTGAGCGAGACCGAATTGAACGAATTGGCCGTCATGCCTATAGGCGCCCCGTCCGCGTCGCAGGCGGTCACGATCGTCACGCCCGTGGCGAACATGCCCAGTGCGTCGCGGAATTCGCGCGGCGAAAAGCGGGGCGGCAGGGCGGCGGCAGAGCGGGGCAGGGGGGGAGTCACAAAACAAGGGGCGCGGCGCATGAGGCGGAGGGCTATTATCGGTCGGCGGGCACAAGCCTGCTGCCATGTGCCCACCATGTCCCTGCTACCCACCTTTTCCCTGCTGGGCACCGGCCCCACCGTGCTGCTGCTGCATGACGCCGACAGCGACCGTCTGGGTTTTGCCCCCCAGCTCGAAACGCTGGCGGAGGCCGGCTACCGGGCCGTGGCCTGGGATATGCCGGGCTATGGCCGCAGCGCGCCGGTCGAGCCCTACGGCTTCAAGGGTCTGGCGCAGCGTTGCCTGCTGCTGCTCGATGCCCTGCAGTGCGACGAGGCCACGCTGGTCGGCCACGGCTTTGGGGCGATGCTGGCGCTGGAAATGGCGCTGCGCGTGCCCCTGCGCGTGCGCCGGCTGGTGCTGTGCGCAGGCGGTCCGGCGCTCGATGAGGCGGCCGGCGCCGCCTGGGTGGCGCCGCGCCTGCAGGCGCTGGACCAGGGACTGAGCATGGCCCGCCTGGCCGAGCAGGTGGTCGCGCGCGACGCCGGCAGCGGCGCACTGCCCGCGGGCCTGCAGCTGGCGCGCCATGCCCTGGGCCAGGTGCATGCCGCCACCTACCGCCGGGCGCTGCAGGCGCTGTCCGGCTTCGCACGCCGGGCACCCGATCTGCTGCGGCTGCATCTGCCCACGCTGCTCATAGGCGGCGAGCAGGACCGCTGTACCCCGCCCGAGGCGCTGCTGGCCCTGGCCCATGTGTTGCCCGATGCGCGCGCCGTGCTGCTGCCCGGCGTCGGCCATTGGCCCCAGTTGGAAGACCCTGAGGGCTTCGAGGGTGCGTTGCTGGACTTTCTGGCCCAGCCCCGGCGGCGGCTTCACTGACCGCGCCTGGGCGCGATGGTCTGTCACGCCGCGGGGCTTTTGGGGTTATCACGGTCTGGCTACCATGGCCTGCATGAACACGCTGTCGCCACCCCGCCACTCCTTCAAGGCGCAGATGCACCGCGCGCGAGAGGATGCCATCGTCGAGGCGGCCAGCCGCCTGCTCGGCGAAAAGGGCTTCGAAACCATGACCGTGGATGAGGTGGCCGGCGCCGTGGGCATAGCCAAGGCCAGCCTGTACAAGCATTTCTCCGGCAAGGACGACCTCTGCGCGGCCGTCATGGTGCATGTAGTAGGGCGCCTGCAGCGCTTCCTGGACGAACTACCCGCGGGCCTTTCCGCGTTGCAGCGCCTTGAGGCCCTGCTGCACTGGCTGCTGGCGCTGCAGCTGGGCGATGAGACGCCGCTGCTGCCGGGTCGCAACTCGGCCTTGGCCCAGGCGTTGCGCGGCTGCGACGCCTACCGCGCCTCCATGCAGGGCGTTCATGCGCGCATCCTGGGCTGGATCGCCGAGGCCCAGGCAGACGCGAAGCTGCGCCGCGACCTGCCGCCAGAGGTGCTGCTGTGCGCCCTGCTGGCGCGCGCCACCGACCCCATGCCCGCCCTGCTGCGCGAGCATGGTCATGCAGACTCCCAGATCATCGATTGGGCCATGGCCACCTGCCTCGGTGGCCTCGTGTCCTGAAAATCAGCGCACCAGAAGCACGGGCACCGTGCAATGCGCCAGCACCTGGGTGCTGACCGAGCCCATGACCAGCTTGCCCAGAGAGCCGTGGCCGTGCGTGCCCATGACGATGAGGTCGTACCGGCCGGTTTCGGCCGTCTTGGCGATGGTCTCGCCGGCCGTGCCGACCTTGGTCACGGTCTTGAGGTCCACACCATGGCGGGCCATGAACTTGACCACGGGCGACAGCACCTTCTCGCCCGAATCGGCGTAGTAGCCGTCTACCGTCTCCTTGCCCAGGGCGGCGCGCACGCGCGGGGGCAGCGGCGGCTGCACCGTGATGGCCGTGTAGGCGTGGGAGCTGCCGAGCATCTCATCGTGTGCGGCCAGGTAGGCCAGCATCTTCTTGGTGTAGGGGCTGCCATCGACAGCAAGCAGGATGTTCATCTGTAGTCCTCCGTGAACGGGTTCTCAGACCCGCGCCCATCATACGGTGAGCAGGCAGTGCGGCCGAAATGCTGCCTGCTCGCCCTTGCGCGCATAGCCGAGTGGATTGGCCACCACGCGGCAGCGCCAGGCCCTGCCGTCGGCATGCCGGCCGCTGGCCAGGTAGTCGCTGGGGGCGTGCAGATGGCCGTGCAGCCACAGCCGGGCCTGGGGCAGGCAGTCGTCCAGGGCGTTGCAAAAGCCTGCCGTGCCGGGGCTCAGGCCGTAGCGCGGGTCGGCGCTGCGCAGGCTGGGCGCAAAGTGGGTAATGACCACCGTTGCGCCATCAAAGGGCTGCGCCAGGGCCGCGCGCAGCCAGTCCTGGCACAAAAGGGCCTGCTCGCGCAACTGCGGCGCAAGAAAGGGTTCGCCGCGGCGTGTGGCGCCGGTCTTGCGCAGGTAGAAGTCGGCAGCGCGAAAGGCCTTCTCGCGTTGCCTGAGCCGCTGTGCCGGAGGGGCCTGCGCGGCCAGGGCGTCGAAGTCGCTCCACAGCGTGGTTCCCACCAGGCGCAGGCCCTGCAGCAGCAAGCTCTCGCGCTCCAGCCAGATCAGCCCCAGGCGGTCGCAGCTGCGGCGCAGGCGCGCGTGGGCGGCATCGAAGTCCTGTCCGTCATATTCATGGTTGCCGGGCACGAAGACAACCGGCGTGGGCCAGCCAGCATACTGCGGCAGCGGCGAAAAGCGCGCCAGGCCAAAGTCATCGTCTTGGAGCTGCGAGCCCGGCTGGTACGAGCCTATGTCGCCCGCCAGCACCAGCAGGTCGGCGCCGGGTGCGGGGCTGGGACTGAAATGCGGGTGGACCTCGAGGTGCAGATCCGACAGCAGTTGCAGCTTCATGGTGCGGGGTGCGGATTGACGGGCATGGCCGAGTTGGCAGCCGCGCGCACCATGGTCTCGCGCAGCCAGCGGTGGGCCGGATCGTGCAGGCGCCGGCGATGCCACAGCGCATCCACATGCACGGCGGGGAGCTGAAAGGGCAGTGGACGCCAGACCAGATCGCCGCCCGCGTTGGCCAGGGCCACGAAGTGCAGCGGCAGCACGGTGAGCAGATTGGTGCTGGCCACCACGCGGCCGGCGGTGAAGAACTGGTTCACGGTGAGCACGATGCGCCGTTCGCGCCCCAGTGCGGTGAGCGCACCGTCGATGAAGCCATAGGGCTTGCCCGAAAAGCTCACGAGCAGATGGCGCGCCGCGCAGTACTGGTCCAGCGAAAGCGGTGCATCGGCCAGCGGGTGGCCCGCCCGCATCACGCACACATACTGGCTGGCGTACAGGCGCTGGCTGTCATGGGCCACGGCGCTTTCGACCTGGGCACGCGCCGTAAGATCGGCCAGCGCCGCCGGGAAATAGCCTACGGCCATGTCCACGCTTTCGTCATCGAGCATGCGGCGCGGGTCACGCGTGGTCAGCGGCACCACGCGCAGCGAGATGCCCGGGGCCTCGTGCTCCATGATCTCTATGAGCGGCGGAATCAGCGTGGCGCCGGTGGCATCGGCCATGGCCAGCACGAAGGTCGTCCGGGCCGTGGCGGGCTCGAAGCCATCGGGTGCCAGCGACTCCTGCAGCTGCCCCAGAGCCTGGCGAACGGCGGGCCACAAAGCCAGGGCGCGCGGCGTGGGCTCCACACCATGGCCGGCGCGCACCAGCAGCTCGTCCCGGAGCGACTCGCGCAGGCGGCGCAGCGCATTGCTGACCGCCGGCTGGGTAATGGCCAGCTTCTCGGCCGCGCGCGTGAGGTTGCGTTCGAGCATGACCTCGTCAAAGACACGCAGCAGGTTCAGATCCAGCGTGCGGAAGTTGGAGGGCGAGGTCATGCGGCATCAATAACATGAATATCAACGATTCATCATATCAATTTGACGAAGACTAGGGTAAACCCTATGATGACGCCATTGCCAGGCAGTTTTGCCGCATGTGGCAATTGGGTTTTACATCATGACGAAATTTGCAGCTATCGACTTTCCCCAACAGCACCAAGGCCTCGCACGCATTGAAGGTGCCATGGACCATCTGCGTCAAGGCGCTTCCCGCTTCGACCCCACACGCAACGGCGCATCGCTGCTGCTTGCGGGCCTGGTGGCGGCACTGCTGGTCGTGGCCAATGAGATGGTGGACTCCTGGAGCGATGGCCATCTGCTGGCCGGCTGGATGCTGCTGTGGCTGATCGCCTTCCTGGGCATGGCGCTGCTGGCCGCTCCTGCGCGCCGTGTCGCAGCCGCCGTGCGCGGCGCCGCCCGTTCATGGGCCGACGCGCGCCGCCGCGCCGCCGAGGACGAAAAGACCTGGAACGCCGCGTTGCACGATGCGCGCATCATGGCCGACCTGAGCCGCGCCATGAACGGCATTGCCGTTGAGGACATGCGCCGCTACCGCTGACACGGACGGTCCCCGGGGGCCGTCGCCAGTCGCATCGGGGCACCTTCGGGTGCCTTTTTTATTGGGCCGTGCCAGCGCGCCGCCCCAAAAAAAAAGCACCCACTGCGGGGTGCGGGGTGGGGCTTGAAGGCGGCGGCTGGCAGTGCCGCCGCGTCATTCAGGCGGCCAGGCGCCGTTCCAGCGCGGCCTTGGTGGCCAGCAGTTCTTGTGGCAGGTGGTAGGCGAGCTTGTCGAAATGCTCGGTGTGCAGTTTCAGCTCCTCGGCCCAGGCGGCCTTGTCGATGCTGGTCACGCTGTCGAACTGCTGGGCGCTGAATTCCAGGCCATTCCAGTTGATCTCGGCATAGTGCGGGGCGATGCCAAAGGCCGTTTCCTGGCCCGGGGTGCTGCCTTCGACGCGGTCGATCATCCACTTGAGCACGCGCATGTTCTCGCCATAGCCGGGCCAGACGAACTTGCCCTCGGCATTCTTGCGGAACCAGTTGGTGGTGAAGATCTTGGGCAGCTGCGCGCCCTGGCCCGCGATCCTGGCGCCCAGGGTCAGCCAGTGCTGGAAGTAGTCGCTCATGTTGTAGCCCATGAAGGGCAGCATGGCGAACGGATCGCGGCGCACCACGCCCTGCGCGCCAAAGGCCGCGGCGGTGGTTTCGCTGCCCATGGTGGCGGCCATGTAGACGCCCTCGGTCCAGTTGCGCGCCTCGGTCACCAGGGGCACGGTGGTCGAGCGTCGGCCGCCGAAGATGAAGGCGTCGATCTTGACGCCGGCCGGGTCGTCCCAGGCCTCATCAAGCGCCGGGTTGTTGGTGGCGGCGACGGTGAAGCGGGCGTTGGGGTGGGCGGCCTTGGCGCCGGTTTCCTTGGCGATCTGGGGCGTCCAGTCGCGGCCCTGCCAGTCGATCAGGTGGGCGGGCACCACGCCGGTGTCCTTTTCCATGCCTTCCCACCACACGTCGCCGTCATCGGTCAGTGCGACGTTCGTGAAGATCACGTTCCTGTCGAGACTGGCCATGCAGTTGGGGTTGGTGGGGTAGTTCGTGCCCGGGGCCACGCCGAAGTAGCCGGCCTCGGGGTTGATGGCGCGCAAGCTGCCGTCGGCCTGGGGCTTGATCCAGGCGATGTCGTCGCCAATCGTCGTGACCTTCCAGCCGTCGAAGGCCTTCGGGGGCACGAGCATGGAGAAATTGGTCTTACCGCAAGCGCTGGGGAAGGCAGCGGCCACGTGGTACTTCTTGCCCGCGGGGCTGGACACGCCCAGGATCAGCATGTGCTCGGCGAGCCAGCCCTGGTCGCGGCCCATGGTCGATGCGATGCGCAGGGCCAGGCATTTCTTGCCCAGCAGGGCGTTGCCGCCATAGCCCGAGCCGTAGGACCAGATCTCGCGCGTTTCGGGGTAGTGCACGATGTATTTGACCTTGGGGTTGCAGGGCCAGCTGGTTTCGTCCTTCTGGCCGGCGGCCAGGGGCGCGCCCACCGTGTGCATGCAGGGCACGAACTCGCCGTCCACGCCGATCACGTCGTACACGGCGCGGCCCATGCGCGTCATGATCTTCATGTTGACGGCCACATAGGCGCTGTCGGACAGCTCCACGCCCACATGGGCAATGGGTGAGCCCAGCGGGCCCATGGAGAACGGCACCACGTACATGGTGCGGCCGGCCATGCAGCCGTCGAACAGGGGCCGCAGCGTGGCGCGCATCTCATGGGGCGCCATCCAGTTGTTGGTCGGGCCGGCGTCTTCCTTCTTTTCGGAGCAAATGAAGGTGCGGTCTTCGACGCGCGCCACGTCCGACGGGTCGGAGCAGGCCAGGTAGCTGCCCGGGCGCTTGGCGGGGTTGAGCTTCTTGAAGGTGCCGGCATCGACGAGCTGCTGGCACAGCTGGTCGTATTCCTCCTGCGAGCCGTCGCACCAGTGGATCCTGGCGGGCTTGCACAGGGCGACCATTTCGGCCACCCAGGCGATCAGGCGGGCGTTCTTGACGTATGCGGGGGCCTGAATGTTCAGGCCTTGCAGGGTGGGTGCGTTCATCGGAGGCTTCCTGAAGTTGAAAACAGTTTTTTCAAAAGAGGCGCGCCCCGGCCGGACCGACTGCGCACTGCCTTTGAAAAAACGGCTTGAACTCCGGCCATCAGGCGCGTGCCGGAGTGAAAGGCGCGCGCGACCAGAGGACGAACCTTAGATTCTATGAAGACCGCCAGGATTTGTCTTTTGCCTCACCTGCGATTCAATGCATAAAACGCATGACGTTATGCGATATTGTATTTGGCCGCGACTCAGGTGACGGAAGCAAAAAGGCCCCGCATTGCGGGGCCTCGGCATTTTTCGAAAGGGGGCGAGGGGGAAGAGGCCGACTCTCAGGCCATGGAGATGGCGATCAGCGCCAGCAGGAAGATCATGGCCGCGCCCACGGCAGGGAGCACCACGGGGATGATGTTCACCACGGATTCGGTGGGATCGTTGGGGTGGTTCGCCTCGACGTCGGCGGCATGGGGGGCGAAGTGGTGTTCATGTGCCATGTGGCGGTCTCCTCTGTACGTTATGGATGGCGAAGATGGCCCCAGTGTAGCGACCGCGTGCGGTCTGGCGCACGGGCCTAACCCGCATCAGCGCAGCTCGGCCTCCATGTGCGCGGCGCGCAGCCGCTCGAGCACCTGCTGCACATGGGCCTTGCCGCGCGTCTGCAGCACCAGCTCGATCTCCACGTTCTGCGCCGCCAGCAGGGTGAAGGCGCGCTGGTGATGCACCTCTTCGATGTTGGCGCCGGCCTCGGCCACGGTGGCCGTGATGCGCGCCAGCACGCCGGGCACGTCGCGCGCGCTGACCATGATGCGTGCCAGCCGCCCGGAACGCACCATGCCGCGCTCGATGATGGCGGCCAGCAGCAGCGGGTCGATGTTGCCGCCCGAGAGCACCAGTCCCACCTTCAGGCCGCGAAAGCGCTCGGGGTAGCGCACCAGTGCCGCCAGGCCGGCTGCGCCCGCGCCCTCGACCAGGGTCTTTTCGATCTCCAGCAGCATGAGCACGGCCTGCTCGATATCGCCCTCCTGCACCAGCAGCATGTCGTTGACCAGGCGGGCGATGACCTCGCGTGTCATCTGTCCCGGCTGGCCCACGGCGATGCCCTCGGCGATCGTCGATTGGCCCTGCTCATGCTGCGTGCCCTTGATGGCATTGACCATGGCCGGAAAGCGCGCCGTCTGCACGCCGACGATCTCAAGATCGGGCTTGATGGCGCGTGCCGCGGTGGCAATGCCGGCCAGCAGGCCGCCGCCGCCCACCGAGACCACCAGCGCCTGCAGGTCCGGCTGTTCGGCCAGCATCTCCAGCGCGAGCGTGCCCTGGCCCGCGGCCACGGCCTCGTCGTCGTAAGGGTGTATGAAGGTCAGGCCCTGCTGTTCGGCGAGCACATGGGCGTGCTGGTGCGCCTCTTCCAACGTGTCGCCATGCAGCACCACCTCGGCGCCAAAGCCGCGCGTGCGCTCCACCTTCACGCCGGGCGTGAAACGCGGCATGACGATGACCGCGCGCAGGCCCAGGCGCTGTGCGTGGTAGGCCACGCCCTGGGCATGGTTGCCCGCGCTCATGGCGACCACGCCGCGCGCGCGCTCCTCGGGCGTGAGCTGGGCGAGCTTGTTGCAGGCGCCGCGCTCCTTGAACGAGGCGGTGAACTGCAGGTTCTCGAACTTGAGGAACACCTGCGCGCCCACGATCTGCGAGAGCGTGCGCGATTCCACGCAGGGCGTGTCCAGCACCTGGCCGCGCAGGCGGGCCGCGGCGTCCTGAATGTCTTGGAGGGTGAGCATGATGTTTACTATGAATATATGAGCAGCCTGCTATTTATACGCCTGTGTCAAAGCCTGTTTTTGCTGTAATTCCTTTGCTCAGCCCGGAAAGGCGCGGTCGAGGATGGCGCCCAGGTCCATGCCGCGCAGGTCCAGGGCGCCGGCCACGCCGGCCATGCCATCGGCACCCAGGCGCGTGGCGATGAAGGCGTCGGCCATGCAGTCTGGCGCATGCTGGCGCAGCAGGCAGGCCTGGGCCAGCAGCACCAGGCGCTGGGCGATCAGGCGGCCCAGGGCCTCGGCCTGGTCGGGCGGCGCGGCCAGCAGCGCCTGCAGTGCCTGCAGGGCGCGCGTCAGGCGTGGCTCGCCCGCAGCGCCGGCCTGCAGCTCGGCCAGCAGGGCCTGGGCGGCATCGCCCTCACGCTGCAGGGCGCGCAGCAGGTCCAGGCACATGACGTTGCCCGAGCCTTCCCAGATGGAGTTGACCGGCGCCTCGCGAAACAGCCGCGCCATCACGCCGTCCTCGATGTAGCCATTGCCGCCAAAGACCTCCATGGCCTCGCCCGTGAGCTCCACGGCGCGCTTGCAGACCCAGAACTTGGCGGCCGGGGTCATGGCTCGCTTCCAGGCGCGCTGGGCCGGGTCGCCCTCGCCCTCGCGCTCGAAGGCCTGGGCCAGGCGCATCAGCAGCAGCAGCGCGGCCTCGCTCTCCAGCGCCAGGTCGGCCAGCACGGCGCGCATCAGGGGCTGATCGGAAAGCGGGCGGCCAAAGGCCTGGCGCCGGCGCGCGTAGGCAATGGCCTGCACCGTGGCCTGGCGCAGGATGGCGGCGCTGCCCACCACGCAGTTCAGGCGCGTGGTGCCCGCCATCTCGATGATGGTGGGAATGCCGCGGCCTTCCTCGCCCATCAGCACGCCCCAGGCGTCCTCGAACTCCACCTCGCTGCTGGCGTTGCTGCGGTTGCCGAGCTTGTCCTTCAGGCGCTGCACGCGCACGGCGTTCCTGCTGCCGTCGGGGCGCCAGCGCGGCACGTAGAAGCAGGCCACACCCGCCGAGGACGGCTCGTCCGCGCCCACGCGCGCCGTGACCAGATGCGCGTCGCACTGCGGCGCCGAGAAGAACCACTTGTGCCCGCGCAGCAGATATTCGCCGCCGCGCCCGCCGGCTGCGACCGGTGTGGCCACCGTGGTGTTGGCGCGCACGTCCGAGCCGCCCTGTTTCTCCGTCATGCCCATGCCGAGCCAGACGCTGGCCTTGTGCGCCACGGGCAGGTCGCGCGCGTCGTAGGCGTCGCTGTAGAGCGCGTCCCTGAGCTGGGCCCAGAGCCCGTCCTCCTTCTGCAGCAGCGGTATCGCCGCCTGCGTCATGGTCGCCGGGCACAACGTGCCCTGCTCCACCTGGCCATGCAGATAGAAACCGGCGGCCCAGGCCGTCCAGCGGCCCGCGCGCTGCTCTCTAAAGGGTAGCGATACCAGGCCCTGCGCGCGGTACAACGCCATCAGCGCGTGCCAGGCGGGGTGAAACTCCAGCGCGTCCACGCGCCGCCCGCGGCTGTCAAAGCGCTGCAGCTCGGGCCCGTGGCGGTTGGCCTGCTGGGCCAGCGCAAAGGTCTCCGCCGTGCCCAGGCGCTGCGCGTAGGCGTCCAGTGCGGGGCGGGCCCAGTCGGCGCCGGCGCGCGCCAGCGCCTCGCACAGCGCCGGGTCGGTGGCCAGCGGGTCGTAGTCGCTCAGCTCGGGGTACTGGTTGAAGACCTGATGGGTAGTCCATTCCATGG
The DNA here is from genome assembly GCA_018242005.1 of Pseudomonadota bacterium. Lineage (GTDB taxonomy): Bacteria > Pseudomonadota > Gammaproteobacteria > Burkholderiales > Burkholderiaceae_C > Alicycliphilus. The sequence goes on along the minus strand of JAFECU010000255.1, from coordinate 19,383 downwards.
TGCGCCTGCCTTGCCTGCGTTCCTATGGGCGCAAAGTCTAGTCTTCCCTTTGTTTATTGCCAGCCCCAGCGGCGCTTGTAGATGCCTTTCATGGCCTGCGTCAACATCATGTAACCCAGCACGATCAGCGGCAGCAGCGCGAAGTACAGCGGCGGCAGCGCCTGCAGCTTGAAGTAATGCGCCAGCGGCCCCATGGGCAGGAAGACGCCCACGGCCATGATGATGCCGGTCATCACCAGCAGCGGCGTGGCCGCGCGGCTCTGAATGAAGGGCAGCTTGGGGCTGCGGATCATGTGCACGATCAGGGTCTGCGTGAGCAGGCCCACGACGAACCAGCCCGACTGGAACAGCGTCTGCTGCGCCGGCGTCTGGGCGCCGAAGACGTACCACATCATGGCGAAGGTGGTGATGTCGAACACCGAGCTGATGGGCCCGAAGAAGACCATGAAGCGCCCAATATCGCCCGGCTGCCAGCGCAGCGGCTGGCGCAGCTGCTCCTCATCCACGTTGTCGAACGGTATGGCGATCTGCGAGATGTCGTACAGCAGGTTCTGCACCAGCAGGTGTATGGGCAGCATGGGCAGGAAGGGAATGAAGGCCGACGCCACCAGCACCGAGAAGACGTTGCCGAAGTTGGAGCTGGACGTCATCTTGATGTACTTGAGCATGTTGGCGAAGGTGCGCCGGCCCTCCAGCACGCCCTGCTCCAGCACCATCAGGCTCTTTTCCAGCAGGATGATGTCGGCCGCCTCCTTGGCGATGTCCACCGCGCTGTCCACCGAGATGCCGATGTCGGCCGCGCGCAGCGCCGGCGCGTCGTTGATGCCATCGCCCATGAAGCCCACCACATGGCCATTGGCCTTGAGCAGGCGCACGATGCGCTCCTTGTGCAGCGGCGTGAGCTTGGCAAACAGGTTGTGGCTCTCCACGGCCAGGGCCAGGTCCTGGTCGCTCATGTCCTCGATAGCGCCGCCCAGCAGCACACCCTGCTGCGCCAGGCCCACCTCGCGACAGATCTTGGCGGCCACCAGCTCGTTGTCGCCGGTCAGCACCTTGACCGTGACGCTGTGCTCGGCCAGCGCCTTGAGCGCCGCGGCCGTCGAGTCCTTCGGGGGATCCAGGAAGGCCACATAGCCAATCAGGGTCAGGGCGCTTTCGTCGGCCAGGCTGTAGACCGTCCGCGTGGGCGGGTCCTCGCGGGCGGCCACGGCCACCACGCGCAGACCCTCCTCGTTGAGCTCGGCCGTCACGGCGCGAATGCGCTCGAGCAGCTCGGGCGTCAGCGGCTCGACCGCCTCCCCATGGCGCACCTGGGTGCACACGGCCAGCACCTCCTCCACCGCGCCCTTGGTGATGAGCAGGTGGTGCTCGTCATGCTCGGCCACCACCACCGACATGCGCCGGCGCGTGAAGTCGAACGGTATCTCATCGACCTTGCGGAAATTCTTGGCCGGCTCCAGCTCGCTGCTCACCTCGGCGTGTTCCAGCACGGCGACGTCCAGCAGGTTCTTCAGCCCGGTCTGGTAGTAGCTGTTGAGGTAGGCGAGCTCCAGCACATCGTCGGACTCCTCGCCCCAGACATCGACATGGCGCGCCAGAAAGATCTTGTCCTGCGTCAGCGTGCCGGTCTTGTCGGTACAGAGGACATCCATGGCGCCGAAGTTCTGGATCGCGTCCAGGCGCTTCACGATGACCTTCTTGCGCGACAGGAACACCGCGCCCTTGGCCAGCGTCGAGGTCACGATCATGGGCAGCATCTCGGGCGTCAGCCCCACGGCGATGGCCAGTGCGAACAGCAGGGCTTCGAGCCAGTCGCCCTTGGAGAACCCGTTGATGAAGAACACCAGCGGCGCCATCACGAACATGAAGCGGATCAGCAGCCAGCTGACCTTGTTCACACCCGCCTGGAAGGACGTCGGCGCGCGGTCGGTGGCGATGACGCGGTTGGCCAGTGCGCCGAAATAGGTGCCGTTGCCGGTGGCCACCACCAAGGCCGTGGCCGAGCCCGACACCACGTTGGTGCCCATGAACACGATGTTGTCGAGCTCCAGCGGGTTGCTGACGCCGGCATCGCGCTGCAGGGCCGTCTTTTCCACCGGCATGGACTCGCCGGTCATGGCCGACTGCGCCACAAACAGATCCTTGGCGGCGAGCACGCGGCAGTCGGCCGGAACCATGTCGCCGGCCGACAGCGCAATCAGGTCGCCCGGCACAAGCAGCTTGATGGGCAGCTCCACGCGCTGTGCGCCCTTGCCATCGGGCAGGGCGCCGCGCAGCACCGTGGCCGTGTTGCTGACCATGGCCTTGAGCGCGTCGGCAGCCCTGTTGGACTTGCCCTCCTGCCAGAACCGCAACAGCGTGGACAGCACCACCATGGTGCTGATGACCAGGGCCCCCTTCAGGTCATGGGTCAGCACGGAGATGGTGGCCAGCAGCGTCAGCAGCAGGTTGAAAGGGTTGCGAAAGCAGTGCCACAGCTGCATCCACCAGGGCAGGGGCTTTTCCTGCTCCACCTCATTGGGGCCCACGCGCTCGCGCACGGCGTCGGCCTGCTCCTCGCTCAGGCCGGCCTCGCTGCTGCCCAGCTGCTTTAGGAGTGCCTGAGCCTCGGCGTTGGCCGCGGCGGTCAGGGCCTTCGACTGCGCCACCGGAAGTTCCCGGCTGACGCCCGTGCGCGTCAGGGTCTCCAGCAGGGCCAGGCGGCTGAAATGCCGCACCATGCGGCGCGTGCGCACGAAGCCGACAAATACCTCTCGCAGAATCCGGTTATGCATGGCAGCGCTCTCCTGAACGCCTCTTGCCGAACCGGTCAGGGCGCTCGAATTTTGACTTGTATACCAGGGGCCATGCAGGCGGGATCAAAACTCCGTATGCAGGCGCGCCGACAACACGTTGACGGGTCCGCGATCGGCGTTGTAGGCGGGGTTGCGTATGTGTTGCCAATCCAGCGTGATCCAGGCCGCCTTGGCCAGTTGCAGGTTGTAGAACGCTTCGAGCACGGCCTCGGGACGATAGTTCAGGCGGCCGTCGCCAATGAAAAAACCCATGCCGCCCGCGGCCAGATAGTCGCGGTGTACGCGCGACAGGCCGTTGCGCGCCAGGGCCAGGCCCAGGCTGTCCTGCGCGCGCCCCCAGGCCTTGCCCTGGATCAGCAGGCCGCCCGATAGAGATCGGTCGATGGCGGTGAAGGCATAGATCTCGGTCTTGCCGTCGGCCCAGCTGGCGCGGCCAAACAATCCCACCTCGCTCGTCAGGGCCTGCTCCAGGCTCAGTCCCACGCCGACCTTGACCTGGGTGCCCGTGCGCACATCGTCGATGCTTGGCACGCCGCCGCTGCGTGCCGCCAGGTCCAGCGCATCCCGGTAGCGCGACATGCGCGCGCGGTTGCGAAAGGCCAGCAGGCGCAGCTTGCCCGGCTGCTCACCCAGGGTATGGGCATGCTCGATCTCGATCTGGTCGCCATAGTGCTGCAGGATGCGCAGATCCAGCGGCTGCTCGTTCGGCAGCGTGGGCTGCAGAAAGCGCCCGACGCGCAGCGCCCAGTCGTCGTGGTACCACTCCCATGCGATGCCCCAGGAGTAGCCGCGCGCGTCGGCCGCATAGTCATAGGCGCCGTGGGCCATGATGGACCAGTTGAGAAACTGCGTGCGCGGGTCATGGCTGTAGGCGTTGTTGTCGAACAGGTCGATCACCGACAGATTGCCCGCCGTCAGAACGAAGCGGCGCCTGTCCACGCTGCCCGCGAGCTGGTTGGGCCCGGACTCCACCGCCTCTTGCCCGCCGCCCTGGCCCCAGGTCTGGCGCAGGAACAGGCGCGCGCGGTAGAACTTCAGCGTGGGGCCGGAGGAGCGCGCGATCTCGCCATTGGTGAAGCCGCCCAGGCCGGTCAGTCCGGACAGCGGCACGCCCTGCGCCGCCTCGGGGTTGAAGTACAGCTCGGCGCCGCCCCAGGGCCGCCAGCCAAGCATGGCCGTGGCCGTGAACGAATAGCTCAGCTCCCTGTCGGGACTCAGGCTGTGAGCGCCGGTGTAGGGCGCGGGAAAGCCGTGCTTGTCCTGCCAGACATAGGTGGACTGGAATCTGGCGTTCCAGTCCTCCGTCTCGGGTGCTTCGGCGTGGCCGTGCGTTGGCAGCAAGGCCAGGGCGGCGGACGCAAAGAGGTACGCCAGTCGGCGTTGTGTGTTGAAGACAGCTTGCATGAAAATTTCGGGGCGGCGCGGCGGCGCGCGGCCGCAACAGTGCCAGAACTTTGTGACAGTCAAAAAAAGGCCCGGGCAGCGATACCTACTGATTCGTCTTCCCACGGCACGCGATGAACGCTGAGGCCGTCATCCCCGCTGTCGCGCGAATGACGAAGCGGGGCTCTTCAACGGAAATCGCCACTTGAGCCAAGCTGCCGAGTGCATTGTCGTTGCGGCAGACCTCTATGCCTGGGCAAAGCGCAGCGTGAAGCGCGTGCCGCCGCGCTCGGAGGTGTCGAATCGTACCGTACCACCCTGCGCCTCGGTGAGGGCGCGCACGATGGACAGGCCCAGGCCCGAACCCTCTCGTCGCCGCTTGCCCGGGGCCTGGGCAAAGCGCTGGAACGGCTGCCTGCGCACCTCGTCGGGCAGGCCAGGGCCGGCGTCGCTGATGCACAGCAAGACCCAGGTGCGCCCGTCATCCGACGCCTCGGCGCGAATCTCCAGGCCCAGCCAGCCGCCCTGCGCCGCGTGGCGTATGGCGTTGCCCACGAGATTCGAGATGATCTGGCGCATGCGGTCGCGGTCGGCGCGGATGTCGGCCAGCCCCTCTTCCAGCGGCAGCCGCAGATCCACGGCCATGCCGCTTTTCTGTAGCTGCGGGCGCAGCTGTTCCACGGTTTCGGCGGCCAGCGCGTTCAGGTCCAGGCGCTGCAGGTGCAGCGACAACTGCCCCGCGTCGGCCATGGACAGCGTGTGCAGGTCCGCCACCATGCGCCCCAGGTGCTCCACCTGGGCCAGCAGGGTCTGGAATTCATGCGCATCGGCCGCAATCACGCCGTCACACAGCGCGCTCAGCCGCGCCTGCAGCACGGCCAGCGGTGTGCGCAGCTCATGCGAGATCGAGGCCGCCGTGGCGCGGCGCTCTTCCTCCAGCGCCTGCACGGAGTCGATCATGTGATTGAACGCGCCAATCATCTCGATCATCTCCCCATGCGTCTTGCCCGCCAGGGCCCGCGCGCTGTAGTCGCCCTCGCCCACGCGCTGCGCCGCCTCGACCATGGAGGTCAGCGGCCGCGTGATGCGCCGCGACACCCAAAAGCCCACGGCCAGGCCGAAGGGCAGGCACAGCGCCAGGCCTATGCCAAGCGGCCAGCGTTCGCCGAACAGCAGGTCATCATTGCCGTACTGGCTGTAGATCTGGCGCACGCGCGGGCTGTTGTCCTGGGCGTTGGCGCGCAGCTCGTCGAGTTCTTCCCGAATGGCCAGGGGCAGGCCGTTGTAGAAGTCGCGGTACCGCAGCTCGGAAAACAGCAACATGGACGCCGCCATGAGTGCGATGGAGCACAGCGACGTCGCGGCGATCCACAGGCCGAAGCGCACCCAGATGCGATCGATGGTGTGGTTCAGGCGGCGGGCCATAGCCGGTAACCAATGCCGCGCACGGTTTCTATCAAGCCGTCCTGCCCGGCCAACTGCAGCTTGCGCCGCAGCTTGGACATGTGCGAGTCGATGACGCGCTCCAGGGCCTCGCTCTCGGGCAGGCATTGCTCGATCAGATAGCCGCGCGAGAAGCAGCGCCGTGGCTGCGCCGCCAGGCAACTGAGCAGGCGAAATTCGGTCAGCGTCAGCGGCAGCGCCTGCGCCAGGCCTTCGCCGTCGTAGACGCAGGCGCTGTGGGCGCTGGCGTCGATCTCTATGGCGCCCACGCGTATCGGTGCGGGCGCACTGTGGGCTCTCAGCTGCGTGCGCCGCAGCACGGCGCGCACGCGCGGCACCACCTCGGGCGGGTTGAAGGGCTTGACCACATAGTCGTCCGCGCCCAGGCGCAGCGCCAGCAGCTTGTCCATATCGTCGGCCAGCGCCGTGACCATGATCACCGGCGTCTGGCCCTCGTCGCGAATCGTGCGCAGAACGTCGATGCCGTCCACCTCGGGCAGGTGGATGTCCAGCAGCACCAGGTCCGGGCGCAGCTGGCGAAACAGCTGCAAGGCCTGGTTTCCATCGGCCGCGGTGCGCGCGCGCAGGCCCTCGCGCTCCAGGTAGGCGCAGAGAATGCTGGCAATGGCCGGCTCGTCCTCGACGACGAGCACGAGCGGAGTTGCGGCGCTGGGGGCGGATGCGGACATGCTGGGGGAACTGCGTCAAAAGAGTGCGCGACCGGACGGCCGCGCCGACGGAAATTATGGACTTGGCGCGGGCCTCCATACATTCTCCACATTGCGTGCACCGATGCGCCACCTTGGGGCGTTGCAATAGCCTGCTTCGAAGGCGACCCATGTCCGCTTTCCGTCTCTTTCCCGAGCCGCAGTGGCGCAGCGCCAAGAGCGGCACCCGCATGCGCCGCCCTGACTTGCACCACTTCCGCGTGAAATCTATCGCCACCGCACCCCTGGCATGCCTGGGCGCGGCCCTGTGGCTGGCGGGCTGCGCAGCGCCCGTGGAGGTCAAACTCGACCGCTCCACGCCCGCGCAATGGACCCAGCCCGCGCCCCCGGTGACTCCTGGCGCCGCGCCCGTGGACATGCGTGCCTGGTGGAAGCCCTGGGGCGACGCGCGCCTCGATGCCCTGGTGGACGAGGCTCTGGCGCACAACCTTGACGTCGCCCAGGCCGTGACGCGGCTGCGGCGCCAGCGCCTGCTGTCGGCCACGGCCGCCAGTGCCTATCGGCCCGTGGTCACGGCCAGCGTGCGCACGCTGCAGGACATTGCGGCCATCGATTCATTTTTCCAGGCCAGCATCGACATGGTCTGGGATCTGGGCCTGTTCGGCGCCTCCGAGTCCGGCGCGCGCGCCGCCCGCGCCGACCTGCTCGATGCCGGCGCGCGCCTGCAGGCCGCGCGCGTGGCCCTGGTGGCCGACGTGGTGCACCGCTATCTCGATATCCGCCTGGCCCAGCGCCAGCGCGCACTGCTGGCCGACCTGGCGCGCCTGGACGCGCGCGCGCAGCAGCTGGCCGAGGTGCGCCGCGAGCAGCGCCTGGGCTCGCAGGACGAGCTGCGCCAACTGCAGGCCCAGGCGCAGACCAGCGCCGCCGCGGCCGCGCAGCTCACCGAGGCCCAGGCGCGCGCCGCCCATGGGCTGGCGCTGCTGCTGGGGCGCGACCGGCCCGACCCCGCCTGGCTGCAGGACGATGCGGCAGCCACCCTGCCCGAGCTCGATGGCCTGGCCCTGGGCGATTTGCCGGCGCAGCTGCTGCGCTCGCGCCCCGATATCCGGCTGGCCGAGGCCCAGGTGGAGCAGCGCGCGGCCGAGGCCGGCCTGGCACGCGCGGCCCTGTACCCGCGCTTTCAGCTCGCGGGCTCGCTGCTGTACTCGTACAACCTGACGCAGAACTACCGCGCCCGCTCCAACGACCTGCCGCTGCTGGGCCCGCTGATCGACGTGCCGCTGTTCGACTGGGGGCGCCGCCGTGCCCAGGCCGACGCCGGCGAAGAGGCGCTGCAGGGCGCCATCCTGGCCTACCGCCAGAGCATCCTGGAGGGGTTGGCCGAGGTCGAGGGATCACTGGCCGCGCTCATGGCTCAGCGGGCGCGCGAGCAGGCCCTGGCCGGCGCGCAGGATCAGCTGCGCCAGCGCGGCGCGGCCCAGGCCGTGCGCCAGCGCCTGGGCCTGGGCAGCGACTGGTCGGCCCTGTCCGATCAGCGCGCGCTGCTGCGCGCGCAGGGTGAGGTCGCCACGGCGCGTGCGGCACGGGCCCTGGCCTATGTGTCGCTCTACAAGGCGCTGGGCGGCGCGCCGCTGGCCCCCGAGCTGGCTGCGCCAACGACGGGAGGCGCATCGTGATCGCGCTGGCGCGCAAGACCCTGGTCTACGAATGGCGCCGCTTCGTGCCCAGCGTCTTCGCCGTGGGCTTCTCGGGCGTGCTGCTGGCCATGCAGGCGGCGCTGGTGCTGGGCATCTTTGGCGCCGCGGCGCTGTACGTCACGGCCTCGGGCGCCGATCTGTGGATCGGTTTTCCGGGCACGCAGAGCGTGAACTTCGGCCGCGGCATCGGCGCCGATGTCGAGATGCGCCTGCGCATGGACCCTGACATCACGGCCGTCGAGCCCTATCAGTGGGTGGACGGCGACTGGCGCACCTCGGCCGCGGATGTGGGCGGCGGCGGCGTGTCCATCTACCTCTCGGGCATACGCACGGGCGCCGGCGCCCTGATGTTCTCCCACGCCCTGAGCGGCTGGCAGCGCGAACGCCTGCGCGAGCCCGGCGCCGTGATCGTGGATAGAGCCGACCTGTCCAGCCTGGGCGCGCGCGAGGGTGGCCAGGCCTGGATCAACGGCCATCGCGTGCAGGTGGTGGCCGTGGTGGACGGCCTGCGCGGCCTGGGCGGGGCCAATGTGCTGGCCTCGCTGGAGACGGCGCGCGAGATCGCGGGCGCCGCCGCCCAGTCGGGTCCCACCTATTTCGTGGCTGCCGTGCGCGCCGGCGTCGATCCCCAGGTGGTACGCCAGCGCCTGCAGGAGCCGCAGCACAGCGCCTTCGGCCCCTATGAGGTATGGACGGCGCGCGACTTCGCCCACCGCTCTCAGCTCTACTGGATGCTGGACACGGGCGCCGGCGCGGGCGTGCTGTTCATGGCCATTGTGGTGTGCATCGTCGGCGCCGTGGTCACCAGTCAGTCGCTGCGCACCGTGGTCGTGGGCTCGGCGCGCGAATACGCCACGCTCAACGCCCTGGGCGTGAGCCGAGCGGCCCTGGGGCGCGTGGTGGTCGAACAGTCCTTCTGGATCGGCCTGTCGGGCTTTGTGCTCGCGGCCCTGGCCAGCGCCGCCCTGCTGGGCCTGGCCGCGGTCTACCGCGTCCCCGTGTCCTTGAATGTTGCCGCCGTGGCGGCCTGCGGCGTGCTGGTGGCGGTGTTGTCGCTGCTGTCGGGCCTGGGCGCGGTGCGCGGTGTGCTGCGCGCCGATCCGGCGGCCCTGCTGCGTTGAATGCCATGACCGCGCGCATGCCCGACACCCCCCTCGGCCAGCCCAGCCTGCAGGCCGTGCGCCTCTCCAAGTCCTTTCTGTCGGGCCATGTGCGCGTGCAAGTGCTGCAGGGCCTGTCGATTGCGCTGTACCCGGGCGAGCTGAGCCTGATCTCCGGCCCCTCGGGCTGTGGCAAGAGCACGCTCTTGTCGCTGCTGTCGGGCCTGCAGCACCCCGACGAGGGCCAGGCCATGGCCCTGGGCGAAGACCTGGGCGCCATGGGCGCACGCGCGCTGGAGCATTTCCGCCTGCGCCACACGGGCTTCGTGTTCCAGGGCTTCAATCTGTTTCCCGCGCTCACGGCGCTGGAGCAGGTGCAGCTGCCGCTGGGCTATATGGGGCTCAAGAATGCCGAGAGCCTGCACCGCGCCGAGCGAGCACTCGACGAGGTGGACATGAGCCACCGCAGCCACATGCGCCCAGCCGAGCTCTCCGGCGGCGAGCGCCAGCGCGTGGCCATTGCCCGCGCCATGGCCAAGGAGCCGCAGCTGCTGTTCGCCGACGAGCCCACGAGCGCGCTGGACGCCGAGAGCGGCCAGCGCGTGATCGACATCCTGCACCGCGCGGCGCGCGCGCATGGCACGACGGTGCTGTGCGTCAGCCACGACCCGCGCCTGGTGCGCCATGCCGACCGCGTGCTGGGCATGGAGGACGGTGCCATCCGCAACGACTGGCGCCCCAACACGGTCAACCAAGAATGAAGCACAAAACGCAACTCCTGTCCCTGGCCGCGGCGCTGCTGCTGGGCGTGGCCCTGGCCGGCTGCTCGCCGCAGCGCGACGCGCATGCACAGGTACAGACTCCCGCCGCCGCGGCGCAGCACAGGACCCCCGTCGCCGTGGCGCGCGGCAAGGTCGAGGTTGAGGGTGGCCTGCTGGAACTGGCCCCGGCCACGTCCGGCGTGGTTCAGCAGGTCCTGGTCAAGGAAGGGCAGCAGGTGAACAAGGGGCAGCCGCTCTTGCGCCTGGTGGGCGACGACCTGCAGGCCGAGCAGGCCGTGGCGCGCTCCGAGCTGCAGCTGGCCCAGGCCCGAGCCAAGGCCAAGGCGGCGCGCCTGCCCGCGCTGCGCCGGGCGCTTGACCGCTGGCAGGCCGCGGTGCGCGAGGGCGCGGCCGACCCCCAGAACCGGGACGAGGCCGCGCAGGCCCTTCAGGACGCCCAGGCCGAGGCCGATCTGGCCCAGTCCGAGGTGCGTGTGTCCCAGGCCAAGCTGCAACAGCAGCAGACGCAGCAGCGCCGTCTGGAGTTGCGCGCGCCCGAGGCCGGCGTGGCCGTGCGCGTGGCGGCGCAGCCGGGCACGGCCGTGAGCAGCGGCGCTACCGCCGTGGTGCTGCTGCCGGCGCGGCCGCTGCTCGTGCGCGCCGAGCTCAACGAAAGCTTTGTCAACGCCGTGCGCGTGGGCATGCGCGCCAGCGTTGTCGCTGACAGCGACGCCGGCGGTGCGCAGCAGGCCCTGCCGGATGCCAGGGTGCTCCGCATCAGCCCCGTGTATGGCCAGGCCCGGCTGCAGGACGACGCGCTGCGCGGCCCCGTGCGCGTGGTGGACTGCCTGCTGGCCTTCGACGAGGTGCCGCAGGGCGCGCGCGTGGGGCAGAACGTGAGGGTGACTTTCCATGAATAAACGCATCACTTTCCTGGACGCAAGCGGCTGGACCATACAGAGCGACTTCGATGGCACCATCAGCCTGCTGGACGTGACCGACACCCTGCTCACCCGCTTCGGCCAGCCCGGTTGGCGGGAGCTCGAAGACGCGTGGGAGCGCGGCGAGATCGGCTCGCGCGAATGCATGAAGGGCCAGGTGGCGCTGCTGGACATGAGCGAAGCCGAGCTGCAGGCACATTTGGACGAGATCGCCATCGACCCTGGTTTCGCGGGCTTCGTGCAGCTGGCGCAGGAGCATGGCGTGCAGGTCCAGGTGGTCAGCGACGGGCTGGACTACTGCATACGCCATGTGCTGCGCCGCCACGGTCTGGGCCACCTGCCCGTGGTTGCCAACCGCCTGGCGCACACCGGCGAGCGCAGCTGGCGCCTGGACTTCCCCTGGGCCAGCCCACGTTGCGAGCGCGCCAGCGGCAACTGCAAATGCGAGCGCCTGGCAGAGGCCCAGGGCCCGACCGGGCGCGTGCTCTACGTGGGCGACAGCACCTCGGACTTCTGTGTCTCGGGCCGGGCCGACTTTGTGCTCGCCAAGTACAAGCTCATCGCGCACTGCGAGCAGCATGGCATCTCCCACGCGCCATTCACCGACTTCACCCAGGCCAGGGACCTGCTCGAAGGCGTGCTGCTGGGCCTGGAGGCGCCGGCATGAATGCGCGCGCTCCGTTCGTGCAAGCGCTTCACGGCCTGTGCCAGACGCGCCACGAATTCGTCATGCCGGGCATGGGCGCCCATGCGCGCACCGGCGTGCTGCTGGTGCACGGCCTGACGGGCACGCCGGCCGAGATGCGCGTGCTGGCCAAGGGCCTGCACCGGCACGGCTTCACCGTCTACGCCGTGCAGCTGGCCGGCCACTGCGGCGCCATGGAAGACCTGGTGGACACGCGCTGGACCGACTGGCTGGCCAGCGTGGAGTCGGGCCTGCGGCGCTTTCGCGGCCATGTGGACCGCGTGGTGGTGGCCGGCCTGTCCATGGGCGCGCTGCTCTCGCTGGCCGTGGCCGAGGAGCATCCCGACCAGGTCGATGGTGTGTGCGCGCTCTCGACCACCTTCCGCTACGACGGCTGGAGCATTCCGTTCTACACGCGGCTGGCCTTTCTGCTGCCGCTGTTCAGGCGGCTGGGCATAGGCCGCCACCGCGTGTTCATGGAGCAGCCACCCTACGGCATCAAGGACGAGGCGCTGCGCGCGCGCGTCGTCGAGCAGATGCACAGCGGCGACAGCGCCGCCGCCGGGCTGCCGGGCAACCCCTGGTGGTCCATCATCGAACTGCGGCGCCTGGCGGCGCGCGTGCTCGGTCGCCTCGACAGGCTGCGCGCCCCCTGCCTGGTGGTGCACGCGAAGGAGGACGACATCTCCGCCGTCGGCAACGCGCATGACATCGCGCGCGGCGCCATTCATGCCCAGGTGGAACTGGTGCTGCTGGACAACTGCTACCACATGATCACCATAGACCGTGAACGCCGCACCGTGATCGCCAGCATGAACGACTTCGTGGCCCGGATCGCGGACGGCGCGGGAGCGGGCCTGGATGGGTAGCGAGCTCTCGCCCCTGGCCGTCACGCTGTGGGTGCTCAACGTGCTGGTGGACAGCGGTGGCCAACTGGCCTTCAAGGCGGCGGCCAGCGAGCCCGGCGCGCTCGATGGCATGGCGCGCTGGCGCTTCATGCTGGCGCGGCCCTGGATCTGGGCCGGCATGGCCTGCTATGTGGCCGAGTTTCTGCTGTGGCTGGCCTTTCTGTCGCTGGTGCCGCTGTCGGACGGTGTGCTGCTGGGCTCCATCAATATCGTGGCCATCATGGTGCTCGGTCGCGTCCTGTTCAAGGAGCGGCTGGCGCCCATGCGCGTCGCGGGCATCGTCCTGGTGTCCATCGGCGTGGCCATCGTCGGGCTGCACTGACATGAAGATGAAGCGCTTCTACCTCATCGGCTTTCTGGTGCTGATGGCCTTCGACACCCTGGCCCAGCTCAGCTTCAAGCAGGCCGGCAACACGGCGCTGCCGCTGGAATTTTCCGGCGCCTGGCTGCTGCGCGTGTTCGGCCAGCCCTGGATCTACGGCGCCTTCATCGGCTACATAGGCGCGTTTTTCTCATGGATGACGCTGCTGCGCCACGCCCCCATAGGCCCGGCGTTTGCCGCCTCGCACCTGGAGATCCTGTCGGTGATGGCGCTTTCGCACTGGTTCTTCAACGAACAGATCGGCGCGCCGCAGCTCATAGGCGGCCTGTTCATCGTGGCCGGCATCGCCTGCCTGGCCGTCAGCGAAACGAGCGAGGCCGGCGCGCACGACGACCCCGCCGGCCACGCGGGCGGCAATCCGGGCGCGGGCTCGGCCAGCGCGGGTGCGGCCCATCTGGCCGAGCCGCCGCACCATGGCTGAACATATGCCGCCGCCCACGGCGGGCCTGCCGCTGCACCTGGCCGACCTGTGGCCCTGGGGCGACGACGATCTGGCCGGCGCCCTTGCCCGCTGGCTGCGCGTGCCGGCCGTGCAGCTCGAATGCTCGGGCACGTCGGCCCTGATGGTGGCGCTGGCCGCGCTCAGGCGCCTGGCGCCCGCGCGCACCGAGGTCGTCATCCCCGCCTACACCTGTCCGCTGGTGGCGCTGGCCGTGGCGCAAAGCGGCCTGCGGCCGCGCCTGTGCGACCTGCTGCCCGACCGGCCGGACATGAATCCCGAGCAGTTGGCAGCGCTGTGCAGTGAACGCACGCTGGCCTTGCTGCCCACGCATTTGTGCGGCCGCGTGGCCGACGTGGGCGCGGCCCTGGCCTGCGCGCGTGCCGTGGGCGCCTATGTCATCGAGGACTCGGCCCAGGCCCTGGGGGCGCGCGTGCACGGCGAGCCTGTGGGCTGGCAGGGCGACCTGGGTTTTTACAGCCTGGCCGTGGGCAAGGGCCTGACGACCTACGAAGGCGGCGTGCTGCTGGCGCGCCAAGCCGCGCTGCGCGAGGCCCTGCGCGAGGCGGGCCAGGCCGCGCGTTGCGTGAGCCGCAACTGGGAATGGCGCCGCAGCCTTGAGCTGCTGGGCTACGCCCTGCTGTACCGCCCCAGTGGCCTGGACAGGGCCTATGGCCGGCCGCTGCGCACGGCGCTGGCGCGCGGCGACTGGGTGCAGGCCGCGGGCGACGATTTTGGCGACGTCATACCGCGCCATGCGCTGGGCGCCTGGCGCCGCCGCGTGGCTGTGCGTGCGTTGCACAGGCTGGGGCGTTTTCAGGCGCGACTGGCCGACCAGGCACACGAGCGTATGGCGCGCCTGGCCGCCATACCCGGATTGGAGGTGGTGGGCGACCTTGTTCCCGGCACGCGCGGCACCTGGCCGGTGCTGCTGCTGCGCCTTCACAGTGGCGCCGCGCGCGACGCGCTGCTGCGCGCGCATTGGGGCGCGGGCCTGGGCCTGTCCCTGCCCTTCGTCCATGCGCTGCCGGACTATGGCCGCTACGACCATGTGCTGGCCGGCGCGCGCGGCGAGGACGTGCCGCGTGCGCGCGACTGGGCGGCGCGGCTCGTGGCGGTCAGCAACAGCCCGTGGCTGGATGAGGAGCGGTTCGCGCGTTTGCTTCAAATATTGGAGCATGTAGCGCTTGATGGATAAGTGCCAAAGCCTGATGTGTACGCGTCATCCCCGCGAAAGCGGGGATGACGGAGGGCTTACAGAGCTTGCGCCGTGTTTTCAGGCGAGCCGCAGCTCCCGCCTGCGCAGCGCTTCGCGGCGCTCGGCGATGTAGTCGCGCGTCAGCGGCACGGCATCCTGGCGGCGCGCCAGCTGAAGCTGGAAGACGGCGATGTCCTGGTAGCGAAAGGCCGTCTCCGACATCGACAGATAGAACTCCCACATGCGGCAGAAGCGTTCGTCATACAGTTGCGCCGCCCTGGCGCGCTGCAGCAGGAAGCGCTCGCGCCACAGCCGCAGCGTCTGCGCGTAGTGCAGGCGCAGCACCTCGATGTCGCAGATCACCAGGCCCGCGCGCTCGATCGCCGGCGTGAACTCCGACATCGAGGGAATATGGCCTCCGGGGAAGATGTACTTCTCGATCCAGGGGTTGTTGAAGTCCGGCACATCGCTGTTCCCAATGAAGTGCAGCAGCATCACCCCGTCCTCGGCCAGCAGGTTGTGGCACTGTCGGAAGAATCGGTCGTGAAAACGCGTGCCCACATGCTCGAACATGCCCACCGACACGATGCGGTCGAAGGGCCCGCGCGTGTCGCGGTAGTCCTCCAGCCGGTATTCGAGCCGCTCGGCGCAGGGCGAAAGCGCGGCGCGCTCGCGCGCGACGCCGACCTGTTCGGCAGACAGCGTGATGCCCGTCACATGGCCCGCACCCGCCACCTCGGCCAGGTAGCGAGACAGGCCGCCCCAGCCGCAGCCAATGTCGAGCACGCGCTGGCCCCGCTCCACCAGCAGCTTGGCCGTGATATGGCGCATCTTGGCCTGCTGGGCTTGCTCGAGCGTCTCGTCGCCGCGCTCGAAGTAGGCGCAGGAATATTGCCGCTCCGGGTCCAGGAACAGCCGGTACAGCCGGTCGTCCAGGTCGTAATGGTGCGCCACGTTGGCCTGCGACTTCTGCGGCAGGTTGTTCTGCAGGACGGTGCGCAGGCGCATGCGCCAGGCGTCGAGCAGGCGCACGCTCAGGGGCACGGGGGCATGGCGCGCGTCGCGCAGCAGCAGTTCGAGCAGGTCGTAGACCGTGCCCAGCTCCACCACCAGGCGCTCCTGCATGAACATCTCGCCCAGGTTCAGGTCCGGGTCGCGCAGCAGCGCAAAGGCGGCCTGGCGGTCGGCAAAGCGCATGCGCACCTGGGGTTCGCCGTCGTCACCGAAACGCAGCACGCGGCCCGCGGGCAGCACCACCTCCAGCTGGCCGCGCCGCACCAGCGGGGTGAAGGCGCGGCGCAGCAGGCGCTCCAGCAAGGCGTCGATCATGTTTCATTCCCTCCTTGTATCTGCGCCACCAGCCTGGCGTTCAGCGCATGCTGGCCAGCCTGCCAGTCGGCAAGCAGGGCCGGGTCGATCAGCGTGTCCTGACCGTCGCCGGCCGACAGCAGGCGCTTCCACCAGGTGGCGTAGCGCCAGGACGATACATCGCCCGTGATGTCGCTGCCCACGATCTGTCCGCGCAGTGCGTCGATGATGGCCTGCGCCTCGGCCTCCTGCATCCGGCCCTGGTCCCAGTTGGTGCGCACCACCTCGGGGGCGAACACGTCCTTGTCGATGCTAAGGTAGGTCGCCTGTGGCTGCTCGCGCAGCATCTGCGCCAGTGCCTGCGTGAGTTCCGCCACGCTGGCGAAGCCGCGAAAGGCCTGCTGCAGCCCCAGGCGCCGCGCCCAGCCGGTGTCCACGCCGCAGCTCCAGTAGGTCAGCTTGGCCTGACGCAGCGGCGCCAGGTAGTTTTCCCAGGCATGCGCGCGGCCTATGTCCTGCGAGGTGATGCCCGCCACATGCACATGGGCCACTGCCGGGTGCAGTGCCACGCGCCGCACCCAGGAGCCGCAGTGCACGCCCCAGGGAAAGCGCATGTTGTCGGGGTGGTTGTCCAGCACCACCACGCGCAGGGCTTCGCGCTGGCGGGCGATGCAGCGCTCCATCAGCGGCCAGGACAGGTGATGAAAATCACCGCTGCCCATGAGCACCGTGCCGTGGCGCGGCGGCAATGCGGCCTGCAGCGCAGCGCGGAACCGCGCAAAGCGCGTGAGGCCGCAGCCAAAGCGCACCGCCTCCTGCCAATTCCGCAGCGGCAGACGCAGCTCGTCCGGCAGCGGCCCCACCGACCCGTCCAGGTCCAGTACCACGGGGCGCCACGGGTTCAGCTCTGCTCGCTCCATTGGCTGTCGCTTTCAAAATGCCCGGCCAGGCGCCGGCCCAGCGCGCGCAGCAGCGGGTTGCGGATGAAGACGGCGTGGCGGGTGAGGGTGAAACGTGCACCGAGCTGGGCCTTGACCTCGGGGTCGGTCCAGCCGGCCACGTAGTGGGACAGGCCCCGCTCCAGCGCGTATTCGAGGTTCACCATCCAGCTCACGAAGTACAGGTTGGCCTCGCGCGCGGCCGGGTAATTCAGGCCTATGTACTTGTCGAGCAGCTTGTCGCCGTGCTCGAAGCACAGGTTCCAGCCGAGCAGCGCGCCGCTGGCCGCGTCGCGGTATTCGAACACGATGCCACCGTTGCCGCCGCTGCGCAGCAGACCCGCGAAGAAGCCGCGCGTGAGCTTGTCGAAGTGGATCTCGCTCTGGTCGTAGACCGCCTCGAACAGCGCGTAATAGGCATCGACGCGTTCCTCATCGGCAAAGTCGTCTCCCGTGGCGATGCGCGTGATGTGCAACCGCGTGCGGCTCTTGAGCTTGCGCCGCAGATCGCTGCGCCGGTTCCTGGACAGGCGTGCCAGATACTCGTCGATGCTGGCGAAATCCATGGGCACATAGGCCAGGGCCTGGCCTTCGAGAAGTATGAAACCGGCCCCGGCGAGTGCGTCGCAAAGCTGCCGCGCGTGCGCGTTGTCCTCGGCGGGCAGCAGCGGCGAGTCCTGCGGCAGATCCTTCACGATGGTCAGCCGCGTGCGCCCCGCCCGCGCGCGCAGCGTGGCGGCCAGCGCGGGCGCGGCCATGCGCGGCAGGACCGCGTATTCGCTGACCGTGGTGCCGACGAAATCGGTGCGCCAGCGCAGGCGCCGCGCCAGCCACCGCCCGCCCGGCAAGGACACAAGGCGCGCCTTGAGCGCGTCGTCGGCCGTGGTCAGCAGGTCAAAGGGCGCCGTGAAGGCCGGCGCGGGCCAGTCCGGCAGTGGCGAAAAGCCCTCGGGCGGCTGGGCAGCGAACTGCGCGAGCAGGCCGCCGGGTTCAAGCTGGTTGTGAAAGCGCTGCGCCGCCATTGCGCCTCGGCTGCCCCGCTCAGGCTGCCTTGGCGCGGGTGATCAACTGATCGAGCAGCACCATGGCCTCGTCGATCTCGGCACGCGTGATCATCAGCGAGGGCGCGAACGTGATCACGTTCTTGTAGTAGCCGCCCACGTCCAGCACCAGGCCGCGTTTCTGGCCCTCGTACTGGAGGCCGCCTTCCAGGCCGATGTCCACCATCTTGTCGAGCAGCGCCTTGTTGGGCGTGAAGCCGTCCTCGGTGCAGATCTCGGCGCGCAGCGCCAGGCCCAGGCCGTCCACGTCGCCGATTTCCTTGTGGCGCTTCTGCAGCTCCTTGAGGCCTTCGAGGAAGTAGGCGCCCGATTCGCGCACCTGGCGGCCGAAGTCCACCTCGTGGGTCATCTTCATGACTTCCAGGCCCAGGGCCGTGCCCAGCGGGTTGGAGGCGAAGGTGGAATGCGTGGAGCCGGGCGGGAAGACCGTGGGGTTGATCAGCTCCTCGCGCGCCCACAGGCCCGACAGGGCGTTGAGGCCATTGGTCAGCGCCTTGGCGAAGACCAGCACGTCGGGGTTGACGCCGAAGTTCTCCACCGACCACAGCGTGCCGGTGCGCCAGAAGCCCATCTGGATCTCGTCGACCACCAGCAGGATGCCATGGTCGTCGAGCACCTTCTTCAGCCCCTTGAAGAAATTCGCCGGCGGCACCACGTAGCCGCCCGTGCCCTGGATAGGCTCCACGTAGAAGGCCGCGTATTCGCACTGGTTGGTCTTGGGGTCCCAGATGGCGTGGTATTCGTTCTCGAACTTGCGCGCGAACTCGCGCACGATCTGGTCCGAATACTCCTCGGCCGTCATGCCCTTGGGGCGGCGGAACGGGTAGGGGAAGGGAATGAACTGCGCGCGGTCGCCAAAGTGGCCGAAGCGGCGGCGGTAGCGGTAGCTGCTGGTGATACTGGAGGCGCCCAGCGTGCGGCCGTGGTAGCCGCCCTCGAAGGCGAACATCAGGCTCTTGCCGCCGCTCGCGTTGCGCACGACCTTCAGCGAATCCTCGATGGCCTGGGCGCCGCCCACGTTGAAGTGCACGCGGCCCTTGTGGCCCCACTTCTTCTCGGCGTCCTGGGCGATGAACCTGGCCAGCTCGATCTTGGTCGGGTGCAGGTACTGGCTGGCGATCTGGGGCAGCGTTTGCAGCTGCTCGATCATCTTGGCTTCGAGCCGCTTGTTCTTGTAGCCGAAGTTCACGGCCGAGTACCACATCTGCAGATCCAGATACGCCGTGCCTGCATCGTCATACATGTAGCTGCCTTCGCAGCCGGTGAAGATCTTGGGCGGATTGACGTAGTGGACGGTGTCCCCGAACGAGCAGTACCTGGCCTCGTCGGCCAGCAGTTGGGCGTGGTTGATCACAGCGAAAGGGCTCCGGAAATGCAGCCCACCAGTATGGGCGTGCAATCTTGCCGCGCCGTTGCGCCTTTGTGTGCGGTTTGTGGAGGCCGCGTCAGGCCGGCTGGAACAACCGGCGCGTGCCCACGGGCGCCACCGCGCGCGCAATGGCGCCGATATGGTCCGGCGTGGTGCCGCAGCAGCCGCCCACGATGTTCACCAGGCCCTCGGCCGCGAAGTCATGCACCAGGCGGCTGGTGACCTCGGGCGTCTCGTCGAAGCCGGTGTCGCTCATGGGGTTGGGCAGGCCGGCGTTGGGGTAGCAGCTGATGAAGGTGTCCGG
>JAFECU010000254.1 GCA_018242005.1 Pseudomonadota bacterium | reverse complement strand
CCGCTCGTGCAGCGCGCCAGCCACCGGCGCAGGCGTGCTGCCAGGCTGCGGCGCGGCGGCATGCCGTCATGGTCGGCCGCGCGCCCGCCATGCAGCGGCAGCAGCAGCGCGCACAGCATGGGCGTGGTGGTCAAGGAGATGACCAGCGAGATCATGACGGCACTGGAGAGCGTGACGGCAAACTCACGAAACAGGCGCCCGGGCTGCCCGCCCATGAACAGCAGCGGTATGAAAACGGCGATCAGCGACACGCTGATGGTGAGCACGGTGAAGCCAACCTCGCGCGCACCGTCGAGCGCCGCGCGCCGGCGCGACTGACCCATCTCCAGGTGACGTGAGATGTTCTCCAGCACCACGATGGCATCGTCCACCACGAAGCCCGTCGCCACCGTGAGCGCCATCAACGTCAGGTTGTTGATGGAGTAGCCCAGCGCATACATCACGCCGAACGTGCCCAGCAGCGACACGACGGTGGCGACGGCCGGAATCAGCGCCGCACGCAGGTTGCGCAGGAACAACCCCACCACCAGCACCACCAGCAGCACGGCGATGACCAGCGTCACCTCGACCTCGAAAACCGAGGCGCGTACCGAGCCGGTGCGGTCTATGGCAACGTCCAGCTCGACATCGGGCGGCAACTGCGCGCGCAGTTGCGGCAGCAGCGCATCGATGGCGTCGGCCGTGGCGATCAGGTTGGCACCGGGCTGCTGGGTAATGCTGACGATGATGGCCGGCTGCCCATTGAACATGCCGCGCGTGCGCGTGTCCTGCACGCTGTTGGTGACCTGCGCCACCTGCGACAGTCGCACTTCTTGTTGGTTGCGCATGCCCACGATCAACTGCCGATATTCGGCGGCCCGCAGGCCCGGCGCGGGGGTCAACACCTGCAGCGCACGGCCGTCGTCGGCGCCACCCAGCTCGATGATGCCCTTGGGCCGGTTGGCATTGTTGGCCTGCAGCGCGGCGCGCACATCGTCGCCGCTGATGCCCAGCTCACTCAGCGCAAATGGGTTGAGCTCCACGCGCACCGCCGGCTGCGAGCTGCCGCCCAGCGTCACATCGCCCACGCCTGGCACCTGCAGCAGGCGCTGGCTGAGGATGTTGTTGACTGCATCGTAGATCTGCCCCGGCGTGCGCGAGCTGGACGTGAGCGCCAGGATCATGAAAGGCTGTGCCGCCGGGTTGGCCTTGCGGTAGGTCGGGTTGGCGCGCAGGTTGGCCGGCATGTCGACGCGTGCGGCGTTGATGGCAGCCTGCACGTCGCGCGCGGCGCTGTCGATCTTGCGGTTCAGGTCAAACTGCAACACCACGCGCGTCGATCCCGTGCTGCTCGACGAGGTCATCTCATTGACGCCGGCAATGGTGCCCAGCGTGCGCTCCAGCGGCGTTGCCACCGTGCGCGCCATGTCGGCGGGGCTTGCACCGGCCATGTTGGCGCTGACAAAGATGACCGGGAAGTCCACCGCCGGCAGCCGTGCCACCGGCAGGATGAAGTATGAGGCGATACCCGCCAGTGCCAGGCCCAGCGTGAGCAACAGGGTGGCGATGGGTCGCTCGATGAAGACGCGCGAGATGTTCATGCGCCCTCACTGAGGGATGCATGGGCAGGATCACCCGCGCGGCGCAGGCGCTGCCCCAGCCGGTCGAACCACAGATAGATGACGGGCGTGGTGTAGAGCGTCAGCAGCTGCGACAGCAGCAGGCCGCCGAAGATGGCAATGCCCAGCGGGCGGCGCAGCTCGGCACCGTCGCCCCAGCTGAACATCAGCGGCACCGCTGCCGCGAGCGCCGCCAGGGTGGTCATCAGAATGGGGCGAAAGCGCAGCAGCGCCGCCTGATGGATCGCCTCGCGCGCGCTCCTGCCCTCGTTACGCTCGGCTTCGATGGCGAAGTCGATCATCATGATGGCGTTCTTCTTCACAATGCCGATGAGCAGGACCAGGCCGATGATGCCCACCACGTCCAGCGCATGGCCTGTGAGCCACAAGGCCAGCAAGGCCCCCACGCCGGCCGAGGGCAGCGTGGACAGGATGGTGAGTGGATGCACGTAGCTCTCGTAGAGCACGCCCAGCACGATGTACACGCACACCACCGCCGCAATGATCAGCCACAGCTGGTTGGACAACGACCTCTGGTAGGCACCCGAGGCGCCGGTAAAGCGCAGCGTGAGTGCCGCCGGCAGGCCTTCGGCGGCCACGGCGCCCTGCACCGCCTGCACGGCCGCCCCCAGACTGACGCCGGGCGCCGTGTCGAAGCCCACGGTGGCCGCCGGATACTGGCCCACGCGCTGCACTGCCAGTGGCGCCGGCTGCTCCACGATGTGCGCAAACGAACCCAGTGGCGCCACGCCGCCACCCGTGGTCTGCACCGGCAGATCGCGCAGCGCCTGGAGGTTGGCGGCGTCCCCGCGCGCCGCCTCCAGGATCACGCGGTACTGGCTGGTCTCGCTGAAGATGGTGGAGACGATGCGCTGGCCAAAGGCGTTGTAGAGCGTATTGTCCAGGCTGCTGGCGGTGATGCCCAGGCGCGCGGCCGTGTCGCGGTCCACCTGCACCATGGCCGACGGACCGCTGGCGCCCGCATTGGTAGTGGCATGGCGTACCTCGGGCACGCTTTGCAGGCGCAGGGCCAATCGCTGCGCCCAGTGGTTGACGAGTTCGGTGTCCACGCCCTCCAGGTCGAAGCGGTACTCGGTCGGCCCGGTGTCGGAGTCAATGGTCAGGTCCTGGGTCGGTTGCAGAAAAAGCGTCGCCCCTGCCACCTGCCGCGCCACCTGCGCGCGCAGCCGCGCCATGATGGTGGCCTCGGAATCGCCAAAGAGTGGGCGCTGGCGCAGGTTGATGACCAACTTGCCCAGGGGCAGGGCCGTGTTGTTGGCGGCATCCACCCCGACCACCGAGCTCACCGACTGCACCGCCGGATCTTGCAGCACCTCGCGCGCCACCGCGCCCTGCAGGGCTGACATGCGCTCGAACGAAACATCGGCCGCCGCCCTCACCTGCCCTTGCAGCTGCCCCGTGCTTTGCGTAGGAAACAGGTCCTTGGGGATCAGCACGTACAGCAGCGCCGTCACCGCCAGCGTGGCCAGCGCCACCAGGAGCGTCGGCAGCTGGTGACCCAGCACCCATTGCAGGCTGCGATCATAGTGGTGCACCGTCCAGTCGAGAATTTCCTGTACCCAGCGGCCGAAGCGCCCCGGCGCCTGGCCCTCACGGTCGTGCCAGCGCGCAGACATCATGGGCACCAGCGTCAGCGACACCAGCGCCGAAAACAATATGGTGATGGCCAGGGTGACGGCGAACTCACGAAACAGCCGGCCGATGACCTCCTGCATGAACAGCAGCGGGATGAGCACCGCAATCAGCGACACGGTCAGCGAAATGATGGTGAAGCCGATCTCGCCCGCGCCGTCGAGGGCCGCCTGCAACGGCGACTTATGCATGTCCCGGTCGTTTTGGCTTCGGCCCACGTCGGCTGCGCCAGCCGCGTGCGCGCCTGCGGCGTCCACACGCATCTCACGATGCCGGGCGATGTTCTCAATCATCACAATCGCGTCATCGACAACGAAGCCCGTAGCGATGGTCAGCGCCATCAGACTGAGGTTGTTGAGCGAGTAGCCCAGCAGGTACATCGCGCCTACGGTGCCCGTGAGCGATATCGGCACGGCGATGGAGGCCACCACCGTGGCGCGCGGGCTGTGCAGGAAGAAGAAGATCACCAGCACCACCATCACCACAGCCAGCAGCAGCTCCATCTCCACATGCTCCACAGAGGAGCGGATGCCCAGCGTGCGGTCGGTCAGAACGGCCAGCTTCACGCTCTGCGGCAGGCCTTGCTCCAGTAGCGGCAGCCGGCGCTTGATGGCGTCCACCGTTGAGATCACGTTGGCGCCGGGCTGGCGCTGCACGTTCAGGATGATGGCCGGCGTGAGCAGGCCGCGCTCCCGCAGGGCGCCCGGGCCGCCGGGCGACTCGGCAGTCGGCGTTGCACTCTCCGGCTTGATGCCCGTCCAGGCGCCCAGCCGGTTGTTCTCGGCACCGTTGACGACCTGGGCCACGTCCTTGAGGCGCACGGGCGCGCCGCTGACATAGGCCACGATCAGTTCGCGGTAGTCCTCTGCGCTCGTCAGCTGATCGTTGGAGTTGATGCTGTACTGGCGCTTGGGGCCATCGAAGCTGCCCTTGGCAGTGCTTGCATTGCCAGAGCTGATGGCGGTGCTGATGGAATTGAGCGACAGGCCCATGGCCGCAAGCGCCTCCAGGTTGGCCTGCACGCGCACGGCGGGGCGCTGGCCACCGGCCAGGGTCACCAGGCCCACACCGTCGATCTGGCTGATGCGCAGCGCCAGCCGCGTGTTGACCATGTTCTGCACCTCGGTCAGCGGCAGGCTGTCGGAGGTCACGGCCAGCTGCATGATGGGCGCATCGGCAGGGTTGACCTTGGCGTACACGGGCGGTGCCGGCAGGTCGGCAGGCAGCAGTGCGCTGGCCGCATTCATGGCCGCCTGCACCTGCTGTTCGGCCGCATCCATGTTCAGGTTCAGCACGAATTGCAAGGTGATCAGCGACACACCGGCGCTGCTGACGCTGCTCATGCGTGACAGGCCCGGCATCTGGCCGAACTGGCGCTCCAGCGGCGCGGTCACCGTGCGGCTCATGACATCGGGGCTGCCACCGGGGTACAGCGTCTGCACCTGTATGGTCGGGTAGTCCACCTGCGGCAGGGCCGCCAGCGGCAGCAAACGCAGCCCGACCAGGCCGGCCAGGACAATGGCCAGCATGAACAGGGCCGTCGCCACCGGCCGTTTAATAAAGATGCGCGAGACGTTCATGGCACCTGGGCGGTCAGCGGCCCGCCGATGCGCTGCTCGCGCCCGCGGCCGGAACGCTGGCGCCACCCCGACCTGTGCGCCCCGAACGCCGCCCCGCGCCCGGCGCAGAGGCCGCATCCTGCGGCGCAGCTGCTGCCAGCTGGATGTGGCCACCGTCCTTGACGCGGTCGCCGCCTTCGGTGACCACGCGCTCGCCCGCCTGAAGCCCCTGACTGACCAGTACCTGGTCGGTGCTGGCAATGCCGCGCACGATGGCGCGCATATGGGCCATGTTGTCACCGTCCACCACGTAGACATAGTCACCCTGCGGCCCGGTGCGCACTGCGGTCACGGGCACCAGCACGCCGGCGTCGTTGCCCAGTTGCAGGCGCGCATTGACGAACTGGTTGGGGAACAGCACGCCATCGCTGTTGTCAAAGCGCGCCTTGGCACGCACCGTGCCGGTCGCGGTGGTTATCTGGTTGTCCAGCGTCAGGAAACGCCCCTGGGCCAAGGTCCGAGTGCGCGCACGGTCCAGCGCTGCGACCGGCCGTGTTCCCTGCCGCTGTGCGGCCAGCACGGCGGGCACGCGATCCTGCGGCACGGCGAACACCACGTCTATGGGTTGAACCTGGGTAACGGTGGCAATGCCTGTGCTTGTGCTGCTGCTGACCAGGTTGCCTGGGTCCACCGCACGCAGGCCTATGGTGCCGCTGACGGGCGCGCGCAGCGTCGTGTAGTCCAGGTTGAGCTGTGCCACGCTTTCGTTGGCTCGGTCGGCCTGCACGGTGGCCTCCAGCTGCTGCACCAGGGCCACCTGTGTATCGAGCGTCTGGCGCGCCACCGAGTCCTGCTTCCACAGTTCCTGGTAGCGCTCCAGCGTCACGCGCGCGGCGGCAAGCTGTGCTACGTCCTTGGCTACCTGGCCTTTCACCTGGGCCAAGGCCTGCTGAAATGGGCGCGGATCAATGCGCGCGAGCACCTGACCCTTTTTCACATGCTGCCCCTCGGTGAACAGGACCTCGATCAGCACGCCAGAGACCTGCGGCACCAGCGCCACCGTGACCGGTGCAGTCACGGTGCCCAACGCATCGACGATCACGGGCAGCTCCCCTTGCACGGCGCTCGCCACGCCGACGGTGACGCTGGCCGAGCCGCCGCCGAAACCTGGCCCACCCCCGCCCCCCGATCCCGCAGGCGCTCGTGAGCGCTGCACCAGGTACCAGGCGGAACCGACCAGTACCGCGATCAATGCCAGTGTCAGCAACAGGGCACGCCAGCGACCGCTTGCACGAACGTCGGACACTGGGGTGGATGAGTTTGTGGGGGCGTCCATGCGGGGAGAGTCTGCAAGCGCGAGATAGCCTGCATCCTAGCAGCCGGCCCAGCCCCGTCACGGCCAGCAGGCGAACGTCACGGCAGGAGGAAAAACCCTAATTTCTCCCACACATACGCCGCCGGTAGCTATTCATTTTATAGTGTTTGGGGGCAGCTTTACGCCACCTTTACCCTGGATCCAGCAGCTGGATGCACCCGTCAGTGACGTGATCGGCGCGTCAGGCAAGGCCAGAGGATGCGGCGCACGCCCGTGCGCGAGGAAGCTCAGCCGGGCACGGCATGGCCAGCCTGGTGCCGCCGGGCGCATGGCGCGTTCACCGAACCGGTGAGCGCCATTGGCGCCGAAAAGGCCGATCTCCATGAGACCTTAATGAAGACCACAAGCGGTCAACTGCCGGATCTCGGTTTACTTCACATCACGCGCCAGGCGCAGTCCCGTGAACTGCCAGCGCGCCGCGGCCGGGAAGAAGTTGCGATAGCTCGCGCGCGCATGGCCCGCCGGCGTGGCGCACGAACTGCCGCGCAGCACATATTGGTTGACCATGAACTTGCCGTTGTATTCCCCCACCGCACCCAGCGCAGTGGCAAAGCCGGGATATGGCGCGTAGCTGGACTGCGTCCACTGCCACAGCGTGCCAAACAGCTGTTGCAAAGCGGCACCCGGCGCCGCGCTCGCCGCCTCCCACTCGGCCTCGGTGGGCAGGCGCGCTTCGGCCCAGCGCGCGTAGGCGTCTGCCTCGTAGTACGACAGATGAGCCACGGCCTGTTGCGGCGCCAGCGGCCTGGAGCCGGCCAGCGTGAACTCGCTCCAGCCCTGCCCCTCCTGGCGCCAGTACAGTGGGTGGTTGATCTGCTGATCGCGGCGCCAGTCCCAGCCCTCGGCCAGCCAGTGTGCAGGATCGCAATAGCCGCCATCGGCCATGAAGGCCAGGTAGTCGGCATTCGTGACCAAACCCGTCGCCAGCTCGCAGGGCTGCAGGTAGACGGTATGGCGCGGCAGCTCATTGTCGAACGCAAAGCCTGCGCCCTTGTGCCCGATCTCGACCAGACCGCCCTCGAACCGCTGCCATGCGGGCGCCTCGGAACCGGGTGCGGGTGCTGCCCAGCGCTCGCTGTACGCGGGCCACAGCGGGTTGCACCACAGCAGGTAAAGGATGTCGGTAAGGATCAGCTCCTGGTGCTGCTGCTCATGCTGCAGGCCCAGTTCCAGCAGCGCCGCCAGCGCAGGAGCCTCGTCCAAGAGATCGGCGCGCCCCAGCAGCTGCCGCATGCGCGCGTCCACGTCGGCGCGGTAGGCCAGCACCGTGGCCAGCGACGGCCGGGTCAGCAGGCCGCGCCGCGGGCGCGGATACTGCTGCCCCACGCCCTGGTAGTAGGAATTGAACAGCACCCGAAACGCCGGGTCGAAGGCGCGGAAACCCGGCTCGTAGGCCTCAAGGATGAAGGTCTCGAAGAACCAGCTGGTGTGCGCCAGGTGCCATTTCGTGGGGCTGGCGTCGGGCATGGGCTGCACGCAGCAGTCCTCC
Organism: Pseudomonadota bacterium; assembly: GCA_018242005.1. Classification (GTDB taxonomy): domain Bacteria; phylum Pseudomonadota; class Gammaproteobacteria; order Burkholderiales; family Burkholderiaceae_C; genus Alicycliphilus. Next base: position 9,418 of record JAFECU010000254.1, on the reverse strand, counting down.
GCCGAAAGCGGCAGCGCCAGTGCCTCGGTGGCAGCGCGCACGGCCACATAGCGACTTGCGGCGTCGCTGTCTGCCGCTATGTGCATGGGCCCCAAGCCTGCGGCACTCATGGCAAGTCTCTCAAGCGCGCGCGTGCACCATGGCGTACCAGCCGCGCGTGTCGGTCCAGGCCTGACTTTCGGAAAAACCCGCCTGGCGCAGCAGCGCGGTGAAGGCCGGCAGGGAGTGCTTGTAGCTGTTCTCGGTATGGATGCGCTCGCCCGCGGCAAAGTCGCGCCCGCCACCTGGCCAGCGCACGCACTGCGGGCCCTGGGCCTCCAAGTGCATCTCGATGCGCGAGGCAGCATCATTGAAAAACGCACGGTGACGCCATTGCCCCGTGTCGAAGTCGCTGCCTATCAGCCGGTTGAGATGCGCCAGCGCATTGCGGTTGAAGGCCGCCGTGACGCCGGCCGCATCGTCATAGGCCGCCTCCAGCACCGTTCTGTCCTTGGGTAGATCGATGCCTATCAGCAGCGCGCCGCCATTGCCCACCAGTGCGCGCATCTGCGCCAGCAGCGCCAGCGCCTGCGGTGGGTCGAAATTGCCTATGGACGAGCCCGGATAGAACACCAGGCGCCGCTCGGCCGGAATGTCCGGCGGCAGGCGCAGGCCGACCGTGATGTCGCCGCCGACGGCACGCGCATCCAGCCGCGGCAAGGCCTTGCGCAGACGCGCGACGGCGCCATGCAGGTAGTCCGCCGAAATATCCACGCCCACGAAATGCGTTGCCGCCAGCCGCGAGCACAGGGCGCGCGCCTTGTCGCAACTGCCCGCGCCCGGCTCAATCACCACGCGGTCGGCGCCCACGGCCTCGGCAATGGCGCGGCCATGGCAGCGCATCAGAGCACGCTCGGCGCGAGTGAGGTAGTACTCGGGCAGCCGCGTGATGGCTTCGAACAGTTCGGAACCGCGCTGGTCATAGAAATACTTGGGCGAGATGCTGGCCCGCGGCGCCAGCAGGGCGCCCGTGATCTCGCGCCAGCGCACCGGATTCCACTGCGCTGGGGGCTGCAAGGCAGGCATGGGGCTGCGCGAGGACTGCGCCGCACGCAAAAAGGCGGTTGGGGCGATGGCAGGCATAGCGCTGAAGCCTATGGCACACAGCCCGGGCGCCACGCCGGCCAAGGCATGCACTGCGGGTAGGACGGCCGCGCAAATTGCGCACCGCCCCTTGCCATGCCGCGTCGGGCGTGGCAGACGTTGGCGCCGCAGCAGAAAAAAGGGCTGGCGCCCGACCGGCGCCAGCCCCTACCCCACCATGAACGAGGCAGGCTTAAAACCGATAGCCCACGCCCAGACCCACCAGCACCGGGTCAACCTTGAACTTGCCGATGCCGCCGCTGACCGTGGTGTCGATATAGACCTTTTTCACGTCGAAGTTCAGCGACCAGTTCTTGTCCAACGCATAGTCAAAGCCGACCTGCAGCGCAGGGCCCCAGCTGTTTTTCTTCACGGTGAGCGCGCCACCAGCGATGTCCACGTTGGAAAAGCGCGTGTAGTTGATGCCAGCGCCCACATAGGGCTTGAAGGCGCCCATGCCGGTGAAGTGGTACTGGCCCAGCAGCGTGGGCGGCAGGTGCCTGAGCGTGCCGATCTTGCCGCCGTTCAGGCGCACATCGTGCTTTTGCGGGTAGGTCAGCACCAGCTCCGCCGCGAAGTTGGGCGTGAAGTAGTACGACACATCCAGCTCGGGGATCCAGCGATCGTTGATGCTCACGCCCGCCGCACCCGCGGCGCCACCGTTTTCGCTTTCGAGGTGCACGGCGCGTACGCGCACCTGCCATTGGCCGCCCTGCTGCTGCGAGTAAGCCGCACCGGAAGTCATTGCACACAGGATGGCCAGTGCCAGCAGATTCTTCTTCATTGCTCTACCTTGGGTTGAACGGGGACGACCCCCGTGCACCCATTAGGCCTACCAGCAAAATGGTCAACTTTGCCTTGGATCAACTTCCGAATACCCATGTCCATAGACGTTTGCCCGCATGTCGCAAACCAGCCACACGCCATCTGGGTGTGAAAACAAAAGGCTCAGCTAGCGATTGCGGATGATGTGAAACCCGCCGTCATCCCCGCGAAAGCGGGAGTCCACAGCGGCGGCGAATCGACGGCCCGGGTTGCGCCTGGATCCCTGCTTTCGCGGGGATGACGAGCTGCGCGTACATCGCGTGCCCTGGGAGGACAAATCAGCGGATATCGCTAGCTATGCCAAAAAAAATGCTCCTGGCACTTGCCATGCAAGTGCCAGGAGCTATCGTTTTCATAGTTGCAGAAGCGTCAGGCCACCCATCGGCGCGCATTGCGCCAGAGGCGCATCCAGGGGCTCAGGGCCTCCAGTCCGCCGGTGGCGGCAAGATCCGTCCAGCTCATCTGGATGTTGCGGAAGGCCCGCTCAGGGTGCGGCATCATGGCCGTGAAGCGCCCGTCTGCCGTGGTCACGGCCGTGAGGCCGCCGGGGCTGCCATTGGGGTTGAACGGGTATTGCTCGGTCGCCAGGCCGTGGTTGTCCACATAGCGCATGGCGGGCACCACGCGCTCGGCGCTGCCGCGGCGCGCGAAGTTGGCGTAACCCTCGCCGTGCGAGACCACGATGGGCAGGCGGCTGCCGGCCATGCCCTGCAGGAAGATGCTGGGCGAATCCAGCACTTCGACCATGGACAGGCGCGCCTCGAAGCGGTGGCTCTGGTTGGTGGTAAAGCGCGGCCAGGCTTCGGCGCCGGGGATGATGTCGGCGAGCTCGGCAAACATCTGGCAGCCGTTGCACACGCCCAGGGCAAAGGTGTCGGCGCGGCCGAAGAAGCGCTGGAACTCCTCGGACAGGCGCTCGTTGAAGGTGATGGAGCGCGCCCAGCCTATGCCCGCGCCCAGCGTGTCGCCATAGCTGAAGCCGCCGCAGGCGACCACGCCAGCAAAGTCGGCCAGGCGTGCGCGGCCGGCCTGCAGGTCGGTCATGTGCACGTCAAACGCCTCGAAGCCCGCCTCGGTGAAGGCGTAGGCCATCTCCACATGCGAGTTCACGCCCTGCTCGCGCAGCACGGCGACCTTGGGGCGCGCCAGGTTCAGGAAGGGCGCGGCCACGTCCTCGCTCGGGTCGAAGCTCAGGCGCACATGCAGGCCGGGGTTGGCCGGGTCGCCCATGGCGGCGTGTTCGCTGTCGGCGCAGGCGGGGTTGTCGCGCTGCTGGCAGATCTTCCAGCTCACGGCGTCCCAGACCTGGTGCAGGTCGGACAAGGTGGCGCCAAACAGCTTCTTGGCGTCGCGCCAGACCTGGAGCTCGCCCTTGCCGGCGTCGATGGGCGACGTGGCCGGGCGCGTCTTGCCGATGGTGTGGCTGCACTGGATCAGGCCATGCTCGCGCAGGGTCTGCATGACGGCAGCGCGGTCGGCCGTGCGGATCTGCAGCACCACGCCCAGCTCTTCGTTGAACAGCGCCGCCAGGGTCTGTGCGTCGCGCCGGCCGCTGACCTGGGCACCCCAGTTCTTGCCCTCGCCGCTGTCCATGCGGCTGTCGCTGATGCCGTCGCCCTCGGTGATGAGCATGTCCACGTTCAGCGCCACGCCCAGCTGGCCGGCGAAGGCCATCTCGGCTACGGTGGCCAGGAGGCCGCCGTCACCCCTGTCGTGGTAGGCGAGGATCTGGCCCTTGGCGCGCAGCGCGTTGACGGCGTTCACCAGGGCGATCAGGTCCTTGGCGTCGTCCAGATCCGGTGTCTCGTTGCCGCTCTGGCCCAGCACCTGCCCCAGGATGGAGCCGCCCATGCGCGCCTTGCCGCGGCCCAGGTCGATCAGCACCAGGGTGCTGTCGGGCTCGGTGGCGTCGAGCTGGGGCGTGAGCGTGCCACGCACGTCGGCCAGGGTGGCGAAGGCCGTCATGATGCCGCTCACGGGCGAGGTGACCTTCTTCACCTCGCCGCCTTCGCTCCACTGCGTGCGCATGGACAGGCTGTCCTTGCCCACGGGAATCGAGATGCCCAAAGCGGGGCACAGCTCCATGCCCACGGCCTTGACGGTGGCGTACAGCGCGGCGTCCTCGCCGGGCTCGCCGCAGGCGGCCATCCAGTTGGCCGACAGCTTCACGCGCGGCAGGTCGATGGGCGCGGCCAACAGGTTGGTGATGGCCTCGGCGACGGCCATGCGGCCCGACGCGGGCGCGTTGATGGCGGCCAGCGGCGTGCGCTCGCCCATGGCCATGGCCTCGCCGGCAAAGCCGCGGTAGTCGGCCAGGGTCACGGCCACGTCGGCGACGGGCACCTGCCAGGGGCCGACCATCTGGTCACGGTGCGTGAGGCCGCCCACGGCGCGGTCGCCGATGTTGATGAGAAAGCGCTTGGAGGCCACCGTGGGGTGGGCCAGCACCTCGATCACGGCCTTCTCCAGCGCCAGGCCGTCCAGGTTGATCGGGGGCAGGCTGCGCTGCACGCTCGTCACGTCGCGCTGCATCTTGGGCGGCTTCCCCAGCAGCACGTCCATGGGCATGTCCACGGGGTATTTCTGGTCGCCGCCTTGCACCGCCGTGTCTTCGAGCACCAGCTGGCGCTCTTCGGTGGCCACGCCGATCACGGCGAACGGGCAGCGCTCGCGCTCGCAGAAGGCCTTGAACTGCTCGAGCGAATCCGGCGCGATGGCCAGCACATAGCGCTCCTGGCTCTCGTTGGACCAGATCTCCTTGGGCGCGAGGCCCGATTCCTCGAGCTGCACGGCGCGCAGGTCGAACCGCGCGCCGCGGCCCGCGTCGTTGGTCAGCTCAGGGAATGCGTTGGACAGGCCGCCCGCCCCCACGTCGTGAATGGCCAGGATGGGGTTGTGCTCACCCTGCGCCCAGCAGTGGTTGATGACCTCCTGCGCGCGGCGCTCGATCTCGGGGTTGCCGCGCTGCACGGAGTCGAAGTCCAGCTCGGCCGCATTCGTGCCCGTGGCCATGGAACTGGCCGCGCCCCCGCCCATGCCGATGCGCATGCCCGGGCCGCCCAGCTGGATCAGCAGCGTGCCCGCGGGGAACAGGATTTTCTTGGTGTGGCGTGCGTCGATGGTGCCCAGGCCGCCCGCGATCATGATGGGCTTGTGGTAGCCGCGCGTCACGGCCTCGGAACCAACGCCCACCTGCTGCTCGTACTCGCGGAAGTAGCCGCAGAGGTTGGGGCGGCCGAACTCGTTGTTGAACGCGGCGCCGCCCAGCGGCCCCTCGGTCATGATCTGCAAGGGACTCGCGATGTGCTCGGGCCGGCCGACCGCGCTGCCCCAGAGCCTGGAGACCGTGAAGCCCGTCAGCCCGGCCTTGGGCTCGGAGCCGCGGCCCGTGGCGCCCTCGTCGCGGATCTCGCCGCCCGCGCCGGTGGCCGCACCGGGGAAGGGCGAGATCGCCGTGGGGTGGTTGTGCGTCTCGACCTTCATCAGCACATGATGGGTGCCACTTCGCTTTTGATAGCTGGGTGCGCTTGCCCCTCCTGCGCTGGAGTCGAATTTTGCATAAAACTGTTCGACGGCGCTGCCCTCCATGATGGAGGCGTTGTCGGCATAGGCGACGATGGTGTGCCGGGGCGCGCAGGCCTCGGTGTTGCGGATCATGCCGAACAGGCTCTTGTCCTGCGCCACGCCGTCAATGGTGAACTGGGCGTTGAAGATCTTGTGCCGGCAATGCTCGCTGTTGGCCTGGGCGAACATCATCAGCTCCACGTCCGTGGGGTTGCGTGCGAGGCCCGTGAAGGCGTTCACCAGGTAGTCGATCTCGTCGTCGGCCAGCGCCAGGCCCCAGGCCTTGTTGGCAGCCTCCAGCGCGGCGCGGCCGCCCTGCAGCACATCGACGAAGGCCATGGGCTCGGCCTGCAGCTCGGTGAACAGGCGCTCGGCCTCGGCGCGCGTGGCGACCACCGACTCGGTCATGCGGTCGTGCAGGAGCGCTGCGACCTGCTGCAGCTGCCCGGCGCTCAGCTCGGGCTTGCCGCCAAGCAGCCCGCCCTTCAGGGCAATGCGGTATTCGGTGATGCGCTCGATGCGGCGCAGGATCAGGCCGCAGTTGTGGGCAATGTCCGTGGCCTTGGAGGCCCAGGGCGAGACCGTGCCCAGGCGCGGCGTGACCAAGAGCGCCAAGCCATCCTGCGGGCCCTCGTACGGGTCGCCATAGGTCAACAGCGCATTGAGCCGCTCCAGAGCTGCGGGCGTGGGCGCTGCGTCCTGCGCCACCAGGTGCACATGGCGCGCGGCCAGGCCTTCGATCTTGGGGTGAATGGCCTGCAGCTGGGGCAGCAGTTGCTGGGCGCGGAAAGTGCTGAGGGCATTGCCGCCCTCCAGCTGGGTGATGTGCAAGGTCACGGTATGGCGGCCTGGAATGGTGGGAGGTAAAGGCTTGGCTGCCACAGGGCGCGGGCGGCCGCTGATTGGGGCCGCCGCGCCAGGCGGCGCGTATGCGTGGTAACCCGGCATTTTAACGGCGGCCACCTTGACACGCAGACCGGCGCCTGCAAGGAAGAAATGCGAATGGGATAATTTACGCCATGACCAGTTTCACCATCAAAGACGCCCAAGGCATTGCCGGCATGCGCGAGGCCTGCCGTCTCGCCTCCGAAGTGCTGGACTACATCGCGCCCCACATCAAGCCCGGCATCACCACCCTGGAGATCGACCGCCTGGGCGCCGAATGCATGGCCCGGCAGGGCACCGTTTCGGCGACCGTCGGCTACCAGCCGCCGGGCTACCCGCCCTACCCCGGCCACCTGTGCACGTCGGTCAACCATGTGGTGTGCCACGGCATACCGAACGAAAAGCCGCTCAAGAAGGGCGACATCGTGAACGTCGACGTCACCGTCATCACCAAGGACGGCTGGTACGGCGACAACAGCCGCATGTACCTGATCGGCGAATGCTCCATCGCCGCCAAGCGGCTGTCGCAGCTCACCTTCGAGTCCATGTGGCTGGGCATTCAGCAGGTCAAGCCCGGCGCGCGCCTGGGTGACATCGGCCACGCCATCCAGAAGTTTGCCGAGGGCCATGGCCTGTCGGTGGTGCGCGAGTTCTGCGGCCACGGCATCGGCCAGAAGTTCCACGAAGACCCGCAGGTGCTGCATTACGGCCGCCCCGGCACGGGCCAGGAACTGGTGCCCGGCATGACCTTCACCATCGAGCCCATGCTCAACCTGGGCAAGCGCGACATCAAGGAACTGGGCAACGATGGCTGGACCATTGTCACCCGCGACCGCAGCCTGTCCGCCCAGTGGGAGCACACGGTGCTGGTCACGCCCACGGGCTATGACGTGCTCACGCTGTCGGCGGGCTCGCCCGCCCTGCCCTCGTTCGTGACGACCACCACCACCTGATCGAGCCCCCAGCGCCGGGGTGGCGCGCACGATTCTTGCTAAATCAGCCTCATGTCATCACGCCACCCCCCATCAGTCCCGACCGATCCCGCGCCGCTACCCGCACTGCGCGACGGCTACCACCATGACAAGGCCGACCTGCTGGCCAGGCTGCAGTCGCCCGGCGCCTCCACACGCACCATCCGCAGCCTGCTGCGCAAGCTGTCTACGCTGGCCGACGGCTTGCTGTGCCGGCTTTGGACGCGCGCGCAGCTGCCGCCCGGCTGGGCGCTGGTGGCGGTGGGCGGCTATGGCCGGGCCCAACTGTTCCCGCATTCCGACGTGGACGTGTTGCTGTTGCTGCCCGACGCCACGGCGGCTGCCGACGACGCGGCGCGCGCACCCATAGAGACGTTCATCGGCAGCTGCTGGGATGCGGGGCTGGAGATCGGCTCCAGCGTGCGCACCGTGAGCGAATGCCTGGCCGAGTCCGCGGCCGACGTGACGGTGCAGACCGCGTTGCTGGAATCGCGCCTGGTCTGCGGCAGTGCGGCGCTGTTCGACGAGTTTCGTGGCCGCTATGAAGTGCAGATGGATCCGCGCGCCTTCCTGGTCGCGAAGACGCTGGAGATGCGCCAGCGCCATACCAAGTACGAGGACACGCCCTACGCGCTGGAGCCCAACTGCAAGGAGTCCCCAGGAGGCCTGCGCGACCTGCAGCTCATCCTGTGGGCTGCGCGCGCCGCCGGTCTGGGCGGCCACTGGCGCGAACTCGCGGCAAACGGCCTGGCCACACCCTTCGAGGTACGCCAGATCGAGCGCAACGAGGCGCTGCTGTTTCTGATCCGCGCGCGTCTTCACCTGCTGGCCGGGCGCCGCGAGGACCGACTGGTGTTCGACCTGCAGACCGCCGTGGCTGAGGCGTTCGGCTACCGCTCGACCGCACCCGACGGCAAGCGCCTGGCCATGCGCGCCAGCGAGACGTTGATGCGCCGCTACTACTGGGCGGCCAAGGCCGTGTCGCAGCTCAGCCAGATCCTGCTGCTGGGCATCGAGGAGCGGCTCAACCCCTCCACGCACGAGCTGCGCCCCATCAACGCGCGCTTCTTCGAGAAGGCCGGGCTGATCGAGGTCGCCAGCGACGACCTGTACGAGCGGCACCCACACGCCATCCTGGAAACCTTTTTGCTCTACGAGAGCACCATGGGCCTGAAGGACCTCTCGGCTCGCACGCTGCGTGCGCTCTACAACGCGCGCGCCGTGATGGACGGGCGCTTTCGCCGCGACCCGGCCAACCGCGCCCTGTTCATGCAGATCCTGCGGCAACCGCGCGGCATCACGCATGCCATGCGGCTCATGAACCAGACCTCGGTGCTGGGGCGCTACCTGTGGTCATTCCGTCGCATCGTGGGCCAGATGCAGCATGACCTGTTCCACGTCTACACGGTGGATCAGCATGTCCTCATGGTGCTGCGCAACATGCGGCGCTTCTTCATGGCCGAACATGCGCATGAATACCCGTTCTGCTCGCAGCTGGCCAGCGGCTGGGACAAGCCCTGGGTTTTGTACATTGCTGCGCTGTTCCACGACATCGGCAAGGGCCGAGGCGGCGACCATTCCCGCATTGGCGCGCAGGAGTCGCGGCGCTTCTGCCGCCAGCATGGCGTGGAGCGAGAGGACGCGCGGCTCATCGAGTTCCTTGTCGCCGAGCACCTGACCATGAGCCAGGTGGCGCAAAAGCAGGATCTGTCCGACCCGGACGTCATCCACGCCTTCGCACGTCGCGTGGTCAATGAACGCAATCTCACCGCGCTCTACCTGCTCACGGTGGCCGACATACGCGGCACGTCTCCAAAGGTCTGGAACGCGTGGAAGGGCAAGCTGCTTGAAGACCTGTACCGCGCCACGCTGCGCGTGCTCGGCGGGCGCGCACCCGACCCAGCCGCCGAGATCGAGGCGCGCAAGCGCGAGGCGCTGATCCTGCTGGCACTGAGCAGCCTTCCCCACGAGGCGCACAGGAACCTGTGGGACACGCTGGACGTGAGCTACTTCATGCGCCACGAGGCGCCCGACATCGCCTGGCACACGCG
>JAFECU010000253.1 GCA_018242005.1 Pseudomonadota bacterium | reverse complement strand
CACCGGGCGTCGCCCACTCCACCAGTGGCTTCACCTACCACGGTGTGGAGACCTTCGACACGCGCACCGTAGGCACCAACCAGACCTTCACGACAGACTTCGGCACCTCTGGCGGCGCCACGACGATCACCGGCACGTACCAATCCGTGCAGATCATGCCTGCCGACCAATGGGGCGGCGCCGGCAACACGGGCAACTACGCGGTGGCCTTTGGTGCCTCACCCTATGAGCTGACGCTGGCCGCCCAGGACTCCTCGAGCAATGCGGTTCCTGTGACCTACTTCGGCTACTGGCTGTCGGCACTCGACAACGGCAACCAGGTCGAGTTCTACCGCGGCAGCTCGCTGCTGTTTAGCTTCGATCCGGCACAGGTTCTGGCACTGACGGGCAACTGCCCGAGCAGCCCATACTGCGGCAACCCGGCCACGGGTGCGAATGCATCGCAGCCCTATGTGTTCCTGAACTTCTACGACCAAAGCGGCCTGGGTTTTGACCGCGTACGCTTCCTGGAGAGCCCGGCCGTCGGCGGCTACGAGTCGGACAACCACACGGTCGGCTACTACGAGAGCACCTCCGGCACTGCAGTGCCCGAGCCCGCATCGCTGGCCCTCGTCGGTCTGGCGCTCGGCGGGCTGGCCGTCAGCCGTCGGCGCAAGGCCTGACCCAGGCCAGCCGCGCCGGCCTCGCCCCACAGGAGTCGGGGCGCGGGTCGGCGCCGCTCACGCCCCGCAGCACTTCTTGTACTTCTTGCCGCTGCCGCAGGGGCAGGGGTCGTTGCGACCGGGCTGCGCGGCCTTGATGATGGTTTCCACTCGCGGGCCCAGGCTGCGCCAGAGCTGGCGCAGGTCATAGACGGCCCAGATGGCCTCGCCGAAGACCTCCAGGCGGTTCTGGCTGGTGCTGGGCGGGCCGTCCTCGGCGTACATGCAGATCTCGGGCTTGCCGGTGTCGTCCTCGGTCAGGGCGACGATGGATTCGAGCGCGGCGTCCAGCCACTCGGCGGCCTCCTTGTCGCGCGGGGCGGCCCAGTCGTCGGGCCAGTTCTCGACCGCGAACATGAAGCCCAGCGCCCAGACCTGGCCGAATGAGGGGATCTCCTGGCCGTCGATCTCGGTGCGCTCTTCCTCGGGGAGGCTGGCGATTGCGCCGCGCATGTCCATGACCTCGGGCTGGAAGGCGTCATCCTGGTCCAGCGACTCGGCCTGTGCGTCGAGCTGGGCCGCCACCTCGGCGCTGCGCAGCTGCCACAGTTGCAGGAAGCGCTGCTGCTGTGCGACGTCCTTGAACGGCGCGATGAGCGGCAGTTCGTCTGCCTCGATCACATAGCCGTCGCCCAGCAGCATGGGCAGCCATTCGGCTGCGGGCACGGGGCGGCGCGTGCAGACCAGGGCGGTCAGGAAACCGTCGCAGAACTCCCACTGGGGCACGTCTTCCTCGCGCGTGCGCAGTTCGTCGAGAAGCTGGTCGAGCTCGTCGAGTTCATCGGGGCCCAGGGCCGGGCTGTTGGCGTCATGAGGGGTGGTGTCGGCGGTGGTCATGGTGATGCAGCTTTCGCGTCGCGGCAGGCGTGGGAAGAAAGGGGGCCAGTGTAGCGCGAGCGCCTGAGACACTATCATTTATATAGCTGCTGGTCGCCTGTTTTCCGTCTCCATCGCCACGTTCGCGGCCAAACAGTAACGCCCCATGCCAGGCGGCGATGGGGCGTGACTTCCACTGTGGGTGGCGCCGCACAATGCGGCCTGCATTATTGGCTGGCAATGGCCAGATGTGCCTCACGGGCTTCCTGGATGAACTCGAGGATCGAGAGGATGGCTCTGCGCATGGTGGTTCCTATCTGAGATGCCGATCAGGTACAGGCGGCGCGCATCTCAAACGTCACTCAGCACCGGGTTAACCACTACGGGTTAACCCTTGGTCGTAAGTATAAACCACAATCAAAATCGCGCTGCACCGCAGCAGACAGGCGGATTTTTCAGGTCTGCACGCCATGCACGGCGCATGGTGCTTCAATAGCAATAGCTGCCGCCACTTGCACATCAAGGCCTAGCAACCTTTTTCGCATGCAAAGAACAGCCTTGTCCTTGGAGATCAGGATGGCGCGCTGCGCCACGGCCAGGTCGATGAACTTCTGGTCGTCCGCGTCCTTGCAGACATAGGGCGCACGCGCTGCCTCGGGTGCAAGGCGCGCGCCCGCGTCGAACGCGGCCAGGATGTCTTGCGCCGTGGTGTCGTAGTACCGCATGCGCGGCTGCAGGTGGGGGTAGTGCAGCACATGCTCGAGCTCGTCGCGCATGGCCTGGGTGGCAGCCCAGTCCAGGCGCCGCGCCTGGAGCAGCGTGCGCACGCCGGCCACGGCCGGGTCGGCGAAGAGGAACAGGTCGAGCACGATGTTGGTGTCCAGCACCAGGGGGCGAATGCCCTCGCCAGGCTGCGCCATGGCGGGCAGGCGCAGCTCAGGACGCATCGGGTGCTTCTGCGGCCGCCCGCGCACGCGCCGAGCCCGCCACCAGGTCGAAGCGGAACATGCGGCATTCGATGGGGCCGTTCCACAGGGGCACGCGGCGCGACTCCTTCAGGCGCATCTTGCCGGGCAGCTTCAGGTCGGGCGTGAGCAGCCACGCCTGCCAGCCGGCGTAGTGCTTCTTCCAGTGCGCGGCCAACTGGGCGAAGAAGTCCACGCCGTCCTCCGTCTGCGCGGTCTCGCGGCCGACGCGCTGCACCTGGGCCATGCGCTCGCCGGCCTTGCGCCCGAAGCTGCCGGCGGCGGCAATGCGCTCGCCGTACGGGGGGTTGAGCAGCATCACGCCGGGCTGCTCGCAGGGCGGCATGCGCTGCAGCGCGTCGCCGCCGCGCAGCTGCACGCCAGCGGCCACGCCGGCGCGCTCGGCGTTGCGCAGGGCGAAGTCCACCATGCGGTGCGACACATCACTGCCAAAAATGGGAACTGGCGGCGTAGTGACGGCACTGACAGCTTCCTCTTTGATAGCAGTCCAGACATGGGACTGATAGGGCAGGAGCTTCTCGAACGCAAAGCGGCGCTTCAAGCCCGGCGCGATGCGGCTGGCGATCTGCGCCGCCTCTATGGCCACCGTGCCGCTGCCGCAGCAGGGGTCGTACAGCGGCAGCGGCGCATCGCCATGCGGGTTCCAGCCGGTGGCGGCGATCATGGCCGCGGCCAGGGTTTCCTTGAGCGGGGCGTCACCCTTGTCCTCGCGCCAGCCGCGCTTGAACAGCGGCTCGCCCGAGGTGTCGATATAGACGGTGGCCTGCTCGCGCGTCAGGTGCAGATGGATGCGCAGGTCCGGCCAGCGCGTCTCGACATCGGGGCGGCTTCCCGCCTTGGCGCGGAAGCGGTCGGCCACGGCGTCCTTCACGCGCAGGGCGGCGAAGTTCAGGCTCTTGAGCGGGCTGTGCTGGGCCGTAATCTCGACCTTGAAGCTCTGGCGCGGGGTGAACCAGGCCTCCCAGGCCACGTCGGCGGCCAGGGCGTAGATGTCGTCCTCGCCGCGATACGGCCCGTCGGCCAGCTGCACCAGCACGCGCTGGGCCAGGCGGCTGTGCAGGTTGAGCCGCAGCGCGTCGCGCCAGCCGGCGCGCAGCAGCACGCCGGCGCGGCCGACCAGCAGGTCCTGGCCCGTGAGGCCCGTCAGGCCATGGACCTCGTCGGCCAGAAAGCCCTCGACGCCGGCGGCGCAGGGCAGGAAGAGTTGAAGTTGGTTCATTGCGGTTGTGCGGCGCACTGCAGCAGCAGCGCGCGCACCGATTCTGGAATGGGCGCGGGCCGGCGCGTATCGCGGTCGATGAAGACGATGCCGGTTTTGCCGCGGGCGACCTCGCGCCCCTGGCTCTTCTCCGTCATGCGGAACACCAGGTCGAAGCCGTAGCGGTTGAAGTCCTGGGGCGTCATCTGCACGCGCAGCGTCTCGCCATGAAAGGCCTCGGACTTGTACTGCGCCAGCATGTCACCCACCACGGTGGCCAGACCGGCCACGTTGCCCTCGCTGTAGCCCAGGGACAGGAAGAAGCGCAGGCGTGCCTCGGACACCAGGCTGAGCAGCTGGGCGTTGTTCAGGTGGCCGCCATGGTTCACATGGCTGATGTAGATCTGCAACTCGGTGCAAAAGCCGAACCGCGCCGGCAGTTCGAAGACGATGCGTGCCATCCGGTGTCCCTGTCTAAAGCGCCTTGCGCAGATTGGTGGGCGCTATCTTCAGCGCCTCGCGGTACTTGGCCACGGTGCGGCGCGCGCACTCTATGCCCTGCTCCTTGAGCATCTCGGCGAGCTGGCTGTCCGACAGTGGCTTGTGCGAATCTTCGGCCGCCACAAACTGCTTGATGAGCGCGCGCACGGCCGTGCTGGACGCGCTGCCGCCGGTCTCGGTGCCCAGGCCCGAGCCGAAGAAATACTTGAGCTCGAAGGTGCCCTGCGGCGTGGCCATGTATTTGGCCGTGGTCACGCGGCTGATGGTGGACTCGTGCAGGCCCAGCTCGTCGGCGATCTCGCGCAGCACCAGCGGGCGCATGGCCAGCTCACCGTGCACAAAGAAGTTCTTCTGCCGCTCGACGATGGCGCCGGCAACGCGCAGGATGGTGTCAAAGCGCTGCTGGATGTTCTTGATGAACCAGTGCGCCTCCTGCAGCCGCGCCTGCAGCGCCTGGTGGCCGTCGCCTTTGCTGCCGCGGCGCAGGGCGCTGGCGTAGATGTCGTGCACGCGCAGCCGAGGCATCACGTCGGGGTTGAGGCTGACGCTGAAGGCCTGCTGCGCGCCGCGCCCGGTCTTCCTGACGATCACGTCGGGCACGATGACGTTGCGCTCCACGTCGGCAAAGCGGCGGCCGGGGCGCGGCTCCAGCCGCGCGATCAGCGCCATGGCGGCACGCGTGACATTTTCGCTGCTGCCGCAGGCTTGGGCCAGGCGGCGCACATCGCGCTTGGCCAGCAGATCCAGCGGCTGGCGGCAGATGGCCAGCGCGGCCTCAATCACCTCGGGGTCGCCCTCCTCGTCGCGGTTCAGCGCGTGCAGCTGCAGCGTCAGGCATTCGGCCAGGTCACGCGCGCCCACGCCCGCCGGGTCCAGGTTTTGCAGCAGGCGCAGGGCGACGGTGAAGCGGTGCACCAGTTCCTCGACCTGCTCGAGGTCGTCGGTCCCGGCGAGGCCGGCCGCCAGGGCCTCCAGCTGCTCGTCCAGGTAGCCGTCGTCGTTGAGGGACTCGATCAGAAAGCGCAGCGCCGCCCGGTCCAGTTCGGACAGGCGCAGCGCCAGCGCCTGGCGGTGCAGGTGCGCGGTGAGCGATTCATGGCCATGCGCGAGATCGGCGGCGTCAGCCTCGCCGCCATCGTCGCGGGCGGCACTGGCGCTGCCGGCGGGCGCGTCGGCAGCCCAGTCGCCACCGTCTTCCGCCAGATTCTCACTGCCGTCACCCTCCCAGTCCGACGGTGCGGCGATGTCGGGAGTATCGGGTTCGTTTTGGCCTTCATCCCCAGCCACGTCAGTGCCAGCAGCTTCTGAAATAGGAGCACTTTCGGCCTGGCGCACCGGCTCGGGGGGCTCATGCGTCTCATCGTCGGAGGCCAGCTCCAGGAAGGGGTTTTCATCGAGCATCTGCTCGACCTCCTGGGCCAGCTCCAGCGTGGACAGTTGAAGCAGGCGAATGGACTGCTGCAGCTGAGGCGTGAGCGCCAGGTGCTGCGAGACGCGCAGCGACAGGCTGGGCTTCACGGTCTGGCTCCCGTCTTTCGGCTCTGCGTCATGCCCCGGCTCATGGCGCTCACATGCGGAAGTGCTCGCCCAGGTAGACCCGGCGCACTTCGGCGTTGTCGACGATCTCCGACGGCGTGCCCTGGGCAAGAACCTGGCCGTCGCTGATGATGAAGGCGTGGTCGCAGATGCCCAAGGTCTCGCGCACGTTGTGGTCGGTGATCAGCACGCCGATGCCGCGCTCCTTGAGGAAGCCGATGATGCGCTGGATTTCGATCACCGCGATCGGGTCGATGCCGGCAAAGGGCTCATCGAGCAGAATGAAGCGAGGCTGCGTGGCCAGCGCGCGCGCGATCTCCACGCGGCGGCGCTCGCCACCCGACAGCGCGAGCGCGGGCGACTTGCGCAGATGTTCCACGCGCAGGTCCTGCAGCAACTCGGTGAGGCGGCGCTCGGTCTCGGCGCGCGGCAGCGCCCGGCCGGCGCCATCGGTCTGCAGCTCCAGCACCGCGCGCACGTTTTCCTCCACGTTGAGCTTGCGAAAGATCGAGGCCTCCTGCGGCAGATAGGACAGGCCCAGGCGCGAGCGCCGGTGGATGGGCATGTTGGCCACCGACTGGCCGTCGATGCGGATGTCGCCGCCGTCGCTGCGCACCAGGCCCACGATCATGTAGAACGAGGTGGTCTTGCCCGCGCCGTTGGGGCCGAGCAGACCCACGACCTCGCCCTTTTGCACGACCAGCGATACGTCCTTGACGACCTTGCGGCTGCCGTAGGACTTTTGCAGGTGCAGTGCCTCCAGCCGGCTGGCGCCGTCGGGCAGGCTTGCGGACGTGGCGAGTGCGGGCGTCTCGTTCACGACCGCGCTCACTGGGTGCCCCCCAGGCTGGGAGTGGGGCGCAGCACCGGCGGCTCGCCGCGCGCGGGCGCCGGCGCCGTACCCGGGGCGGGCTCCTTGGGCGAGAGCACGGCGCGCACGCGGCCGCCGGGCGTGCCGGCGCTGGTGCCGGCCGGCGCGTTCTTCTGCCCGTCCACGGTGAAGACGTCGGTCAGGTTGTTGTAGACGATGACGGCGCCCTGCACCTCGTCGGTCAGCTGCGCCTCACGGTAGCGGCGCAGCTCGGCGCGGCGGATGAACTTCACGGTGTCGGCGCGGCCGTCGTACTCGATGACCTCGCCCTCGCCCTCGACGAACTCGTCGGGCTGGCCCGGTGGCGTGTCCCGCTTTTGCCGGAAGAAGGCGCGCTTGCCCGGCTCGGCCGTGACCACGCCGTACTGGTAGCCATCGGCGTCCTGGCGCACGTCGAGCTGCGCGCCGCGCAGCACGATGGTGCCCTTGGTCATGACCACATTGCCGGTGAAGACGCTGGTCTGCTTGAGTTCATCGTGGCGCAGCGCGTCGGCCTCGATGTTCATGGGCTTGTTGCGGTCGGCCTTCTCGGCCTGCGCGTCAGGCAGCCAGGCCAATGCCAGGGTACCAAGCAGAAGGAGGGTGGACAGTCGGATTCTCATAGGGCACGATTCTTGCGATCATTGTACTGACGCGATCGCAGTTTCATGGCCTGCCGACCGGCGCCATGGGGCGCAGCCCAAACAAAAAGGCGCGCCCCGGGGCGCGCCTTGCCGTCAACGAAGAACGGGGTTCAACCCTTGCGCACCAGACCGGCCAGGTATTCGACCACCTGCAGCACGTTCTGCATATTGCCGGCCATGGTGCCGTCGGTGTAGTAGCGGCCCGCCACACCCATGGAGGGTACGCCCTCGACCTGGTATGCCTCCTGCAGCTGCGAGGCCTTGCGCACCTGGTTGGCGACCGTGAAGGAGCCGTAGACCTCCTTGAACTTTGCCAGGTCCACGCCCTGCTTGGCGATCCAGTCGAAGATCAGGTCGTCCTTGTTGAGGGCCTGGCGCTCCACATGCACCGCGCGAAACACCTTGGTGTGCAGCTCCGGCAGCTTGCCCATGCCCTCGAGCGCGAAATAGAGCTTTTGCTGCGGCACGAAGCTGGCATTGAAGGCCACGGGCACGCGATGCACCAGCAGGTCCTTGGGCGCGGTCTTCACCCAGGCCTCGAAACTCGGTTCAAAGACATTGCAGTGCGGGCAGCTGTACCAGAAGAATTCGATGACCTCAACCTTGCCGGCCGGCGCCTCGCTGGCCACGGGCTTGGCCAGCTTGACGTAGTCCTTGCCCTCCTTGAACTGGCGCGCCTGCGCCAGGGCGGGCGCGGCCAAGGGCAGGCTCAGGGCAGTGGCGGTGGCCGTCGTGGCGACGGACAGGGAAAACTCACGGCGTTTCATGGGTAGGGATCACTCCTGGGTCGATATGGAAGATTGTGAGCATGGGCCGGGGCAAAAAGTTCAGCGCTGCACGCGCACCAGCGCCGAATCCACGCCCGCGCCGTCGAGCTTGTCCTTGAGCGACTCGGCATCGTCGCGCCTGGCGAACGGGCCCACGCGCACGCGAAACACCGTTCGGCCATTGGTCTCGCGTTCGCTCACGCGTGCCTCCCAGCCCAGCATGGCCAGCTTGGCGCGCTGCGCGTCGGCATCCTGCTGGGTGCGAAAGGCGCCGGCCTGCACGAAATACTGGAACGGATCGACGCCTGCCGCGGGCGCCGCGTTGGCCTTGGCGCGCGCCAGATCGCCCAGGGGGTCGGCCGAGGGCGCCGGCGTTGCCGCGCGGCTGGCGGCCGGGCGCGGAGCAGCCGCCGCGACGGACGCCGCCGGCTCGGGCGGCTTGGCCACGGCCGCCGCCTCGGGCACGCTGGCCGGCGCCGCAGGGCGCGCCGGGTTCTTGCCATACAGCGGGGCGTTGGGGTCCCAGTTCTTGTTGCGCTGCGCCTCGTCCTGGTCGGATGCGCGCGTGCCATTCTTGTTCAGGAAAGGCACGGGCACCTTGGTGACGTAGACGGCAACGGCCAGGGCCGCGCCCAGCCCGACGATGGCCCCGAGGATGAAGCCTACGATAGTGCCGCCGCGTTGCTGTTTTTTCATATCAGTGGTTGCTTACATTCTGGCCGGTGCCGACACACCCAGCACCGCCAGGCCATTGTGCAATACCTGGGCGGTGGCGGCGACGAGGGCCAGGCGCGCCAGCCGGACCGGCTCTTCGTCCACCAGGATGCGCTCGGCATCGTAGTAGCTGTGATAGGCAGCCGCCAGTTCGCGCAGGTAGAAGGTGACATCGTGCGGCGCGTTGCCGGCGGCGGCGGCCGTGAGCATCTCGGGATACTTTGCCAGCAGCAGCATCAGTGCCTGGGCCTGCGGGCCTTCGAGCGGCGACAGGTCCACGTCCCTGAGCGCACCCATGTCGTAATCCTCGCGCCAGCCGCGCAGCACCGAGCAGATGCGCGCATGGGCGTATTGCACGTAATACACGGGGTTGTCGTTGTTCTGGGCCACGGCCAGGTCCACGTCGAAGGTGTACTCGGTGTCGGGCTTGCGGCTGAGCAGGAAGAAGCGCACGGCGTCCTTGCTGGTCCATTCGATCAGGTCGCGCAGCGTGACGTAGCTGCCTGCGCGCTTGCTGATCTTGACCTCTTCACCGCCGCGCACCACGCGCACCATGGTGTGCAGCACGTAGTCGGGATAGCCCTGCGGAATGCCCACGTCGGCCGCCTGCAGGCCGGCGCGCACGCGCGCGATGGTGCCGTGGTGGTCCGTTCCCTGGATGTTGACCACCTTGGAGAAGCCGCGGCGGAACTTCTGAATGTGGTAGGCCACGTCAGGCACGAAGTAGGTGTAGCTGCCGTCCTGCTTGCGCATGACGCGGTCTTTGTCGTCGCCGTAGTCGGTGCTCCTGAGCCACAGCGCGCCGTCCTGCTCGTAGGTTTTGCCGTTGGCAACCAGGCGCGCCACCGTGGCATCGACATGGCCGTTGGCGTAGAGGCTCGATTCCAGGTAGTACTCGTCAAAGCGCAGGTTGAAGGCCTGCAGGTCCTTGTCCTGCTCGTTGCGCAGATAGGCCACGGCGAACTGGCGGATGTTGTCGTAGTCCTCCACATCGCCATTGGCGGTGAACTCACGGTCGTCGGCCTTGACCGTGGCACGGGCGAGGAAGGCGTTGGCGATGTCCTGGATGTAGTCGCCGTTGTAGAAATTCTTGGCCAGCGGGTTGTCGGCGCCGATAGGCCAGCAGGAGTCGCCCGGCTTGAAACCCTTGGCGCGCAGCTGCGTGCTCTTGGTCAGCGTGTCGATCTGCACGCCCGCGTCGTTGTAATAGAACTCGCGGTGCACCTTCCAGCCCTGGCTGGCGTAGAGGTTGCTGATGGCGTCGCCAATCGCTGCCTGGCGGCCATGGCCCACATGCAGCGGGCCCGTGGGGTTGGCCGAGACGAACTCGACGAGCACTTTCTCGCCGCGATCGGGCTGCTGGCCGAATCGCGCCCCTGCGGCCAGCACCTCGCGCACCACCTGCTGCCTGGCCGCGTTCTTGAGCCGGATGTTGAGAAAACCCGGGCCGGCGATCTCGATGGCGCCCACCCATTGCGCGAACGCGGGCGTGGCCTCGAGCGCGGCCTTGAGCTGCTCGCCCAAAGCGCGAGGGTTCTGCTTGAGGGGCTTGGCCAGCTGCATGGCGGCCGTGCAGGCGAGGTCGCCATGGGCCGCCACCTTGGGCGATTCAAAGGCCGCGCGGCTACCGGCGCCTGGCGACAGTCGTTCCAGCTCGCCGGCCAGCGCCGCGAGCAATTCCTGTTTGACGGAGAGCATGGGGGCGGATTCTACGGGTCGCCCCGTCATCCAACGGCGCCGGCGGCGCGTTATGCTGGATGCCCCCTGTGGCTGCTGTAGGCCGCAAGGGCACATCACCATCCTTTTTGCAGGAGCACTACATGAAGAAACTGCTTCCCCTGCTGGCTGCGGCCGGCCTTGCCTTTTCGTTTGCCACCCATGCGGCCGATGCCCCCGCAGCCGGCGCAGCGGCGCCTGCCAAGGCGCCCACGGCCCAGCAGAGCAAGATGTCTGCGTGCAACACCGAGGCCGGCGACAAGAAGGGCGACGAGCGCAAGGCCTTCATGAAGCAATGCCTGTCCGCCAAGAAGGCCACCCAGCAGGACAAGATGAAAACCTGCAACGTCGAGGCCAAGACCAAGGCACTCAAGGGCGACGAGCGCAAGGCCTTCATGAAGGAGTGCCTGAGCAACAAACCGGCCTGATCGGCGCCGCACACCTCAGAGCCCCGCGCGCCGCCTGGCCGGCGCGCGGGGCTTGTTTCTTTCAGCGCGTGCCCACGCCACGCGCCAGCAGCACGGCCAGCAGAGGCACGACGACCATCAGGTGCGCT
>JAFECU010000252.1 GCA_018242005.1 Pseudomonadota bacterium | reverse complement strand
TGCAAGCCTTCATCGATCACGACGGCATCGACTCCAGCCGCAGCAACGTGACCGTCCGCGCCATAGGCGCGGGTATTCGCCATGACTTCTAAATGGAATTTGCAATGAATCAGCTAAAAATTCTTCTCGGCCTGTTGCTGGCTGCGGCTCTGCCCATCGCTCACGCGGCAGGCTATCCCGAGAAGGCCGTGCGCATCATCGTGCCCTTCCCCGCGGGCGCGGCGGCCGACACGGCCATGCGTGTGGTCGGTCGCAAAATGTCGGAGATCTGGCACCAGCCCGTCGTGATCGAAAACCGCCCGGGTGCGGCTGGCATGCAGTCCGGCGCCGCGGCGCGGGCCGATGGCTACACGCTCATGGTGGGCGCGGGCTCGCTCATGGTCACGGCCCCGCTGCTGTCCAGCAAGCTCACCTACAACCCGTCGCGCGACTTCGTGCCCGTGGGTCGCGTGCTCGTCAATGTGCCCGTCCTCACCACGCATCCCAGCCTGCACACCAACACGCTACAGGAACTGATAGCGCTGGCGCGCAAGAAGCCCGGCACGCTCAACTACAGCACCAGTGGCAACGGAAGCCCGGGTCATTTGTCCATGGAAATGTTCCAGGCGGCCACCAGCACGCAGATGGTGCAGATTCCCTACAAGGGTGGTGCCCCCGCCGTGAACGAACTGGTGGGCGGCCATGTGCAACTGGGCATCAACGCCGTGCCCAGCGTGCTGAGCCAAATCAAGGCCGGCCAACTCGTTCCATTGGCCGTGGCCAGCGCGAAGCGCTCACGCGCGCTGCCCAATGTGCCCACCATGGCCGAGGCGGGCGTGAAGGACTTCGAGTACGACATCTGGTACGCACTCTTCGCCCCCACGGGAACGCCCGCCGAGATTGTGGAAAACGCCAGCGCCACGCTGCGCCGCGCGCTGGCCGATGCCGAGGTGGCTCAACATCTCTTCGCCCAGGGCGCGGAGCCGGCGCCAACCACTTCGCAAGAGCTCGCGCGCTTTATGCGGGACGATACGGCGCGCTGGTCCAAGCTCGTCAAGGAACGCAACCTCAAGCTGGACTGAGTGAGACATCATGAACGACAGAGCGAACAACGGGGACAACGCCGTCGTCCGATCCACCCACCGGGTAGCCATGCGTGACGGCGTGCACCTTGCTACGGATCTGTACCTGCCCGTGCGCACGAAGGGCCCCTGGCCGGTGCTGCTGGAGCGCACCCCCTATGGCAAGGACGCCGAGACGCGACGCGAGCGCAGCGCCGCCGACCCGCGGCCCATGCGGCGTAGCGAGGTGGCCGCGCGTTTTGCGAGGGAAGGCTACGCCGTGGTGGTGCAGGACTGCCGTGGGCGATTCGACTCTGAAGGCCGGTTCACCAAATACCTGGGCGAGGCGAACGATGGTGCAGACACCATGGCATGGATTACGGACCAGCCGTGGTGCAATGGCAGCGTAGGCACCTATGGACTGTCCTACGCCGCGCATACCCAGACGGCACTGGCCAGCCAGCGTCCCCGGGGACTCAAGGCCATGTTCCTGGAATGCGGCGGTTTTGCAAACGCCTACCGCGGTGGCATCCGCCATGGCGGCGCGTTCGAACTCAAACAGGCGACCTGGGCGTTTCGCAATGCCCAGAACGGCAATAACCACGACGACCCCTCCGTACGACGGGCCTTGGCGGAGGCCGACATCGGAGCCTGGTTCCTGCGTCTGCCCTGGACACGCGGCGACTCGCCGCTGCAGTGGGCGCCCGAGTACGAGGATTACCTTTTCGAGCAGTGGGAGCGCGGCACCTTCGACGACTACTGGCGCCAACCCGAACTCTATGCTGCGGGCCACTATGACGCATTTGACGGCGTGGCCGTGATGCTGCTGTGCGGGTGGTGGGACCCCTACGCCCAAACCACAACCGACAACTACCTGGGCCTGTCGGCGCGGACGCGCGGCCATGCGCACATGGTGCTGGGCCCGTGGACGCATGGTGAGCGCAGTGTCTGTCACGCGGGCGACGTGGACTTCGGCCCCATGGCTACGCTCGACGGCACGCTCGCCGAGGATTATGTGCACATGCGCCTGGCCTGGTTTGACCACTGGCTCAAGGGCCGCCCCCTGCCGCAGGGGCAGGGCGACACCGTACGCTATTTCCGCATGGGCGGCGGCTCGGGCCGGCGCACGGCCGCCGGTCGGCTGGAGCACGGCGGGGGCTGGCACACCGCCGAAGACTGGCCGCTGCCCGGGACACAGTTCACGCCCTGGTATCTCCACGCCAACGGTATATTGTCGCCACGGCCGGCTGGTGGCGAGGCTGTCTTGACCTACCGCTTTGATCCGGCACAGCCGGTGCCGACCATCGGTGGATCCATCACGTCGGGCGAACCGCTGATGGTGGCCGGCGCCTACGACCAGCGCACGCACGAAAGCATCTTTGGCGCAGAGGCTCCGTACGGCCCGTTGGCCGAGCGCGGCGATGTACTCGTATTTCAATCCCCCGAACTGCAGGAAGACGTGGAAATCACCGGTCCGGTGACCATCCGGCTATGGGTATCGTCTAGCGCGCCCGACACCGACTTCACGGCCAAGCTCGTCGACCAATACCCCCCCAGCGCCGACTATCCGCAGGGCTATGCCATGAACCTCACGGATGGCATCATGCGCTGCCGTTACCGTCACTCCTGGGAAACGCCGCAATTGATGGAGCCCGGGGAGTTGGCCGAGATCACGATCGAGCCCATGCCCACTTCCAACTTGTTCCGCAAGGGGCATCGCATCCGGCTGGACATATCGAGCAGCAACTTCCCGCGCTTCGATGTCAACCCCAATACCGGGGCCCCCGAGGGTAGCGCCGGGCCGCGGCAGGTGGCGCGCAACTGCATTCATATGTCCGCGCAGCATCCCTCGCTGGTGGTACTGCCCATAGTGCCAGCCCGGCGCTGATCCGAGCCGGGCGCTTCAGGCACGGGGGACAAGCTCAGGGCAAATCCTTGTTCGGCTCCGGCTCGCGCGCGTCGCGCGGCCCCACCTGCCCCAGGCGGCTCTTGAGCGACTGCGGCAGGCCCGTCAGGATGGCGGCGTAGTTCACGGTGTTGGACAGCACCTT
>JAFECU010000251.1 GCA_018242005.1 Pseudomonadota bacterium | reverse complement strand
CTGTGAGCGATAACCCTCTGATTTTTCAGGGGGTTTTTCGCTTTTGGAGTCGAAGAAAGCATGCGATCCACTCAGAAAAGATCGAACTGATCGGGTGTGTTGTTGGCCGGTTGTTGGGTCTGACCGCGGAAGCAGATTAGGCACTCATACTGCTGGTCGGTGAACTGCAGGATATTGACTTTACCGCCTGGCGGCAACGCTGCTTCCACTCGCTTGCAGTAGGTGTCCACCTGCGCGGCGCTCGTGCACATGCGCATGTAGACGCTGAACTGACTCATCTCGAAACCCAGATCCAGCAGGGTATTGCGAAACGCCGTAGCCGCATTGCGCTCGGCCTTGAGCACCACGGGCAAGTCAAACATGACCACCATCCACATCAACCTGTCCCCCGTGAGCATGGCTGCACCTGCGCACCGCTTCAGTCGTCCTGCAGCGAACTGGCCAACGCTAGCGGAAGTCCGGGCAGGGGGAGGTCGGGTTTGTCGCGCTGGCCGAGGTAGACCTGTGCAATCGAGGTGGCGAGTTTCTGCACGCAAACCGTGACTGGCGTGGCGCCCGTCTCGCTCTGCATGTCGTCGTACAGCGTTCGCACGAGGGCGCGCTTGGTTTCGGGCGTGACGTCGTGTTCCTCATTGCGCCAGAGTTGCCATACCTTGAGGTCGACGATGGGGCGAAAGGGCTCCATCAGATCATCGACTAGTCGATTGAACCAATGAAATTGCACCTACTCAAAGATGCATGGAACGGATGAACTTGAGCGTATCGGAGCGAGACGAACTGACGCTGCTGCAGCGAAGCCGCACGGCGGCGGTGGCGCAGGTTCGGCGCGCACGTCTTGTGCTGCTGCTGGATGAAGGCGCCTCGTGGTCGGCGATCAAGCGCGAGCTGCGCTGCGACTCGCGCTTCATTGCCACCTGGGGCAATCGCTTCGCCGAGCAACGGCTGGCTGGCCTGTTCGCGCGCCATCCGGGGCGCGCGCCGCTGCGCGATCCGGCCAAACTGGAGGCGCGGGTGCTGGAGCGCACGCTCAAGCACAAGCCGCGCGATGGCTCCACACACTGGAGCAGTCGCAAACTGGCCGCGGAGCTGAAGCTGCCATTCATGACGGTGCAACGCATCTGGCGCAAGCACAACGTGCAGCCCCATCGCATCGAGCGGCACATGATCTCCAACGACCCCGACTTCGAGGCCAAGGCCGCGGACGTGATCGGGCTGTATCTGAATCCACCGGCGCACGCGGCGGTGTTCTGCGTGGACGAGAAGACCGCGATCCAGGCGCTGGATCGCAAGGACCGCATGTTGCCGCTGTCGCCGGGGCGCGCCGAAAGCCACGGCTTCGAATACAAGCGCAACGGCACGTTGAGTCTGTTCGCCGCACTGAACACCGCCACCGGCGAGGTGTTGGGCCAGACCGCACCGCGCCACACCAGCGCGCAGTTCGTGGCCTTCCTCGCCGACATCGTCGCCAGCCAGAGCGCGGGCAAGGCCATTCACGTCATCTGCGACAACGTCAGCGCGCACAAGACCGACAAGGTCAAGAGCTTCCTTGCTGAGCATCCGAGCGTCGCGATCCACTTCACGCCCACCTATTCGTCGTGGCTCAACCAGGTCGAGAACTGGTTCGCCCGTATCCAGCGCGATGTGATCGCGCGCGGCGTCTTCACCAGCACCAAGGACCTCGCCAGGAAGCTCATGCGCTACATCCACCAGTACAACAAGACCGGCAAGCCGCTGAAGTGGAAGTACGACAACCCAGCCAACCGAATCAGGTGCAATTCATCTGGTTCAGTGGACTAGTGATGCGCTCGGAGAAGGTCGGCGCCGCCACCATGCTGTCGCAGATCGTGCAGATGGTGGCCAATGCCCGGATGCAGCCCCGCAGCGACGATGGCGCGTGCCGTGGCTGCGCGCAGCACGGTGTAGCCGTAGTTGAGCAACGCATTGCGACCGCCCTCGTTCTGGTCGCGCCGAAAGCCTTCGCCG
>JAFECU010000250.1 GCA_018242005.1 Pseudomonadota bacterium | reverse complement strand
GATCGCGATTGCCAGCATCTTGCTTGTTCAGCGCAACTCCGAGGTGTCGCCGTGGTTTCCGGTGCTTCTGTTGATTTATCCGGTGTGGGAGACGCTGTTTTCCATTTACCGGAAGCTGGCGAAGGGGCTGTCTCCCGGGGTGGCGGATGCATTGCATTTCCACCAGTTGATCTATCGCCGCATTGTGCGCCAGGTGTTTGACGAGGATGTGTCGCGGCGCATGCTCAAGCGCAACAATCGGACATCGCCCTATTTGTGGGGGTTCACCTTGCTGACGGTGGTGCCCGCCGTGCTGGCGTGGAAGAGCACTGGGCTGTTGATATTGTTTTGCGCGCTGTTCGTGGTGCTGTATGTGGTGGCGTACCTTGCGATCGTGCGCTTCAAGGTGCCGGGGTGGATGCAGGGGTAGTGCTGTATCCGGTGTCCATCTCTCAAGCCTTGGCTCAAGGGCCATTGTGGGTGGGGGCTGCGGGGCTGGGGGCGGTTCTGTGGTTCCAGCTTGTCGGATGGGGGCTGTTGCAGTGGTGGCCGCGCGCGCTGCAACGTCCACCGGTTCTGCTCTGGATGTTTTTCCAGCAGGCATTGGGCATGGCGGTGGCGATGGTGCTGCTGTTGGTGCTGGCCGTGGCGCAGGTATTTATCGGGTGGCTGGTGCTTTGCGTTGGCCTGGGGGGCGCTTTGCTGCTGGCGTGGATTGGCTGGCGTCGACAGGCAAGCGCCTTGCCTGCGGCAGGTGGCGCATTCCGAAGCTGGCAGGACTGCCTGCTCCGGGCCGGCTTGCTGGCATGTGCGGTGTTGTGGGTTTCGATGCAGGCCTGGCGGTTCCCGGCAGCATGGGACGATACCTCCTATCATCTGCCGCTGGCACGCACCTTTGTGGTGCAGCAGGGCCTGGTGGCCAACGAGTGGCTGCGGTTTCCTTATTTTCCGGCGTTCATGCAGCTGTTGATGGCCGCAGGCTTGTGGCTGGACGTGGGGCTGGCGCAATGGCTGGCCACATGGCCGATTGCGGTGACGGTGCTGGGCCTGATGGGTGCTGCGCAGTGGCTCTGCCGGCATGCGGGCTGGGGCGTGCTGGCTGGCGCCGTGTATCTGGCAACGCCGGCCTTGCGGCATGTGCTGGGGTTTGCCATGCCGGATGGCGGCATGGTGTTGTTCTGCCTGGCTGCGGTGTTGGTTGTGGCCTGGTGGATGGACACGGAGGCCGCTGAGTCTGGAAGGCTCTGGCTGGCGCTCGCTGGTGCGTTTGCTGGGCTGGCCTGTGGCATCAAGCTGCAGGCGGTGCCGCTGGCCGCGACGGTGGGTTTGGGTGTTCTTCTGTGGTCTTCATTCAGGGCCAACCGGTCGCGCAGCCCGTGGAGCGATGTTCTGGCGTATGGCGGATGTTGCGTCGGGGTGTGCGGTTTCTGGTATCTGCGCAGCTGGTGGGTGACGGGAGATCCGATACACCCAGCGGGTGGCGCGGTGTTCGGGTACTACCTGTGGAATGCCGAGGATTTGGCATTGCAGGTGACGGAGCAGGCCTCCCATGGCGTGACCAAGGCTTGGGCGCTTTTGCCGCAGGCGCTTTGGCGCGCCGGTGTGGCGCTTCTGGGGGGGGCTCTGGTGGCGCCACTGCTGTTGAGGCGGCCCGCCTGGTTGCTGATGGCAGGCATTGTCTGGGCCGGGGTGATTTTTTGGTTCTGGGTAAGCCAGGTGGATCGCTACGTGCTGGCTGTGGTGCCCCTGGGAGCCTTGCTGTGCGTGGAGTTGGTGCGCCACTGCCTGCCGTGGGTGCAGGCGCGGGGTGGGCGCAACAGGCTGGGGGTCTTGTTGCCCGCGGGGCTGGTTCTGCTGGGTGGGGTGTGGCTGATGGCAGGAGCGGCACTGGAACTGCGCCAGCGGCCTTCGATCGCGGCACAGCGTGCGGCGCAGGAAGTCATTCCTTTGCTGGAGCAGGCGGAGGCGGTGGCTGGCACCTATGGAACGACGTTGCTGAACCTGGGGTACGAATATGCGGTGTTCTATTACCGGGGGCAGTTGGTAGGCGATTGGTTCGGGCGTGCCGCGTTTCCGCGCATTGCCGATTGCAGCGATGGCTGTCGAATGCGTTCACCAGAGGATACGCGCAGGATCATGCGGATGCTGGGTGTACGTTTGCTCTTGGTGGATACAAAAAAATTCCCTCTGGACGCTCAGCGCTATGCCGCACGGATGCATGTGCTGGCACAACATGGCAGCGGCATTCTGTATGGCTTGCCTGCGA
Organism: Pseudomonadota bacterium; assembly: GCA_018242005.1. Taxonomy (GTDB): domain Bacteria; phylum Pseudomonadota; class Gammaproteobacteria; order Burkholderiales; family Burkholderiaceae_C; genus Alicycliphilus. The sequence continues at coordinate 4,425 of JAFECU010000250.1, read as the reverse complement.
ACGATTGAGGCAGGGCTTGCGGCACAATTTACCGTTTACCGATTCTTGACAAACGTATTGCCATGACCGATCTTCTGACGATTGCCCCGCGCGACAAGGCCGAAATCCTGGCCCAGGCGCTGCCCTATATCCGCAAGTTCCATGGCAAGACCATGGTCATCAAATATGGCGGCAACGCCATGACCGACCCGGAGCTGCAGCAGGACTTTGCCGAGGACGTGGTGCTTTTGAAGCTCGTGGGCATCAACCCCGTGGTGGTGCATGGCGGCGGGCCGCAGATCGAGCAGGCCCTGAACCGCCTGGGCAAGAAGGGCGAGTTCATCCAGGGCATGCGCGTGACCGATGCCGAGACCATGGAGGTGGTCGAGTGGGTGCTGGCCGGCGAGGTGCAGCAGGACATCGTGGGCCTCATACACCACGCGGGCGGCAAGGCCGTGGGCCTGACGGGGCGCGACGGCGGCATGATCCGCGCAAAGAAGCTCAAGATGCTGGACAACAAGGACCCGAGCATCGAGTACGACGTGGGCCAGGTGGGCGACATCGTGGCCATTGACCCCAGCGTGGTGAAGGCGCTTCAGGACGACGCCTTCATCCCCGTCATCAGCCCCATTGGCTTTGGCGAGGACAACGAAAGCTACAACATCAATGCCGATGTGGTGGCGAGCCGGCTGGCCACGGTGCTGCAGGCCGAGAAGCTGGTGATGCTGACCAACATCCCCGGCGTGCTGGACAAGCAGGGTCAGTTGCTCACCGAGCTGACGCCGCAGCAGATCGACACGCTGATCGCCGACGGCACGATCTCGGGTGGCATGCTGCCCAAGCTGGCCGGCGCCATCGACGCCGCCAAGGCGGGCGTGAACGCCGTGCATGTGGTCGATGGCCGGGTGCCGCATTCCATGCTGCTGGAAATACTGACGGATCAGGCCTACGGCACCATGATTCGCAGCGCATAACCGCTGCGTGGCGCGCCCGCAACGGTTGACGCTAACCCTTATGAGGGCAAATACATAGGTCGTGCGAGAATCAATTGCATACAATTGTTGCAATATGTCTGATTCGTCGCCTGCCGTGCCCGATCCTACTTCGTCCAACGATACGCCCACGCCGCGCCGCCGTCTGCGGCCGGGCGAGCGGCGCGAGCAGATTCTGCACGCGCTCGCGGCCATGCTGGAGCAGCCGGGTGCCGAGCGCATCACCACGGCGGCCCTTGCGCGCCAGCTGGCGGTGAGCGAGGCGGCGTTGTACCGCCACTTTGCCAGCAAGGCGCAGATGTTCGAGGCGCTGATCGACTTCATCGAGCACAGCGTCTTCACCCTGGTGCGCCAGATCGTGGACCATCCGGGCGACGCCGATGGTGCCCGGCGTGCGGCGCAGATCGTGGCCATGGTGCTGCAGTTTGCCGAGCGCAACCCGGGCATGGTGCGCGTCATGGTGGGCGATGCACTGGTGTTCGAGAACGAGCGCCTGCAGCAGCGCATGAACCTGTTCTTCGACAAGCTGGAGGCCACGCTGCGCCAATGCCTGCGGCCCGCGGCCCAGGCCGAGCGCGCGGCAGCGCCCACCACGCAGGCCCAGGTACGCGCCACTGCGCTGTGCGACCTCATACGCGGGCGCCTGCAGCGTTACGCGCGCTCGGGTTTTCGCAGAATGCCTACCGAGCACTTGGACGCGACGCTGGCGTTGCTGCTGTAGGCCGCCTTCGGCCCGCCGTATCCTTGGCTGCGGGAATCCCTCTTGCCTAGGTGTTTTCCCGGGCGCGTGATTTGCGTGCCCGCAAATACTGGCGCTGCCGCCGCGTTTCGTGCAAAATAGAACGGTCGTTCGTTTTATTTTGCTCCATGCCGTTCTCCTCCTCATCACCCAAGACCAATCGCGCGCCACGGCGCGAGGGTCGGGCACTTCTCAAGGGCCAGCAGACCAAGGCGGCCATTGTGGAGGCGGCCCTGGGCCTGGCCACGCATATCGGGCTGGAGGGGCTGTCCATTGGCGCACTGGCCGATGTGACGGGCATGAGCAAGTCGGGCGTGTTCGCGCATTTCGGATCGCGCGAGGAGCTGCAGATCTCGGTGATTCGCGAGTACCACCAGCGCTTCGAGCAGGAGGTGTTCTTCCCCGCCATGGCCGCTGCGCGCGGCATTGCGCGACTGCGCGCCATGTTCGACAACTGGATGAAGCGCACCTCGATCGAGATCGATTCGGGCTGCATCTACATCAGCGGCGCCGTGGAGTTTGACGACCGCACGGGCCCGGTGCGCGACGCGCTGGCCAGTTCGGTGCTGACCTGGCAGGCCGCCATGAAGCGCGCCATCGAGCAGTGCAAGGAATGCGGCGAGATTCGTGAGGACGTGAGCGAGGAGCAGATGCTGTTCGAGATCCACGGCCTGATCCTGGCGCTGCACTACGAGGCGCGCTTTTTGCACACGCCCGGCTCCATCGCACGGGCCAATAACGGTTTCGACAACATTCTGCTGCGCTACGGAGCCCGGCCAGGCGCACAGGCCTGAGTTTTTCCAACCCACCCTTCCTCTTTTCCTTCCCTTTTCCCTTCCCATTACTTCGCAGGAGCCCGCACATGCCTACCTACAACCCGCCACTGCGCGACATGCAATTCGTGCTGCATGAGGTCTTTCAGGTCAGCGACGAATTCAAGGCCATGCCGCGCCATGCCGACGTGGACGTGGACACCATCAACGCCGTGCTGGAGGAGGCCGGCAAGTTCGCCTCCGAGGTGACCTTCCCGCTCAACATCAGCGGCGACACCGAGGGCTGCCAGCTCGACCAGCAGACCCACGAGGTCGCCACGCCCAAGGGTTTCAAGGAGGCCTATGCACAGTATGTGGAAGGCGGCTGGGCCGCGCTGTCCTGCGAGCCCGAGTTCGGTGGCCAGGGCCTGCCGCATGTGATGAATCAGTGCCTGTATGAGATGCTCAACAGCGCCAACCAGGCCTGGACCATGTATCCCGGCCTGTCCCACGGCGCCTACGAGGCCCTGCTGGCGCACGGCACCGACGCGCAGAAGAAGACCTATCTGCCCAAGCTGGTCACTGGCGAGTGGACCGGCACCATGTGCCTGACCGAGCCGCACTGCGGCACCGACCTGGGGCTGCTGCGCACCAAGGCCGAACCCCAGGCCGACGGCAGCTACAAGATCACCGGCAACAAGATCTTCATCAGCGCCGGCGAGCATGGCATGGCCGCCAACATCGTCCATCTGGTGCTGGCCCGCCTGCCCGACGCACCCAAGGGCAGCAAGGGCATCAGCCTGTTCGTCGTGCCCAAGTACAACGTCAACGCCGATGGTTCGCTGGGTGGCCGCAACCCCATCTTCTGCACCGGGCTCGAGCACAAGATGGGCATACACGGCAACTCCACGGCGCAGATCAGCATCGACGGCGCCGTGGGCACCCTGGTGGGTGAGCCCAACAAGGGCCTGGCCGCGATGTTCGTGATGATGAACGCCGCGCGCCTGGGCGTGGGCAACCAGTCGCTGGGCCTGACCGAGGTGGCCTTCCAGAACGCGCTGGCCTATGCCAAGGATCGCATCCAGATGCGCTCGCTGAGCGGCACGAAGGCCAAGGACAAGGAGGCCGACCCCATCATCGTGCACCCCGACGTGCGCAAGATGCTGCTCACCGCCAAGGCCTATGCCGAAGGCGCGCGCGCCCTGCAGATCTATTGCACGCTGCTGCTGGACAAGAGCCACCACCACCCCGACGAGAAGGTGCGCAAGGACTGTGACGAGCTCGTGGCCCTGCTGACCCCCATCGTCAAGGCCTTCATCACCGACAACGGCCATGTGGCGACCAACGCCTGCATGCAGGTCTTCGGCGGCCATGGCTTCATCAAGGAATGGGGCATGGAGCAGCATGTGCGCGACAACCGCATCAACATGATCTACGAGGGCACGAACACGGTGCAGTCGCTGGACCTGCTGGGCCGCAAGGTGCTGGGCAACCAGGGCGCGACGCTTAAAAAATTGGGCAAGCTGATCGGCCAGCTGGTGATGGAGGAGGGCGTGAACGAGAAGATGGCCGAGTTCATCAACCCGATTGCCATGTTGGGCGAGCAGATGACGAAGTTCACGACCGAGATCGGTTTCAAGGGCATGCAAAACCCTGACGAAGTGGGCGCCGCCGCCGTGGACTACCTGCGCGTGGCCGGCCACCTGGTGTTCGGCTACCTGTTTGCCCGCATGGCCCAGGTGTCGCTGCGCGCCATCGCCGCCGGCAGCCAGGACCCGTTCTACACCGCCAAGCTGCAGACGGCGCGCTTCTACTTCGCCAAGCTGTTCCCCGAGACGGTGATGCTGATGCGCACGGCGCGTGCGGGAGCCAAGGTCTTGATGGACACGGACGCGGCGCTGGCTTGAGCCCTTGTGCCGACAAGATGCCGGCGCTCCCAGCCTTCGTCAATCGATTTGCCCAG
>JAFECU010000024.1 GCA_018242005.1 Pseudomonadota bacterium | reverse complement strand
GCGGCGACGAAGTGCATCTCGCTGGTGCCGGGGTTGGAGAAGCAGACCTCGACGCCGGCGTCGGCCAGGGTCTTCATCAGTGCTTGTGCGCCGTTCATGGGTTACTCCTTATTTGATAGCTGCTTACGCTTATTGGATAAGCGTTATATGTCAATTTGTTTGTAATCTTCCAGGTGCTGCCGGCCGATGTCGGCCACGCGCGTGGCGCCGGTCAGCATCATGGTCACGGCCAGCTCGCGCTGCCAGGTGGCGAGCAGCTGGCGCACGCCCGCTTCTCCGCCGCCGGCCAGCGCCCAGACCCAGGGGCGGCCGATCAGCACGCCGTGCGCGCCCAGCGCCAGCGCCTTGAACATGTCCACACCGCTGCGGATGCCGCCGTCAACCAGCAGCTCGGTCTGCGCGCCCAGGTCTTGCGCGATGGCCTGCAGGGCGCGGGCGGTGGACGGCGCGCCGTCGAGCTGGCGCCCGCCGTGGTTGCTGACGACGATGCCGTCTGCGCCGCTGTCCACGGCGGCGCGGGCGTCCTGCACGTCGAGCACGCCCTTGATGAGCAAACGCCCCTTCCACTGGCCGCGCAGCCAGGCAATGTCGGCCCAGGTCACGCTGGCGTCGAACTGCGCGTCCACCCAGGCCTTGAAGGCGTTGAGGTTGCGCCCATCGGGCACCTGGCGCGTCAGGTTGCCAAAGGTCAGCGGCTTGCCGCCCAGGGCCACGCGGGCCACCCAGCCGGGGCGCGCCAGCACCTGGCCGGCGCGCAGGAGCGCCGCACGCGTGCCGCCATGCGCCAGGCCGTTGCGCGTGTCGCGGTGGCGCAGGCCGGTGGTGGGCAGATCGACGGTGAAGACCAGCGTGCGGCTGCCCGCGTCCCAGGCCTGTTGCAAGAGCGCCTGCACCGCGCCCCGGTCGCGCAGCATGTAGAGCTGAAACCAGGGCGCCCGGCCGGCGGCGGTCGCCACCTCGGCCAGCGGGCAGATGCCCACGGTGGACAGTGTGAAGGGCACGCCCGCAGCCGCGGCCGCGCGCGCGGCCTGGGCCTCGCCGCGGCGCGCCATCATGCCGGCCAGGCCAATGGGCGCGAGCGCCAGCGGCAGCGCGCAGTCCTGGCCCACGAGTCGGCAGCGGGTGTCGACCTGGGCCACGTCCACCAGCACGCGCTGGCGCAGGCGCAGCGCGGCAAAGTCCTGCACGTTGGCGGCCAGCGTGGCCTCGTCGCCCGCGCCGCCGTCCACGTAGTCGAACAGAAAGCGCGGCAGGCGGCTTCTCGCCCGCTGGCGCCAGTCGGCGGCGGTGGCGGGGTAGCTCAGCATGGGGCCACCTGCGCGGCGGGAGTGATGCGCCGCACGATGAAGGCAAACAGCAGGCCGCCCGCGTACATCAGCACGCCGTAGAGCGCGCCGGGGATGGCCATGGCGTCTTCCTTGAGCACGGTGCTGGCGATCACCAGCGCCAGGGCGGCGTTCTGCACGGCGGTCTCAATCCCCAGGGTGACGGATTGGCGACGGGACAGCCGCGCAGCCCAGGCGACGGCAAAGCCGACGGCCAGCATGGTCAGGTTGAGCAGCAGGGCAAAGGGCGCCAGGCTGGCAAAGTTGGCCACCAGCAGCGCCCAGTTCTTGACCACGGCCAGCAGCACGATGAGCACGAACAGCACGGTGGCAATGCGCGTGGCGCGCGGCTCAAAGCGCTGCGCCCAGGCTGGCCAGCGCCAGCGCGCGGCCATGCCCAGGCTCACGGGCAGGCCCAGCACGAGGGCCACCTGGCCCATCATCAGGCCCACGGGCACGTCCACCGCGCGCGCCGCGCCCAGGTAGTGGTTAAGCGCCCAGGTCACGATGAGCGGCAGGGTGAAGATGGTGGCCACGCTGGCCACGGCCGTAAAGCTCACGGCCAGGGCCACATCGCCACGCGCCAGATAGGTCAGCAGGTTGGACGTGCTGCCCGTGGGGCAGGCGGCCAGAATCATGAAGCCCACGGCAAACGCCCCGCTCAGCCCCCACAGGCTGAGCATGGCGTAGCAGGCCAGCGGCAGCAGCACGAAGTGACAGAGCACGCCCACGATGAGCGCGCGCGGCTGGGTGAAGATGCGCTTGAAGTCCGCCGGCGCCAGCCCCAGGCCGAGCGAGAACATGATGCAGGCCAGAATCAGCGGCAGCAGCAGGCTCGATGCGATGTCTCCTTGCATTGCTTGTCTCCTGTCGTTGTGGGTTTGTGGGGGCGGATCAGCGGTTGCGCCAGAGCATGATGTCCAGCATCTTGCGGGCACGCCCGGCGTAGGGCGGCATCAAAAAGTCCACGGTGCGCAGCATCCCCTGGCGGAACACCGGGCGCAGCTTGGAGAAGGTCAGAAACCCCTCGTGCCCGTGGTAGTGGCCCATGCCGCTGTTGCCCACGCCGCCAAAGGGCAGGCTGTGCTGGCCCACGTGCAAGAGCGTGTCGTTGAGCGTGACGCCGCCCGAGAGCGTTTGCTGCAGGTAGTGCTGCTGCAGCGCCTTGTCGTCGCTGAACAAATAGAGCGCCAGCGGGTGCGGCCGGTCGTTGATGTAGCGCAGCACCTCGCCGTGGTTCTGATAACTCAGGATGGGCAGCAGCGGGCCGAAGATTTCGCGCTGCATGACCTGCATGCCGTCGTGCACACCCAGCAGCGCCACCGGCGGCATGATGCGCCGCGCCGCGTCGCCCTGCTGGCCGGGGGCCAGGGGCACGCCCTGGGCGCCTTGCGCTATCGCGTCTGCCAGCATGGCCTGCAGGCGGTCGTACTGGCGCTGGTCGATGATGGCGGTGTAGTCGCCGTTCAAAAGATCGGGGTAGCGCTGCGCGATGGTTTTTTGCGCTTCTTGGATGAAAGCCTGCTCCTGGCCGGCGGGCACGAACATGTAGTCCACGTTGGTGCAGATCTGCCCGGCGTTGAGCATCTTGACCCACAGAATGCGCTCGGCCGCTTTTTGCATGGAGTAGCCGGGCGCGACGATGGCGGGGGATTTGCCGCCGAGCTCGAGCGTCACCGGGGTGAGGTTGGCAGCGCAGTTGGCCATCACGGCCTTGCCCGTTTGCGGCGAGCCGGTGAAGAACAGGTGGTTGAACGGCAGTTGCGTGAACAGCGGGCCCAGCGACTGGCCCGGCCCCGCGTCGCTGTCGGCAAACAGGCTGACCTTGTCGGCTGGGAAGTACTTGGGCAGGAGCTGCTGCAGCAGACGCGCCAGGCGTTCGGAGTTTTCCGACATCTTGACCATGGCGCGGTTGCCCGCGGCCAGCGCGCCGATGAGCGGCTGCACCACCATGGCGATGGGGAAGTTCCACGGCGCGACGATGCCCACCACGCCCAGCGGCTGGGGCTGGACAAAGGCGCTGGCCAGCGGGTACTGCGTCACGTCCAGGTGGCGCTTTTGTTTTTTCATCCAGCGCGGCAGCTGGCGCATGGCGTCCAGGGCCGCTTCCTGGCCCTGCAGCAGCTCGGCAAACAGGGTTTCAAAATGGCTGCGGCAGCCAAAGTCCTGGTTCACGGCATCGACCAGCGCGTCGCGGTGCTCGACCAGCAGGCGGTGCAGGGCGCGCAGGTCGGCGCGGCGCTCCTGCAGGCTGGGGTAGCGGTGCTGGGCAAAGGCCGCTTGCTGCGCCGCAAAGCAGTCGCGCAGGTGGGCGGGCAGGTGCTTGGGGATGTGCATGGCCTTCCAGGCGGTGCTGGGCGGGTTGGCGGTCATGGCTGGCCTTTCTGAAGTGTGGATGGCAGGGCGCGGCGTGGCTGCTCATCGCTGGCCTGCGCGCAGCAGGGCCGCGCATTTCTCGCCGATCATGATGGTGGGCGCGTTGGTGTTGCCGGTGGTGATGCGCGGCATGATGGAGGCATCGGCCACGCGCAGGCCTTCGACGCCATGCACGCGCAGTTCGGCGTCGACCACGGCCTGGCCGTCGCCCGCCGGCCCCATGCGGCAGGTGCCCACGGGGTGGTATTCGGTGTCGCTGCTGGCGCGCATCTCTGCGGCAATGCCCTCGGGGTCGTTGGCGGCAATGGGCCGCAGCATGGCGCCGCGCCAGGGTGTCATGGCCGGGGCGTGCATGATCTCGAGCGACTTCTGCACCCCCTTGACCAGTCGCGGCATGTCGTCGGGGTGGCTGTAGTAGCGTGGGTCGATGGCCAGGCTGTCGCGCGCGTCGGCGCTGGTCAGGCACACCTCGCCCCGGCTCTGGGGCCGCGTGAGCGTGACATGCAGGCCGAAGCCGTGGCCCAGGTAGAGCTTGCGGCTATGGTCCTCGACCATGGCGACGACGAACTCGAGCTCGATGTCGGCCGCGTGCACCTGGTCGTCGGTGCGCAGAAAGGCGCCGGCCTCGGCCACGTTGCTGGTGATGAGGCCGCTGCGCTCGCGCCGCCACTGCCCTATGCCGCGCAGCATCT
>JAFECU010000249.1 GCA_018242005.1 Pseudomonadota bacterium | reverse complement strand
GCCTCTCAAGAAACACCATATAACTGATTGATTTTCAAGGTGTTTTCATACAACGTTGTCAAAAGGGGCAAGCTGCATACCCATGGCTTTGGCCTTCTGTGAGAGCTTGTGCAGCACCCGTTGGCGGTAACGCTCCTCGAAATAATCCTGCCCCTGGTCGGTAATGCCGTTCACTTAAGCCGGTGAACGGCATTTTTGCTTCAGAGCTTGACCCACACTCATGCCAAGTTGACTTTCTCCTTGGCATTGATGGCTCGCAAGGCCCACGCATTCCCTGACTTCGGCGCGCTCTCTCGCAATCCCGATCCCCAGTGGATAGCCCAGGCGTTACCCGCAATTGCGCCTGCTGACGTTGACCTCGCTGAGCACCCACCTGGTGCGCGATGCCGTCTTTGGCGAGTACGGCAAGAACGAGATGCGCTATGCCAAAGACCTGCTCACGGCGGCAGTGTGGCGATGCATTCCAGCAGTCTGTCTCGCGCCACGCAAGGGCATACCAGTGTGCTCTTACCTGTCCCATCCACGCCGTGTACGGCGAAGACGTTCTTTGCCCAGTCGATTCCTACGGTTACGATGGTCATGGACTTCCCCTTCCACAAAACGAGTGGGCTGATGAGAGATTGCACTTCCCATCGTGGCACTTCGATGCCGTATTGCGCAAATGCGCGCTCCACCCGGGACGGGGAAGTCCCTTTCATTCGTTAGGCATCACATGAAAATCTCAGCATGCGTCGTGCGAACCCTTGTTGAAGCCGCTGTCCTTGCCTTGCTTGTTGGCTGTGCGAGCACATCCGTCACAGTTCAGCCTTCGCCTCAAACACCGGTGTGTGACCACTCGGCGGTTGCGCTCGTTCTCTGGGCCCCGCACTGGCGCCCCGATCAGAAAGACGTTGCCGCTCGCGAGCAAGCGGCCAATACGGGTTTCACAGATTTTCTAGCCCAGTCTGATTGTTTCGCGCGCGCCGAGTTGCGCCGTGTTCCCGAGCTCACGCCACCTGCGATCCGCGCCCAGTTGGCCGAGAAGCCGGGTGAGTTCACGAAGGTTCTGGCCATTGAAGTCCGTGAGCTTGGGCCTGTTGTCAAACTCCTTTCCTCTGCGGCGCTCGTCGAAGGTGGGACCGAGGTTGTTTTCGAGATAGCCGAGTTCTCGGTTCCGTCGGTCGCTGAGCAGCGTCGGTTCACTGTTCGCTGGCTGAACGGCGGCCCCGGTGTGGTCAAAGGTGTGGCCGGTCTGCCCGGCGACATGCAGGCCGCCCTGCGTGCGGGGTTGCAACCGGGTGCTTCCGCGAGGTGATGCCTCTCAAGAAACACCATATAACTGATTGATTTTCAAGGTGTTTTCATACAAGGTTGTCAAAAGGGGCAAGCTGCATACCCATGGCTTTGGCCTTCTGTGAGAGGTTGTGCAGCACCCGTTGGCGGTAGCGCTCATCGAAATAATCTTGCCCCTGGTCGGTGTACTCCTGACCGTGGGTGAGCATGGCGTAGATCAGCCGAGCCAGCTTGTGGCGGCAGCGGTGACAGCCTTGGGTTTATCCATGCGCACGCACAGGCGCCGGTAGTACGCGCCCAGCGCCGATTGGCTTGAGCGCAAGGCAGCTGCCGCCAGCCGCAGCGCCGGCTCTTGCCGCTCATGACCTAGCCTCCGGTGATCCTAGTGCCTGGGCACAGGCCCAGCCAGGAGGCAAAGTGCTTGTCGCTGGGGAACTGGCTCAGGTCTGCCCCCACCTCCGAGACCACCTCCAGTGCGGTAGTCACGTCGATGCGCGTCAGATCCACGCCGCACATCTGGTAGAGCTGGGTGCGTAAATCAAACTTCGGGGCATTGCGTGCCCGTCCGCGCTTCTTGCCTTTGGCCGGTTCGTCCTCTCGCACGTGAAGGGCTTGCAACTGGGCCTCGATCCGGGCATCGCATTCGGCCAGTTGCGTGCCGCAAAAATCCCCTGTGGACTCCATGGCCACAGTGTCCACAGCGCAGGCGTCCAGCCAGTCGGCCAGGCGCTGTAGGTCGGCGGTGAACCTGGCGAACTCGCGTACGGGCTCATCGTCACGCTCGGGAGGCACGGCCACGGAATGCGAGGCGCTGCCTATGTCAATTCCGGCTGCATTGCGGTGGGTCAGGTTGATGCTCGCCTGTGCGGCGGCTCGCTTGCGTTGGGCCATGGCATCCTCCATCATCAGAAGTGAAACACGGCACCGGCTCGGGTACGTCGTCTTGATCACTCTCTCAAACGGGATGCCTGCGCCAAACCGGCCAGGTTCGGCATAGGCTCACCAATGTCAATGACGCAGCCCATGCCCACGTTAACGTTCGGGCAATGCGCACCATTGCTACTTCGGTCTTCGCCGGTGCTGCGCTCCACCTTCTCACATGCGGCGCGTCTGCGCCACGTGTTTCTTCGGAACGATTTGCGGCGCGGACGGGCCGCCTACTTCGCTAATTGTTCATCGCAGCCGACCGCCTACGGCAGCGGCTGAACTCAGGGGGGCTCCCACTGGTGGGCAATGTAGACTTGGGCGCTAGTCCGCAACCAACGAAGGGGAAATGAAATGACTGCGTCAGACCTCATAGTTAGAACACGAATTGGCCAGAAATACAAGCCGCGACGCATTCTGTCCATCGTATCCAATACAGCAAAGCTCAAAGGATTTCCGGTTGGCTTTTTTGGCGAAGAGATGACTCGCGCATTTTTGATGTTCATAGAAGCCGGACATCAAGTTGATCTTGCATCTCCTCAAGGTGGAGGGGTGATGATTGATACTCACAGCGACCCGCGAACGCCAGATGGCGCATATGCGGACGATCTGATCACTCTAGGCTTTATTCACCACGCCAAATTCGGAGCACAGCTAAAAGACACTCTCCCAATCAGCAAGGTGTCGGTTGACGATTACGATGCAGTTTGGGTCGCAGGCGGTGGCGGACCCTTGTTGACCTTTAAGGATGATCCAACACTGCACCAACGCATTGCGGATTTCTACGAGAAGGGAAAAATTGTGGCCTTGATATGCCACGGCTCGTCGCTTTTACTCTGGACTCGCCTTTCAAGTGGAAAGTTGCTAGCCGAGGGTAAAAAGTGGACTGGCTTCACTGATGAAGAAGAAGATGATGTCAATGCCACCTTCGGAATGAAGTTAAACGAATACACGATCCAAACGGAAGCTGCAAAAATTTCGGGTACAACATTCCTGTGCCGTGGACCCAATCAGCCATTCGCAATTCGTGACGGACGCCTGATCACGGGGCAGCAACAATACAGCAGCGGCCTGACTGCTGAACTTGTTTTGGAAGCGTTGGACGAATATTAATGCCAACAAAGCGAAAGGGCACGGTATCTTTCAGCTGAGAGGCCGGCCGCCTCTCTCATGAAACACCAGGCGTTATTCCCGCCAGGCATTCACTATTTTCAGCGAAACGCTATCTGTTGTTTATTTCTGGTCTTATCGGAGACTAGTTGTTTCCTGAGATCAAGCGGGGTAAGACTGAAGTCGAACCAACGATTGGAATAGCCAAGCTTTTTGAGGTCGAAGCAGAAGGCGCAAGCGACTATGCGAAGCTTCTGTTCTGGTGTTTTGTTGCTGGATTTTCCGAGCGATTTGTAACAGACATCATTGGCAGATTCGCTGACCAGACCACCAACGCTCTGCAAGCAGGAGGGACGGATACTCCCGCGGGCCATTGACTGAATCACTTCATGCCTACCACCGCATTTATGGCAGAGGAGTTGAAAGCTTCAAGAATGGGTGGGACAGGATCCAAGGCCAGCCATTGAAACCACTTGCACCATAACTCTAGAAGCACGTTCTGGCGCCGGCACCCCATATTTCCCGACCTCGCCTGCAGCCACTGATTTGATGTGCGCGCGTTTCCAAAGCATCGTTTTGCAAGTGCAATCATAAACCTGTGCTTAATTGTTTCGCGCTTGCCAGACGCTCATTGCTTCAAGGTATAAATAGTCCAAGAGTGCATTGATAAAACGCCGCAAAAGCTGTGTCCTTGGGATGCCACTGATTTCCGGGGCAGGCCGCGGCGCAACACGCAAGGAGGTCGTTCATGCCAGTCCAGATCACCGACCAGGCCATCACCCTCCTGGCCCCCAGCGCCCGTTCCAGCTACCGCGAGGCCTTCGCCAATGCGCAGCCCGTGCTCGACCAGTTCGGGATTTCGGACTCGCCGCTGCGCATGGCACATTTCATGGCCCAGGTGCTTCACGAAAGCGGTGGGTTGATGGTGCAGTTTGAGAACCTCAACTACAGCGCCGACCGTCTGCCCAAGGTATGGCCCAGCCGCTTCCAGCCCACGGGGCCGTTGAACCCGGGCGACTACGCGCACAACCCGCAGAAGCTGGCCAACGAGGTGTATGGCAGGCGCATGGGCAATTCGGCGCCCAATGACGGTTTTACCTACCGTGGCCGCGGCCTGCTGCAGCTGACCGGCAGGGACAGCTACCAGGAGGCCACGCAGATACTGCGCGGCAGCATTCCCGATGCGCCGGACTTCGTGCAGGCGCCCGACGAGGTCATCAGCGCCGACTGGTGCGTGAAGGTGGCGGCGGCCGAGTGGCAGCAGAAGGGCTGCAACGAGAAGGCCGACGCCGACTCCATCACCCAGGTGACCAAGGCCATCAATGGGGGCCTGATCGGCCTGGCCGAGCGCAAGGAATGGCTCAAGCGCACCAAGGCCGTGTGGTCTTGATGGACGGGCTTAGGGCCTGTTAACGCTATGCAAGGGGAGCGGGATCCTAGGAGCCTGTCGGACTTGGAGCGTCGAGAGCGAAAATCGGCCCCAGCGAGACCAGTTTTTGCCGGATTTGCAGCCCAATAGCCGAGCTATTGGGCAAAAAGACGGTGAAAAATGGGCCGCTGC
>JAFECU010000248.1 GCA_018242005.1 Pseudomonadota bacterium | reverse complement strand
GGGCATAAAACGGATGCTCGGTTTACCCCGATCATCCCACAGCTTGATCCGCAAGGACGAGCTTTTGCACCCTGTCAAAAAAAGGGCTCAGGCAGCGATTCCTGATGAAGAGAAAACCGCCGTCATCCCCGCGAAAGAACGCCACTTCCGACTCCGAGCCGCAACGGGAAACCGCAGCAGCGGCGAATCAACGGCCTGGGTAGCACCTGGATCCGCTTTCGCGGCGATGACGGGCTCCACGCAGATCGCGCGGCCTCGATGGGCGAATCACCAGAGTGCTCGAGCCAAGAAGTCCCAGGTCATCTGGGGGGGACGTGAACGCAGGACAGCACCATCGACGAACCAGAGGGCCATCGCCCTGATCGCCGAGGCGGTACGCGCCGGGGCCTGCCAGCACCAGACCTGCGCCCTCCTGCAGGTGCGCCCTGCGATGCCGACAGCAAAGCACCCACCTCTGAGAGTGAGCATCAGCGCCCGGCACCGGAGTCTGCCTGCATCACGGCGTACGCCACGGCCAGTCGCTGCTGCACAACAGGCGCAGCCGATGCGTCGCAAATGCGTCCATGAGGCCCCAAGCGGGCCATGCCCGAGCACTGGAAGGGCAGCGCCGCGCGCAAGTGAGGGTCGATCGCCCAGGTCGGGCTCAACCGGAAGAACGCAAGGGGTGAAATTCAGCGCCAGGAAGAATCTCCCGACGTTCTTTTGAATTGGTGGGTCGTAGTGGGATCGAACCACTGGCTTCCACCGTGTGAAGGTGGCACTCTACCGCTGAGTTAACGACCCTTTGCCCGCCTTTGAAAAGGCAAAGTTACGCACCGCCAGACAACTGCCAATCAAAAACACGCGCAAGTTGTTGATTCAATTGGTGGGTGATACATGGATCGAACATGTGACCCCTGCCGTGTGAAGGCAGTGCTCTACCGCTGAGCTAATCACCCGTTGCCGTCGTTGCGACAGCCTTTGATTATGGCATAGCTTTTGGCGCATCAACCCGAGTTCGCCAAATTGTTTTCCCGCCACTTGATTTGTCGATCTGCGCGAGCAGGTCTTCGTGCTCGGCCAGTTCCTGCTCATTGGCCGCCAGCACGGGCAGCGTGAGTGCGCTCAGGTCGATGGCGGCGACCTTCATGCCACCCTCGCCATCGGCCGCCTCGTCGATGATGAGCAAGGCGTCCTGGCCGCGCGTCATGTTGATGTAGACGTCGGCGAGCAACTCGGCATCGAGCAGCGCGCCGTGCAGCGTGCGGCCCGAGTTGTCCACCTCCAGCCTGTCGCACAGCGCGTCCAGCGAATTGCGCTTGCCCGGGAACATCTCCTTGGCCATGGCCAGGGTGTCGGTGATGCTGTCCACATGCGTGGACAGCGGCGGCAGGCCCACGAGCTCCAGTTCCTTGTTGAGGAAGCCCACGTCGAAGCTCGCGTTGTGGATGATGAGCTCGGCGCCCTGCAGGTATTCCAGGATGTCCCTGGCGCACTCGGCAAACCTGGGTTTGTCCTTGAGGAACTCATTGCTGATGCCGTGCACCCTGAGCGCGTCCTCGTGGCTGTCGCGATCGGGGTTGAAGTACAGGTGCAGGTTGTTGCCGCTGAGCTTGCGGTTTAGCAGCTCCACGCAACCGAGCTCGATGATGCGGTCACCGCCCTCGGCCGACAGGCCGGTGGTTTCGGTGTCCAGCACGATCTGGCGCGTCATACCTGCCCCCACGCTCGGCGCTTCGTGTCCTCGCTGCCCCCCAAGGGGGCGCGAGCTTGCTTGGGGCGGCCCGGCGCTGCGCTCATCAGTGGTTCTCCTTGGCGTGGTTGATGGTGTATTTGGGGATTTCCACCGTCACGTCGCTTTGCGCCAGGATGGCCTGGCAGGACAGGCGCGACTGCGGCGTGAGGCCCCAGGCGCGGTCGAGCAGGTCTTCTTCCTCCTCCTCGGCCTCGTTGAGCGATGCGTAGCCCTGGCGCACGATGACGTGGCAGGTGGTGCAGGCGCAGCTCATGTCGCAGGCATGTTCGATCTTGATGTCGTTGTCCAGCAGCGCCTCGCAGATCGAGGTGCCGGCAGGCGCACTGATCTTGGCACCCTCGGGGCAGTATTCGTGGTGGGGCAGGATGGTGATGACGGGCATGGCGGCCTGTTCTGTATCTGTCTGGTGTGAAATCAAAGCGAGCCGACATTCTTGCCGGCCAGCGCATCGCGAATGCCGCGGTTCATGCGCTCGGCGGCAAAGGCCTCGGTGCCCTTGGCAAGGGCGCTGGTTGCGGCCTCCACGGCGGCTGCATCCGTGGCGCCCTCGAGCGCCACGCGCAGCGCCTGCATCAGTGCGTCCACTGCGGCGCGCTCGTCGGGCGCAAGCAGATCACCATCGGCGTCGAGCGCGCTTTGCGTGGCGATCAGCAGCCGGTCGGCATCGACACGCGCCTCGACCAGGGCGCGCGCCTGCATGTCCTGCTGCGCCGTGGCAAAACCATCCTGCAGCATGCGCGCGACCTGCTCGTCGGAGAGGCCATAGGACGGCTTGACGTCGATGCGCGCCTCAACGCCGCTGGCCTGCTCGCGCGCGCTCACGCTCAGCAGACCGTCCGCATCGACGGTGAAGGTGACCCGGATGCGCGCCGCGCCTGCGGCCATGGGCGGGATGCCGCGCAGCTCGAAGCGAGCCAGGCTGCGGCAGTCCTGCACCAGGTCGCGCTCGCCCTGCACCACGTGCAGGGCCAGGGCGGTCTGACCGTCCTTGTAGGTGGTGAAGTCCTGCGCCTTGGCCGTGGGAATGGTCTCGTTGCGGCCGACGATGCGCTCGACCAGGCCGCCCATGGTCTCCAGCCCCAGCGACAGCGGGATCACGTCGAGCAGCAGAAGGTCGCCCGCGGCGTTGTTGCCGGCAAGCTGGTTGGCCTGTATGGCCGCGCCCAGGGCGACGACCTCGTCGGGGTTCAGATTGGTCAACGGTTCGCGGCCAAAAAAATCCGCCACGGCCGCGCGCACCTGCGGCATGCGGGTGGAGCCGCCCACGAGGACCACGCCCTGCACCTCATCGCGCGCGATCTGCGCATCGCGCAGTGCACGGCGCACGGCGGCGAGCGAACGCTGGGTGAGTGCGGCCGTGACCGCGGCAAAGTCGGATCGTTTAACGTCAAAACTGACTTGAGCGCCCGCCACACAAGCGCTGAATGCTACCGTTCCCGAAGCAGTCAGCGCCTCCTTGCAGGCCCGCGCCGCCAGGCGCACCGCGGCCTTGTCCTCGGGCGTGAGCGCCTGCAGGCCGAGCTGGCGCAGCACCCAGTCGGCCAAGGCAGCGTCATAGTCGTCGCCACCCAGGGCCGAGTCGCCACCCGTGGCAATGACCTCGAACACGCCCTGGGTCAGCCGCAATATGGAAATGTCAAAGGTGCCGCCGCCCAGGTCGTAGACGGCATAGACGCCCTCGGCGGCGTTGTCCAGGCCGTAGGCGATGGCCGCGGCCGTGGGCTCGTTGATCAGGCGCAGCAGGTTCAGCCCTGCCAGGCGTGCCGCATCCTTGGTGGCCTGGCGCTGGGCGTCATCGAAGTAGGCGGGCACGGTGATGACGGCGCCGTAAATGTCGCTGTCAAAGCTGTCCTCGGCGCGAAAACGCAGCGTGGCCAGAATCTCGGCACTGACCTCGACGGGCGACTTCACGCCTGCCACGGTTGCCAGGTTCAACATGCCGCCCGAGCCCTGGGCGACGAAATCGTAGGGCAGCTTGTCGTGCCCCTCGATGTCGGCCAGGCCCCGCCCCATGAAGCGCTTGACCGACGCCAGCGTGTTCGTCGGGTCCTGCGTCTGCGCCGCGGCAGCTTCATGGCCGATATGGCGCG
Source organism: Pseudomonadota bacterium (assembly GCA_018242005.1). Classification (GTDB taxonomy): domain Bacteria; phylum Pseudomonadota; class Gammaproteobacteria; order Burkholderiales; family Burkholderiaceae_C; genus Alicycliphilus. The sequence continues at coordinate 16,294 of JAFECU010000248.1, read as the reverse complement.
CGCCACCGGCCACATAGCGCACGACCGAAGGCAGCAGCACCCTGCCCTGCTCGTCGGGCAGGCATTCGGCCACGCCGTTGCGCACGGCCGCCACCAGCGAGTGCGTGGTGCCCAGGTCTATGCCCACGGCAATGCGCCGCTGGTGCGGATCGGGGGACTGGCCGGGTTCGGAAATCTGCAGAAGCGCCATGGGAAGGGTCAGGAACGAGGGTTGGGGGCAACCCGCTATTGTCCCAGTTGCTCGCGGCGCGAATCGATGTCACGCGCAAATCGCGCAATGAACATGAGGGATCTGACCTCGCGCGCGGCCCCGGCCCAGTCCTGCCGCTCGTCGATCAGCTCGCCGCAGCGCGCCAGGGCAGCGCTTCGGGCCGCCTGCGTCTCATCGTCCAGGGCGTCGAGTTCGGCCACGCTCGCTGCCTCGCCCAGTGCCTCGCGCCACTGCATCTGCTGCATCAGAAAGGCCGCGGGCATGGCCGTGTTGTCCTCGGCGCGAATCGGCGCGCCATGCAGCTCGCACAGGTAGGCGGCGCGCTTGAGCGGGTCCTTCAGGCGCTGATAGGCCTCGTTGATGCGCACCGACCATTGCATGGCCACCCGTTGCGCGGCCGCGCCCTGGGCGGCGAAGCGGTCGGGGTGGGCCTCGCGCTGCAAGTCCTTCCAGCGTGCATCGAGCACGGCACGGTCCTGCGCGAAACCGCGCGCAACGCCAAAGAGTTGAAAGTCGTCGGATTGGAGATTCATGGCAATAAAAAACCGCCAGCGCGGCGGGCGATGGCGGTTGCGGCTTGCGGCAATAGGCGCCCTCCGGGGCAGTCAGACGCGGAAGCTCTCTCCGCAGCCGCAGCGGTCGCGCTCGTTGGGGTTGATGAAGCGAAAGCCTTCGTTGAGGCCCTCGCGCACGAAATCGAGTTCGGTGCCGTCGATGTAGGCCAGGCTCTTGGGGTCGATGAGCACCTTGACGCCGTGGTTTTCAAACACGATGTCCTCGGGCGCCTGCTCGTCCACATATTCGAGCTTGTAGGCCAGGCCCGAGCAGCCCGTGGTCTTGACGCCCAGGCGCACGCCCAGGCCCTTGCCGCGGCGGGCCAGGTAGCGCGTCACATGCCGGGCGGCGGCTTCTGTCAGCGTGATGGCCATGGTCGTATCAGGCCGCCACGGCGGTGGCCTCGTGCTTGGCCTTGTAGTCGTTCACGGCGGCCTTGATCGCGTCCTCGGCCAGGATGGAGCAGTGAATCTTCACGGGCGGCAGCGCCAGTTCTTCGGCGATCTGGCTGTTCTTGAGCTGCGCCGCCTCGTCCAGCGTCTTGCCCTTGACCCATTCGGTCACGAGGGACGAGGAGGCAATGGCCGAGCCGCAGCCATAGGTCTTGAAGCGTGCGTCCTCGATCACGCCGGTGTCGGGATTCACCTTGATCTGCAGCTTCATCACGTCGCCGCAGGCGGGCGCGCCCACCATGCCGGTGCCCACCGAATCGTCGCCCTTGTCGAACGAGCCGACGTTGCGGGGGTTTTCGTAATGGTCGATGACTTTGTCGGAATAGGCCATGATTAACTCCTGTTTCGATAGCTTCCAGCGCCTGACAGATAAGGGCTAGAGGCCAATTTGATACATATTTTCAGTGCGCTGCCCACTGGATGGTGCTCAGGTCCACGCCATCCTGGTACATCTCCCACAGGGGACTCAGCTCGCGCAGCTTGGCCACGTTGTGGCGGATGGTGCTGATCGCGTAGTCGATCTCTTCCTCGGTGGTGAAGCGCCCAATGGTCATGCGCAGGCTGCTGTGGGCCAGCTCGTCGCTGCGGCCCAGGGCGCGCAGCACGTAGCTGGGCTCAAGACTGGCAGAGGTGCAGGCCGAGCCGCTCGAGACCGCCAGGCCCTTGATGCCCATGATGAGCGACTCGCCCTCGACGAAGTTGAAGCTCATGTTCAGGTTCTGGGGCACGCGGCGCTCCATGCTGCCGTTGATGAACACCTGCTCGATGTCCTTGAGGCCGTCAAGCAGGCGTTGCTGCAGGGCCCTGGCCTTGGCGTTCACTTCGTGCATTTCGGCCTTGATGATGCGGAAGGCCTCGCCCATGCCCACGATCTGGTGCGTGGGCAGCGTGCCCGAACGCATGCCGCGCTCATGGCCGCCGCCATGGATCTGCGCCTCCAGGCGCACGCGGGGCTTGCGGCGCACGTACAGCGCGCCCACGCCCTTGGGGCCGTAGGTCTTGTGCGCGGTCATGCTCATGAGGTCTATGGGCAGCTGGGCCATGTCGATCTCGACGCGGCCGGTGGCCTGGGCGGCATCCACGTGCAGCAGGATGCCCCTCTCGCGGCAGATGGCGCCGATCGCGGGAATGTCCTGGATCACGCCGATCTCGTTGTTCACGAACAGCACGCTGACCAGGATGGTGTCGGGGCGCAGCGCGGCCTTGAAGGCCTCCAGGTCGAGCAGGCCATCGGGCTGCACGTCCATGTAGGTCACCTCGAAGCCCTGGCGCTCGAGCTCACGCATGGTGTCGAGCACGGCCTTGTGCTCGGTCTTGAGCGTGATGAGGTGCTTGCCCTTGCCCTGGTAGAAATGGGCCGCGCCCTTCAAGGCCAGGTTGATGGACTCGGTGGCGCCGCTGGTCCAGACGATCTCGCGCGGGTCGGCGCCGATCAGGTCGGCCACCTGGCCGCGGGCCTTTTCGATCGCCTCCTCGGCCTCCCAACCCCAGGCATGGCTGCGCGAGGCGGCGTTGCCGAAATGCTCGCGCAGCCAGGGCACCATGGCATCCACCACGCGGGGATCGACCGGGGTGGTGGCGCCGTAGTCAAGGTAAATCGGGAAATGCGGGGTCATGTCCATGGCTGGCTCAAATAGAAAAGCGCTGGCGGGCTTTGGGCTGAAATCAAACGGAACGTCGGCGGAGCTCACGACTTGGCAAACACGTTGCCAAGCGCAAACACCGAGTTGGGCGCATTGACGCGGATGGGCTTGACCACTGGCGTCGTGGAAATCGCGCGGCGTGTGACGGGCTTGTCCTCGATCTGCACGCCCTTGGCGAGCTGGTCGTCCACGAGCTTTTGCAGCGTGACGGAATCGAGGAACTCCACCATGCGTTGATTCAAACTGGCCCACAGCTCATGCGTCATGCAGCGGCCGGCATCGCCCAGGCAGTTTTCCTTGCCGCCGCATTGCGTGGCATCGATGGGCTCGTCCACCGAGACGATGATGTCGGCCACCGTGATGTCGCCCGCCTTGCGGGCCAGGGTGTAGCCGCCGCCGGGGCCGCGCGTGGACTCGACCAGTTCGTGGCGGCGCAGCTTGCCGAACAGCTGCTCCAGATACGACAGCGAGATCTGCTGGCGCTGGCTGATGGCCGCCAGCGTGACGGGGCCGTTGTTCTGGCGCAGGGCCAGGTCAATCATGGCGGTGACCGCAAAGCGGCCTTTGGTCGTGAGGCGCATCTTGAACTCCTTGTCTAGGCTAGATCGATATCAGAACGCCGCGCACATGGCCTGAAACCATGCCCCGGCACCGTCTCCGCCCTTTCCACGGAGCGTGGCAGCTGGATCGCTGCCCCCAAAAGGCCCTCGTTCTCTGCAAAGGCTGAATACTTGAGTAAACGGTAGGGAGTATAGCACAAATCCCTATGATTTTTGTCGGGTACCTAGACTGATCGGTCGCACTTTCTCCCGATCGGTCGCGTCAGCCCGCAACATGGTCACCGCCATGGGCTCCGAAGACGCGGTCCTTGAGGTGTGCGAGGTCGTCGCGCACACGCGCGGCCTGTTCGAACTCCAGGTTGCGCGCAAGTTCCAGCATGCGCTTTTCAAGCCGCTTGATTTCGCGCGCGATGTCCTTCTCGGACATCTCGTCGAGCTCGGCATGGCGCGCGGCCTCCTGCTCCAGGCGCTGCGCCTCCTGCCCCGCCTTTTCGCTGTAGACGCCGTCAATCAGGTCTCTTACCTGCTTGACAATGCTGCGCGGCGTGATGCCCTGTGCCTCGTTGTGCGCAATCTGCCGCGCACGCCGGCGCTCGGTCTCGCCGATGGCCTTCTTCATCGAGTCGGTCACGCGGTCGGCGTACAGGATGGCCTTGCCATGCAGGTTGCGCGCCGCGCGGCCTATGGTCTGGATCAGGCTGCGCTCGGCGCGCAGAAAGCCTTCCTTGTCGGCGTCCAGAATGGCCACCAGCGAGACCTCGGGAATGTCCAGGCCCTCGCGCAGCAGGTTGATGCCCACGAGCACGTCGAACGCGCCCAGGCGCAGGTCGCGGATGATTTCCACGCGCTCCACCGTGTCCACGTCGCTGTGCAGATAGCGCACCTTGACGCCATTGTCGGCCAGGTAGTCGGTGAGCTGTTCGGCCATGCGCTTGGTCAGCGTGGTGATGAGCACGCGCTCGTTCTGCTGCACGCGCAGGTGGATCTCCTGCAGTACATCGTCCACCTGATGGGTGGCGGGGCGCACTTCCACCTCGGGATCGACCAGGCCCGTGGGCCGCACGACCTGATCGACCACCTGGCCCGAATGCTCCTTCTCATAATCGGCCGGCGTGGCCGAGACGAAGATCACCTGGCGCATGCGGCCCTCGAACTCCTCGAACTTGAGCGGCCGGTTGTCGAGCGCCGACGGCAGGCGAAAGCCATATTCGACCAGCGTGGTCTTGCGCGAACGGTCGCCGTTGTACATGGCGTTGAGCTGGCCGATCATCTGGTGGCTTTCATCCAGGAACATCAGCGCGTCCGCCGGCAGGTAGTCGGTCAGCGTGGAAGGCGGCTCGCCGGGCTGAGCGCCCGAGAGGTGGCGCGAATAGTTCTCGATGCCCTTGCAATGCCCCACCTCGCTGAGCATCTCCAGGTCGAAGCGCGTGCGCTGCTCCAGGCGCTGGGCCTCGACCAGCTTGCCCTCGCGGGCGAAGAATTCCAGACGCTCGCGCAGCTCGTCCTTGATGGTCTCCACGGCGCCCAGCACCACGTCGCGCGGCGTCACGTAGTGGCTGCTGGGGTAGACCGTAAAGCGCGGAATCTTCTGCTGAATCCGGCCGGTGAGCGGGTCGAACAGCTGCAGGCTTTCGACCTCGTCGTCAAACAGCTCGATGCGCACGGCCAGCTCCGAATGCTCGGCCGGGAACACGTCGATGGTGTCGCCGCGCACGCGGAACTTGCCCCGGCTGAAGTCCTGGTCGTTGCGCTGGTACTGCATGCGGATGAGCTGTGCGATCGCGTCGCGCTGGCTCAGGCGGTCGCCCACGCGCAGTGTCATCACCATGCGGTGGTAGCTCTCGGGGTTGCCAATGCCGTAGATGGCCGACACCGTGGCGACGATGACCACGTCGCGGCGCTCGAGCAGGCTCTTGGTGCAGGAGAGGCGCATCTGCTCGATGTGCTCGTTGATGGCGCTGTCCTTCTCGATGAACAGGTCGCGCTGCGGCACATAGGCCTCGGGCTGGTAGTAGTCGTAGTAGCTGACGAAATACTCCACCGCGTTCTTGGGGAAGAATTCGCGGAACTCGGAATACAGCTGTGCCGCCAGCGTCTTGTTGGGCGCAAACACAATGGCCGGCCGCCCCAGGCGCGCGATCACGTTGGCCATGGTGAAGGTCTTGCCCGAGCCCGTCACGCCCAGCAGGGTCTGGAACACCTCGCCATCACGCACACCCTCGACCAGCTTGGCAATGGCCTCGGGCTGGTCGCCCGCGGGCGGATAGGGCTGGAACAGCTCGAATGGCGAATCAGGAAAATGGACGAACTGCCCGCTGGAGGCGGGCGCGGCGGTGGCGGCTGGTTGCATGGTGATGGTCAACGACACCCGGGCGCGCGTCGTTAAAATTGCGGGTGGACCCGAAAGCCTACTGCAGCTGGGGTCACGCCACGAGATTTCCACCCCCCTCAAGGATTCTTCATGTCTCTGTTTTCCACCGTCGAAATGGCACCGCGCGACCCCATCCTGGGTCTGAACGAGCAATTCAACGCCGACAACAACCCCGCCAAGGTCAACCTGGGCGTGGGCGTGTACTTCGACGACAACGGCAAGCTGCCCCTGCTTGCCTGTGTGCAGGCCGCCGAAAAGGCCATGATGGACAAGCCCACGGCACGCGGCTACCTGCCCATCGACGGCATCGCCGCCTATGACAACGCCGTCAAGGGCCTGGTCTTTGGCAGCGACTCCGAGCCCGTCACCAGTGGCCGCGTAGCCACCGTACAGGCCATCGGCGGCACGGGCGGCCTGAAGATCGGCGCCGACTTCCTCAAGAAAGTCAGCCCCGATGCCCGCGTGCTGATCTCCGACCCGAGCTGGGAAAACCACCGCGCGCTGTTCACCAACGCCGGTTTCACGGTCGATACCTACGCCTACTACGACGCTGCCAAGCGCGGCGTGAACTTCGACGGCATGCTCGCCAGCCTGAACGCCGCCGCCCCCGGCACCATCGTCGTGCTGCACGCCTGCTGCCACAACCCCACGGGCTACGACATCACACCCGCGCAATGGGACCAGGTCGTCGCCGCCGTCAAGGCCAAGGGCCTCACGGCCTTCCTCGACATGGCCTACCAGGGCTTTGGCAACGGCATTGCCGAAGATGGCGCCGTGATCCAGAAGTTTGTCGCCGCAGGCCTCGCCTTCTTCGTCTCCACATCGTTCTCCAAGAGCTTTTCCCTCTACGGCGAGCGCGTGGGCGCCCTGTCGGTGCTGTGCGCCGACAAGGAGGAAGCCGGCCGCGTGCTCAGCCAGCTCAAGATCGTCATCCGCACCAACTACAGCAACCCGCCCACGCATGGCGGCGCCGTGGTGGCCGCGGTGCTGAACAACCCCGAACTGCGCGCGCTGTGGGAAAAGGAGCTTGGCGAGATGCGCGTGCGCATCAAGTCCATGCGCACCAAGCTGGTCGACGGCCTGAAGGCTGCCGGCGTCAAGCAGGACATGAGCTTCATGACGCAGCAGATCGGCATGTTCAGCTACTCGGGCCTGTCCAAGGACCAGATGGTGCGCCTGCGCAGCGAGTTCGGCGTCTACGGCACCGACACCGGCCGCATCTGCGTGGCGGCACTCAACAGCAAGAACATCGACTACGTCTGCCAGTCGATTGCCAAGGTGATCTGAGCATCTCGGCGATACTCACCCATCCCAACTACAAACCGCCCACGGGCGGTTTTGTTTTGCCCACATGCATACACAAGGCACCATACGCCGCTGGGACTCGGCCAAGGGGTTTGGCTTCATCCAGGGCGCGCACAGCAGCAACGTGTTCTTTCACATCCGCGACTTCCGCGCCAGCACGCCGCCAGCCGAGGGCATGCGCGTGCAATACGAGGAAATCCAGGTGGGCGGCAAGGGGCCGCGTGCCATGGACGTACGCCCACTGGTCACACATGCCAGTGCCGCCGCCTCCTCCACAGCCGCACGCCCCGCAGCCACGAGCCCGGCACCGTCCACCGCGCGGCGCCCTCCATCTGCAGCGCAACCCCGCGGCGGGCCACAGCGCCAACCTGACGCCCCCGCCGGGGCAGGTTTGGCCATGGCACTGATGCTGGGCTGGCTGTGCCTTCTGGCCTGGGGCACCTGGGCGCAGCGTCTGCCTGTGTGGCTGCTGGGCGCCATGGCAATGCTGAACCTGCTGACCTTTCTGATCTATGCACTGGACAAGAGCGCAGCCCGGCGCGGCGGCTGGAGAACCAGCGAAAGGCAGCTGCATCTTCTGGCCCTGCTGGGCGGCTGGCCCGCAGCCTGGTGGGCCCAGCAATGGCTGCGCCACAAGTCCAGCAAACAGGAGTTTCGCGGCGTGTACTGGGTCACGGTGCTGGTCAACTGCGCGGCCGTGGGCGCTGTGGTTGCACAACCCGGATTGCTTCACGCTTTATAGCTGCCGGCGCTTTGCTACAGCGCGCCATAGCCATATTTACCTGATTGACGACATGTCTCGGACAGCGCCCGGGCTACCGATATCACGTCATTCCGGCGCAGGCCCGAGTCCTTCGGTGTGGGCCCTGCGGGACTCCTGGATTCCGGCTTTCGCCGAAATGACGGTGATCCAAGGCCTGCGCCTATTGAGTCGGAAGTTCAACGCAAACTCTTCGATTGCCTCAACATCCGACTGTGATGGAAGCAACCGACATGAGAAAGCTCTCGCGCGATGCACCCGGCGAGCGCAAGAGCGGCGATGCCTGGCCAGCGACAACCCCGAGCTCAAAGCCGACGGAATGGCCAATGCGCACATCAGGCAAGCGCTCACCGAGCTGGCACCGGCGCGCACGAAGCTGCAACTGGTCACTGACACACAGGAAGCATTGACATGAACATCGGAATGATCGGCATTGGCCTGATGGGCCATGGAATTGCCACCAACCTGCACAAGCACGGCCATCAGCTCACCCTGCTCAGGCATCCGGGCAATCAGCCCATTGAGGGCTTGGTCGCGGCGGGGGCCCAACAGGCGGACACGCCCGCCGAGGTAGCGCGCCGCTCGAACATCGTTCTGCTGTGCGTCACCGGCACGCCGCAGGTGGAGGCCGTGCTTTACGGCGCAGACGGCGTGCTGGCGGGGCTGGCCAGGGGCGACGTGGTCATCGACTGCTCGACGGCAATCCCGTCTTCGACCGAGAAAGCTGCTCTGGCCGTTGCCGAACGTGGCGGCCGCTTCCTCGACGCGCCCATGACCCGCACGCCGAAGGAGGCCGCCGAGGGCCGGCTCAACCTGCTTGTCGGTGGTGATGCTGCCTTGTTCGAGGAATGCCTGCCGGTGCTGCGCTGCTTTGCGGAGAACGTCACACGGGTGGGCGGCACGGGCGCAGGCCACCGAATGAAGTTGCTGCACAACTACGTCTCGCTGGGCTCCATCGCGCTGATTGCCGAGGCGGCCGCGGTGGCGCTCGACGCGGACTTCGACCCCGCTCTGTTCGTCGAAGTGCTTGCCAAGGGCGGCGGCGCCGGTTCTGCGCTCGAACGCTTGCGGCCCTACCTGACGCAACGCGACTCCTCCGCACTGCGTTTTGCCATGAGCAACGCACTCAAGGACATCGGCTACTTCACCACCATGGCCCAGGACAGCGGATCGACCCATGGCATTGCCGACGCCGTTCAGCAGACCTTTGCCCAGGCGGTCGAGCGCTCCGGCCCCGATCGCTTCGTTCCCGAACTGGTCGATGTGCTGCGCCCTCAGAGGCGCTGAACATTCACCGCCGGATCGGGCGGCGGCATGCAATCCTTGCCCAGGACGCACAAACAGGCATACGCCTGCCCTGCGCCAACGCCCATCACCCGGTTCTGCCTTGGCCGTGGCGGACGCCGCAAGCCCTTGATTCGGCGCCGTTGCGGACTCTCTCCTTCGCGGGGACGACGAAGCAGCGGATCTTCACCGGCCATCGCCGCTTGAGCCCAAAGAAGGCAGCCATCCCGACAAACACCGTTCAGCAACGAGCGTCGCCAGGGGCGGTGGCTGGCGTCAACAACGCCGGCTGCCCGGACGCTGTCGGCGGCAGTCGCCAGCCCTGCGGCCAAGGTCACAGGCTTGCCCGAAACACATTGTTCGTCTGCGACGCCTGTTCCAGCCTGCGTGCGATGTTGCCGCAGACCAGGTCGCACAGGGCATCGACCGATTCATCCGTCAGCCGGTAGTACACGCTGGTGCCGCGCCCCTCGCGGGCAACGATGCCCTGCTTGGTCATCAGCGACAGGTGACGCGAGATGTTGGCCGCGGTATAGCCGCAGGCCTGAGCCAGCTCGCCCACGTTGCATTCCCCTTGGCGCAGCAGATTGAGGATGCGCAGGCGCGTGGGTTCGGCCAGCACCTGGAAATAGGCGGCCACCTGCTCCAGGGCTTCGGGGGGCAGTTCCTTCATCAAATCCTCCGTGCATGGTCCATGACTGCCGTCATGATACATTATTGACTAATTAGCTGATTGGTTAAATAATTAAGAAAACCTGTAGGAGAGGATCCCATGCGCCACCGACTCTGGCTGCTTCCCGTGCTCGCCACATTGGCAGGCCTGCCTGGCGTTCAGGCCGCCGAGCCTGCGCCGCTGGACTACTACGCGGTGCGGTCGGCCCAGGCCGGCTGGCACAGCAGCGACGCCAAGGTGGAGGCCGTGCGCGACACCCAGCTGTCGGCGCAGGTGGCGGGCGCCATCATCGCGCTGCCAGTCAGGGCCGGCGACCACGTGAGCGCCGGGCAGGAGCTGCTGCGCATCGACGCGCGCATGGCCAGCCAGGGGGCGGCCGCCAGCCAGGCACAGGTGACGGCGGCGCAGGCCAGCTTGCAGGTGGCCGGCAAGGAATACGAACGCCAGAAGCAACTGTTTGCCAAGCGCTACATCAGCCAGGCGGCGCTGGATGCCGCCGAGGCGCAATGGCGTGCGGCACAGGCCCAGGTGCAGGCGCTGCAGGCGCAGGCGGGCGTGGCGACGACACAGTCGGGCCTGCATGTGCTCAAGGCGCCCTATGCCGGCGTGGTGGCCAGCGTGCCCGTGGCGCTGGGCGACATGGCCATGCCCGGCCGGCCGCTGCTGTCGGTCTACGACCCCGCGCAGCTGCGCGTGGCGGCGTCGATCACTCAGCCGCAGGCGCAGCAGCTGGGCCGCGCCGCAGGCGTGCAGGTCGAGGTTGCCGGCCAGCGCCTGGACATTGCCGCCGCGCAGATCCGGCTGCTGCCCACGGCCGACCCGCTGAGCCACACCGTGACCGTGCGCGTGGCACTGCCGCCGAATCTGCCGGGCGCCCTGCCCGGCGCGTTCGCGCGCCTGTGGTGGCAGGGTGGCGCGCAGGATGCGGGCCAGCGCCTGCTGGTGCCCGCCAAGGCGGTGGTGCGCCGCGCCGAGATGACCGGCGTTTACGTGCGCGGGGCCAATGGCAGGCCGCAGCTGCGCCAGGTGCGCCTGGGCCCGCCGCAGGGCGAGATGGTCGAGGTCTTGAGCGGCCTGGACGCTGGCGACCAGGTGGCGCAGTCGCCCCAGGCTGCGGCAAAGGTGCGCTGACATGGGCGCACAGAAGCACTCCATGGGCATCTCCGGGCGCATTGCCCAGGCCTTCCAGGCAGCGCAGATCACGCCGCTGCTGGCCCTGGTCGCGCTGCTGCTGGGGCTGTTTGCGGTGCTCGTCACGCCGCGCGAGGAGGAGCCGCAGATCGACGTGACCATGGCCAATGTCATCGTGCCCTTCCCCGGCGCGCCGGTCGCCGATGTGGAGCAGATGATCGCCACCCCCGCCGAGCAGGTGCTGTCGCAGATGCTGGGCGTGGAGCATGTGACGAGCGTCTCGCGCCCCGGCGTGGCCGCGCTCACGGTCCAGTTCAAGGTAGGCGTGAAGCGCAATGACGCGCTCGTGCGCCTGCACGACACGCTGCGCAGCAACGCCGACTGGCTGCCGCGCGGCCTGGGCGCGATGGAGCCCATCGTCCGCCCCAAGGGCATTGACGACGTGCCCGTGGTCACGCTCACGCTCTACAGCCAGGACCAGGACGCCGGGGCGTTTGCGCTCGAGCGCGTGGCGCACAGCATGGAGGCCGAGCTCATGCGCGTGCCCGGCACGCGCACCGTGAGCACCATAGGCGGGCCAGGGCGCGCGGTGCGCGTGCAGCTCGACGCCGCGCGCATGGCCGGCAGCGGCGTGACCGTCGACGACCTGCGCCAGGCACTGCAGTCGGCCAACATGGGCCTGCCCGTGGGTGAGCTGCTGTCGGGCAACCGGGCGGTGGCCATCGAGGCCGGGCCCTTCCTTGCCCATGCGCAGGAGGTGGCCGACATCGTCGTCGCCAGCCGCGGCGGCAGGCCGGTCTTCCTGCGTGACGTGGCCGCCGTGGAGGACGGCCCGCCGCCCGCCACGCGCTATGTCTGGCACGCCCAGGTCAGGGACGGCCAGGCCGCCGAATACCCCGCGGTGACCTTGGCCGTGACCAAGAAGGCCGGCGCCAACGCCATCGACGTGGCGCGCGCGGTCATGCGGCGCGTCGACGAGCTGCGCGGCACGGTGATTCCGGCCGACGTGCAGGTGGCCGAGACACGCGACTACGGCGCCACGGCCAACGACAAGGCGCAGAAGCTCATCCAGAAACTGCTGTTTGCCACCGTGTCCGTGGTGGCCCTGGTGTTCGTCGCGCTGGGCCGGCGCGAGGCGCTCATCGTCGGCGTGGCCGTGGGCCTGACGCTGACGGCCACGCTGTTTGCCTCCTGGGCCTGGGGCTTCACGCTCAACCGCGTGTCGCTGTTTGCGCTGATCTTCTCCATCGGCATCCTGGTGGACGACGCCATCGTGGTCGTCGAAAACATCCACCGCCACCAGGCGCTGCACCCCGACAAGACCCTGCTGCAGCTCATTCCGGGCGCGGTGGACGAGGTCGGCGGCCCCACCATCCTGGCCACCTTCACGGTGATCGCCGCGCTGCTGCCCATGGCCTTCGTGAGCGGGCTCATGGGGCCGTACATGGCGCCCATCCCCATCAACGCCAGCATGGGCATGCTGCTGTCGCTGGCCGTGGCCTTCACCGTCACGCCCTGGCTGGCGCGGCTGTGGATGAAGAGCCACGGCGGCCAGGCACAGGCACATACCGGCCTGGCGGCCCGGCTTGCGCCGCTGTTCACGCGCATCTTCCGCCCACTGCTCGACGACCAGCGCGGCCGGCGCAACCGCACGCTGCTGGGCCTGGGCGTGGCCGCTCTGATCGCCCTGTCGCTGGTGCTGCCGGTGCTGGGCTGGGTGCAGCTCAAGATGCTGCCGTTCGACAACAAGAGCGAGTTCCAGGTCATCGTGGACATGCCCGCGGGCACGCCGCCCGAGCGCACGGCCGCCGTGCTGCACGAGCTGGGCGCGCAGCTGGCCACCGTGCCCGAGGTCACCGACTACCAGGCCTACGCCGGCACGGCCGGGCCCATCAACTTCAACGGCCTGGTGCGCCAGTACGACCTCAGGAGCGGCGGCGAGGTGGGCGACATCCAGGTCAACCTCAAGGACAAGCACGAGCGCAAGGACCAGAGCCACGCCATCGCCATGCGCGTGCGCCCTGCCCTGCAGGACATAGGCCGCAGGCTGGGCGCCAACGTGAAGGTGGTGGAGGTTCCGCCCGGCCCGCCGGTGCTCTCCCCCATCGTTGCCGAAATCTATGGCCCTGATGCCGATGGACGGCGCAAGGTGGCGCGGGACGTGCGCGAGGCGCTACAAAAAACTGCTGGCATCGTGGACCTGGACGACAGCGCCATTGCCGCCGCGCCCAGAAAGCTCGTGCTCGTGGAGCGGCGCAAGGCCGCGCTCATGGGCGTGCCGCAGGCGGCAATCGTCTCCGCCCTGCACGCGGGCCTGTCCGGCGAGAACGTGACCTGGCTGCGCGACGCGAGCAAATACCCCACGCCCGTGCTGCTGCAGCTGCCGGCCGAGCAGCAGGGCAGCCTGGACCAGCTCCTGCAGCTGCCCGTGCGCACCGCGGGCGGCGGCACGGTGGCGATACGCGAGCTGGTCACCGTGACCGACAGCCTGCGTGAGCAGCCCATCTACCACAAGGACCTGCTGCCCGTGAACCTGGTGGTGGCCGACATGGCGGGCAAGGTCGACAGCCCGCTCTACGGCATGTTTGCCGCACGCTCGGCCATTGCCGGCATCACGGCGCCCGATGGCGGAAAGATCGACGAATACTTCATCAGCCTGCCCAGCGACCCCTACCGCGGCTACAGCCTCAAGTGGGACGGCGAATGGCAGATCACCTACGAGACCTTCCGCGACATGGGCGCCGCCTATGGCGTGGGCCTGATCCTGATCTACCTGCTGGTGGTGGCGCATTTCGGCTCGTATCTGACGCCGCTCATCATCATGGCGCCGATACCGCTCACCATCATCGGCGTCATGCCGGGCCACGCCCTGCTGGGCGCGCAGTACACGGCCACCAGCATGATCGGCATGATTGCGCTGGCCGGCATCATCGTGCGCAACTCCATCCTGCTGGTGGACTTCATACGGCTGCAGGTGCAGGCCGGCATGGAGTTCAAGGAGGCCGTCGTGCAGTCGGCCATCACGCGCGCCCAGCCCATCATGCTCACGGGCCTGGCGGCCATGCTCGGCGCCTTCTTCATCCTGGACGACCCGATCTTCAACGGCCTGGCGATCTCGCTGATCTTCGGCATCGCCGTCTCCACGGTGCTCACGCTCGTGGTCATCCCTGTCCTGTACTTCATGGCCTACCGCCACCGCGTGAATGTGGTGCGCGGCGAAGGAGCGGCGCAATGACTATCAAAGATATAGCTGTCCGCGCTTTATCTACAGGTGCCAAGCCCATATTTCTTCTAAAAAGCTCCAGATGGGGCTGGGCGCCACTGGCCGTGGCCATGGCCCTGGCCCCTGCCGCCCACGCCACCGACCTCATCGAGGCCTGGCAGGCCGCCTGGCAGCACGACCGTGAGCTGGCCGTGGCCCGTGCCGCCCATGGTGCCGCGCAGCCGCAGCGCGACCAGGCGGTGGCGCTGTGGCGTCCTGGCGTGTCCATGACGGCATCGGCTGGCGTGGCCAGCAGCGACACCGAGATGCGCGGCGCGCATTTCTCCGCGCCCGGCATGGGCCAGAGCAACGACGTGGGCTTCAGCACCTCGGTGCATGGCGGTACGGCCACGCGCATCGCGCTGCAGGCCAGCCAGCCCCTCTACAACCCTGAGCGCCGCGCCCAGCAGCAGCAATTGCAGCGCCAGGCTGACATGGGCGACTGGCAGTGGCAGGCCGCGCAGCAGGCCGCCATGCTGCGCACCGCACAGCGCTACCTGGACCTGGCCGTGGCGCAGGAGCAGCTGCGCGTGCTCAACGGCCAGCTCGACGCCGTGCAGAAGGCCGCCACCGAGGCGCAGGAACGCTTCGACATAGGCGCAGCCCCCATCACCGCCGTGCACGAGGCGCGTGCCCAGCGCGCCACCCTGGAGGCCCAGCGCCTGGCCGCGCAGGCCGACCTGGACATCAAGCGCCGACAGCTCGCCGACGCCACCGGCCTGCCCGAGTCCGGCCTGGACGCGCGCCTACCCGCCACCACGCAGGCGCTGTCACGCGACCCACAGGCGCTGTCCGTCTGGCAGGAGCAGGCCGATGCCGGCAACCCCGGCATACGGCTGCAGCAGCTGGCCGCCGAGGTTGCGCGCCTGGACGCCGACCGATACCGCGCCGCCGCCAGCGCCCGCGTGGAGCTGGTCGCGCAGGCTGCGCAGAACCGGCTCTCCGGCAGCGGCGACTTTGGCGGCGGTGCGCGCAACAAGGACACCAACGCCATGCTCGGCGTGCAGCTCACCGTGCCGCTGTACACGGGCGGCTATCGCACGGCCAAGGAAGAGGAAAGCCTGGCCCGGTGGAACCAGGCCCAGGCCCAGTTGGACGCCACGCGCGAACAGGTGGCGCGCCAGGTGCACGCCGCCTGGCTGGGCCTGCAGGCCGGCGCCCAGCGCGTGCAGGCGCTGCAGGAGGCGCTGGCCGCCGCCCAATTGCGCCGGGACGCCACGCACACCGGCTACGAGGTTGGCCACCGCACGCTGCTCGACATGCTGCATGCCGACAACGACAGCGCCAGCACGCGCCTGGCACTGGCCCAGGCACGAAGCGCGCTGCTGCTGCACCGGCTGCAGCTGGCGCAGCTGGCCGGGCAGCTCGACGAAACCGTGCTGCGCCAGGCCGGCCAGGCATTGGCACCCTGAGATCCATTACCACCACCGAAGAGGAGACGACCATGGCCCATATCGTGATTCTTGGCGCAGGCACGGGCGGCATGCCTGCGGCCTATGAGCTGCGCGCAACGTTGGACGAGACACACCGCATCACCGTGGTGAATGGGGTGGACTACTTCCAGTTCGTGCCCTCCAACCCCTGGGTGGCCGTGGGCTGGCGCGAACGCAAGGACGTCACCCTGCCCATAGCGCCCAGTCTGACCAAAAAGGGCATAGGCTTCGTGGCCCAGCGCGTGGAGCGAATCGACGCCGAGGGCAATGCCCTGGAGCTGGCGGACGGCAGCCGCGTGGACTATGACTATCTCATCATCACCACCGGCCCCAAGCTATCCTTCGACGAGGTGCCGGGCGCCGGCCCTATCGGGGGCCACACGCAGTCGATCTGCACCGTGGACCATGCCGAGAAGGCCTGGGCCGACTACCAGGCCTTTGTGCAGGACCCGGGCCCCGCCGTCATCGGCGCCATGCCGGGCGCGTCCTGCTTCGGCCCCGCCTATGAGTTCGCCTTCATCTTCAACAAAGACCTGCAACGCCGCAAGCTGCGCCACAAGGTGCCGCTGACCTTCGTCACCAGCGAGCCCTACATCGGCCACATGGGCCTGGGCGGCGTGGGCGACTCGAAAAGCCTGCTGGAAAGCGAGCTGC
>JAFECU010000247.1 GCA_018242005.1 Pseudomonadota bacterium | reverse complement strand
TATTATCACATTTCGCCATGTGAAATCAAGGAGTAGGCGTAAAAAAACCCGCTCGGGGCGGGTGGGGGGGTTAGCGCTTGGGGTATTCGCGCTGGAGGTGGTCTAGCAGGTCTTGCCGCTGGTGCGGCGGCACCTCCATGCACTGCTGGCGCCAGTCCTCTGGGTTGTCATTCCAGTGGGCGGCGGCGCGCATGGCAGCTTCCAGCAGGGCGTTCAAAGTGGGGTCTTCGGAAAAGTTGCGTTGTTGCGTTGCCCTAGTACACGCAACTGCACAACTTTCCCCGATGGCCTCTAGCAGAGACTGTCGGAGGCTCATAACGAAACCTCCTCTACGTCTTCAATTTCGGTCGATTCGTAAAAGTTGCGCGGTTGCGTTGCCTTAGTACGCGCAACAACGCAACTTTTGTCGTCCGGCTGTTTGGAGATCAATCCAAGCTCGCGGGCCTTCTTCATGGCGCGGCTCACGTTGGATTTGTTGATGCCCAGTTCCTCGGCAATTTCATGCTGTTTCAGGCCGTCATTTGCCAGGGCCACCACGCGGGAGAATGTTCCTTCGGTGGCCGTCTTCCATGCCCATGTTGCCCGCTTGGTGCTCTCGTTCACTTTGAGCGCTAGCTCCAGGCTTTCGGCGTCTTCACCGATCAGGTTGCGGGCTTTGGTGAACTCCATCACAAAGACGGAACCATCCTTCGGGTCGTAGTCGGATGGGCGGGCCAGCTTTAGCACCACGTCCAGTAAGTCCTCCTTCTTGCTGGTTCCGCGCTGCTCACCGCCTTTGCCCGAGTGGTGCACAAGTAAGACGGCGATGCCACGGCGGCGCAGTCCCAGCAGCCATGCCGCTATTGGTGCCCATGATTCCGCGTCGTTCTCGCGCCCACCACTTCTTGCCCAGGCGCTCAGGTTGTCCAAAACAACCAGGGCGGTGTCATCCTCGATCATGCTGTTGATGGCTGCTTGCCCTGCTGCTGTAGCAAGGTCAGGCAGCAGCGTTTCACTATCGAGTAGGTCGGGCGTGAAGGTGCGGAAATAGCCGGGTTGCGGCTCCCGGTCTGGTAGGTGCATGGCAAGGCGTTTTTGCATAACTTGCCCTGGCAGCTCACCATCAAGATATAGAACCTTGCGGGCGTTGAGTGCAGTCCACCGAAGGAATGTTCCACCAGTCGCTACGGCAAAGGCCACGGACAGCGCCCAGTGCGTTTTACCGATGCCGCGCCCAGCGTGCACCATGGCTAGGTCTTGCGAGTGCAGCAAGTTGCCCAGCAATGGCGTGCGCTCCTTGAATTTGTGCTCAGCCAGCTCGTGCAAGTCCATGGCCTTGGGTGGCCTTGCCGGTGTAGCCTGATCAACTAGGTCGGGCAGCGGCGGAAAGGCTGGCTCGATGTTGTCCAGCTTCGATGCCATTGCGTTGTACTCTTCAAGAGTGCG
>JAFECU010000246.1 GCA_018242005.1 Pseudomonadota bacterium | reverse complement strand
CAGGCCAGTGAGCTGCAGCACCTTGCGCACGGCCGGCGCGGGCCCAAAGCCCATGATGCGCGGCGCCACGCCGGCCGTGGCCATGCCGAGCACGCGGGCGCGCGGCGTCAGGCCGTATTGCTTGGCGGCCTCTTCATTGGCCAGCAACAGGGCGCAGGCGCCGTCGTTGACGCCGCTGGCGTTGCCGGCCGTGACGCTGCCGTCGGGCCGCACCACGCCCTTGAGCCTGGCGAGCGCCTCCAGTGTGGTGGCGCGCGGGTGCTCGTCCTGGCTCACGACGATGGGGTCGCCCTTCTTCTGCGCAATGGACACGGGCACGATCTCGCGCGCCAGATGGCCGGCGGCGATGGCGGCGGCGGCCTTTTGCTGGCTGGCCAGGGCCATGCGGTCCTGGGCCTCGCGCTCGATCTGGAAGTCGTCGGCCACGTTCTCGGCCGTCTCGGGCATGGAGTCCACACCGTAGTGCTGCTTCATGAGCCTGTTGACGAAGCGCCAGCCAATCGTGGTGTCGTACACCGCATTGCTGCGGCTGAAGGCAGATTCCGCCTTGGGCATGACGAAGGGCGCACGGCTCATGCTTTCCACTCCGCCGGCGATCATCAGCCTGGCTTCGCCCGCCTTGATGGCGCGCGCCGCGCTGCCCACGGCGTCCAGGCCCGAGCCGCACAGGCGGTTGATGGTGGCGCCGGGCACGGAAATCGGCAGGCCCGCGAGCAGGGCCGACATGCGCGCGACGTTGCGGTTGTCCTCGCCGGCCTGGTTGGCGCAGCCGTAGAGCACATCGTTCACCATCTTCCAGTCCACGCCGGGGTTGCGCTCCATGAGCGCCTTGATGGGCACGGCCCCCAGGTCATCGGTGCGCACGCTGCTCAGGGCGCCGCCATAGCGACCGAAGGGGGTGCGAATGGCGTCGCAGATAAAGGCTTGGGTCATGGTGTCTCCTTGGATGGATTGCAAAAAAGTGAGCTGCCAGCGCTTTATGTATGAGCGCTGGAGCCCGATTTGATGTCTATTGCCGAATCGGCAGACCAACGATGCCTTCGAGCTCAGCATGGGTCAGCCCCGGCACGGTGTCAATGAGAACCAGGCCGTCGGGCGTGCATTCGAGCGTGCACAGGTCGGTGTAGATGCGTTTGACGCAGGCCAGTCCCGTGAGCGGGTAGCTGCATTTTTTGACCACCTTGCATTCGCCGGCCTTGGTCAGCAGGTCCATCATCACCCAGGTGGACTTGGCGCCCACGGCCAGATCCATGGCGCCGCCCACGGCGGGAATGGCACCGGCCTCGCCCGTGCTCCAATTGGCCAGGTCGCCCGTGGCACTCACCTGGAAGGCGCCGAGCACGCAGATGTCCAGATGGCCGCCGCGCATCATGGCGAAGCTGTCGGCATGGTGAAAGAAGCTGCCGCCGGGCAGCAGCGTCACGGG
The DNA here is from genome assembly GCA_018242005.1 of Pseudomonadota bacterium. GTDB lineage: Bacteria > Pseudomonadota > Gammaproteobacteria > Burkholderiales > Burkholderiaceae_C > Alicycliphilus. The sequence continues at coordinate 3,588 of JAFECU010000246.1, read as the reverse complement.
CTGCTTGCCGGCGTTGGTCAGGTCGTAATCCTCCTGGCCCGCGGCGGGCGCGGGGCCCATGCCCAGGATGCCGTTCTCGGAGTGCAGCACCACCTCGCGCCCGGCCGGCAGGTGGTTGGCCACCAGGGTGGGCTGGCCTATGCCCAGGTTGACGTAGGCGCCGTCGAATATGTCCTGGGCCACGCGTGCGGCCAGTTCGGTTTTACTTCGTTTTTGATAGCTATTCACGCTTGTATCTCCTGCGCTGATGCCGTTCTATTGCCTGATGCCGCCGGCCTGGGTGGCGACGCGCGGCACCTTCACCACACGGCTCACGAAGATGCCGGGCGTGACCACGGCCTCGGGGTCCATCTCGCCGAGTTCGACCAGTTCGTGCACCGTGGCCACGGTGTACTTGGCGGCCATGGCGCACACGGGGCCGAAGTTGCGCGCCGACATGCGGTAGCTCAGGTTGCCCCAGCGGTCGCCGCGCTCGGCCTTGACCAGGGCCACGTCGCCGTGGATGGGGTACTCCAGCACGTAGTGGCGGCCGTTGATCTCGCGCGTCTCCTTGCCCTTGGCAAGCTCGGTGCCATAGCCCGTGGGGCAGAAGAAGGCGCCTATGCCGGCGCCGGCGGCGCGCATGCGTTCGGCCAGATTGCCCTGGGGCACGAGTTCGAGCTCGATCTTGCCGCTGCGGTAAAGCTCGTCGAACACCCAGCTGTCGACCTGGCGCGGAAAGCTGCAGATGATCTTGCGCACCTGGCCACTCTTGAGCAGCGCCGCCAGGCCACTGTCGCCATTGCCGGCGTTGTTGTTGACCACGGTGAGATCGCGCGCGCCCTGGGCGATGAGGCCGTCGATCAACTCGATCGGGTTGCCCGAGGTGCCAAAGCCGCCAATCAGCACCGTGGCGCCGTCCTGCACGCCCGCCAGGGCCTCTGCGACCGAGTCTGCAATCTTGTTGATCATGTGCTGCCTTGTCTCCTGAAGAAAAACCGGCCATCTGGCGGCCGGCGATGTTCGTATATAGAACAAATGTTCGTATAATGAATTTTAGGACAAATCGCCATGAATGACACCCCCCCACCCCTCAGTAATTCCCACAAGCCCGGCGACAGCTATGTGCAGTCGTTTGCGCGCGGGCTGGAGGTGATCCGATCCTTCAGCGCCAGCGCGCCGCAGCAGACCCTGAGCGAGGTGGCCGCGCGCACCGGCCTCACGCGCGCCGGGGCCCGGCGCATCCTGCTCACGCTGCAGGCCCTGGGCTATCTGGAGAGCGACGGCCGGCTGTTCCGCCTCACGCCGCGCATCCTTGACCTGGGCTTTGCCTACCTGAGCTCCATGCCCATCTGGGACCTGGCCGAGCCGCTCATGGAGGCGCTGACCGACCGCGTGCACGAGTCCTGCTCGGCCGCAGTGCTCGACGGGCTGGACGTGGTCTACGTGCTGCGCGTGCACACGCACAAGATCATGAGCACCAACCTGGCCGTGGGCTCGCGCCTGCCGGCGTTCTGGACCTCGATGGGCCGCGTGCTGCTGGCCGCCCTGCCCGAGAACGAGCTGCGCGCGCGCCTGGCCCGCCTGCCGCGCGAGCCCTTCACGCGCCACACGGTGCTGGACGACGAGACGCTGCTCGCGCGCATCGCCCGGGCGCGCGAACAGGGCTGGTGCCTGGTGGACCAGGAGCTCGAGGAAGGGTTGATCTCGGTCGCCGCGCCGCTCAAGAACCGCAGTGGCGCCGTGGTGGCGGCCCTCAACATCAGCGGCCAGGCCAACCGCACCAGCACCACCATGCTGCGCGATGAGCTGCTGCCCGAGCTGCTTCAGACGGCGGAGACCATCTCGCGCCTGCTGCGCACGCGCTAAGCTTGGGCCCCATGTTCCAACCCACCCAAGCCGACGTGCGCAAATTCTTCTGCGCCGTACACGCCAAGCAGCAGGCCGGCCAGCCCATGGAGGCCATAGAGACCCTGGCCGGCCTGTGGATCGCCGAGCACCCCGAGTACCACGCCGAGCTGGCCGACGTCGATGCGGCGCTGGCGCGCAACTACGACGAGACGCCCACGCGCACCAATCCCTTTCTGCACCTGTCCATGCATTTGTCGATCAGCGAGCAGTGCAGCATCGACCAGCCGCGCGGCATACGCCAGGCGGTGGAGCTGCTCAGCCGCCGCCTGGACTCCCTGCACGACGCGCACCACGCGGCCATGGAATGCCTGGGGCAGATGCTCTGGGAGTCCCAGCGCTCAGGGCGCCCGCCCGACGGCGATGCCTATGTCGCCTGCGTGCAGCGGCGCGCCACGCGCGACTAGAAAAAGCAAACCCGCGGCGGCCCGCGGGTTGCACTTGCGCGCCAGGCGCGGGGGGAGGATGTTGGTCAGCGGAAGCGCGCCTCGGTCACCACCCGCAAGTCGTCCGGCAGCGAGCTCACATAGCCGGCCAGTGCCTTGAGTTCGGCGTTGGTGAACTGCTTTGCAATGCCTCCCATGATGGCATTGGAGCGGCCCACATAGGCGCCCTGGTCGTTCTTGTACTGCTTGAGCGCCACGAACAGATAGTCGGCGTACTGGCCCGCGATCTTGGGGTAGGACGGGTCTATGGGCTTGGCAAAGTTTTCGCCGTGGCAGGACACGCAGGCGCCCTTTTGCAGCAGCTGCGCCACCTGGGCGTCGGGTTCCACGGTGGGCTTGCCAGGCGGCTCGGCCTGCGTGCCCTGCTCGGCATAGTAGGCGGCCACGTCGGCGATGTCCTGCTCGCTCAGCGTGTCGGCAATGGCGCGCATGCTGGGGAACTTGCGCTCACCCTTCTTGTAGGCGTTGAGCGCCGACTCGATGTACTTGGCGCCCTGCCCCCCGATCTTGGGCACCTTGTGCACCTGCGGAAAGCTGGACTGGTAGCCCGGTATGCCATGGCAGCCTATGCACATGGCGATCTTGCCGGCGCCGGCCTTGGCATCGCCCTTGACGTCCTCGGCGTGGAGCATGCCGGTCGCACAGGCGACGGACAGGCCGAATAAAGTGGTCAGTGTCTTTTTCATTTTGCGCGCACAATCGATCGATTGGTTGTCTCCGCCGTCATTTTCGAAAACGATTATAGGCAGCGCCTGTCAAGCCTTTTCATCAACGATTTCCCTACTGCAAGGCCCATGAAGTTCCAAGGTTCACAGAATTACGTTGCCACGCAAGACCTGATGCTGGCCGTCAACGCCGCCATCAAGCTGCAGCGCCCGCTGCTCGTCAAGGGCGAGCCCGGCACGGGCAAGACCATGCTGGCCGAGGAGGTCGCGCAGGCGCTGAACATGCCCCTGCTGCAGTGGCATGTCAAATCGACCACCAAGGCGCAGCAGGGCCTGTACGAGTACGACGCGGTGAGCCGCCTTCGCGACAGCCAGCTGGGCGACGAGCGCGTGAAGGACATCCACAACTACATCGTCCGTGGCGTGCTGTGGCAGGCGTCCACGGCCGATGAGCCCGTGGCGCTCCTGATCGACGAGATCGACAAGGCCGACATCGAGTTTCCCAACGACCTGCTGCGCGAACTCGACCGCATGGAGTTCTACTGCTACGAAACGCACGAAATGGTGCGTGCCAGGCACCGCCCGCTGGT
>JAFECU010000245.1 GCA_018242005.1 Pseudomonadota bacterium | reverse complement strand
ATAGCAGTGGCAAGGCCAGCAAGGCCAGGCCGGCCTGGCCGAGAAAGCTGCCGGCGAACGGCGCCATGGGCCAAGCATCTCGCGTCCAGATGACGACCTGTGGGCCGATGACGGCGGCAACCAGGCCGCCCACCATGATGCGCGAGATGGCCTTCGCCCGTTGCGATGGCTCCACCGCGTCGGTGGCGGCGAAGCGGTAGCTCTGCACGCAAGCACCATAGAAACCGGCCATAGCGGTGCCCACGCAGAAGGTAGCGAAGTCGCCTTGCACTACACCGTAGGTGGCGATCAGTCCGGAGACGCTGCCCAGCAACGCGCCCAGCACGTAGGCCGCGCGCCGGCCCAGGCGGCGCATGAGCATTGCTGCGGGAATGGTCGATAGCGCAAGCCCCAGTTGATAAAGGCTGACAGGCAACGTCGCCAGCGTGGGATCGCTGGCGAGCATCTGCCCGACGATGCCGCCCAGCGAAATGATGATGGGCGGCGCGGCACCGCCCAGGGATTGGGCGGCTACCAGCAGCCAAACATTGCGTTGGGCATCTGCGGTGTTGGCTGCATTTACTGGTGTCGCCGTGATGGAACTTGTCATGGGCTCGTGTCGTGACGGGCACGTAGCCCGGTTCAAGATTCCTTGGGATCGAGGCGGTCGCGCCGGACCGCTTCGTCCTCCATCAACTCGAACCACATTGCATTGAGAACGGCGAAGGCGGCTGCCAGGGGCAAGCCGAGAATCCAGGCGAAATACCACATGGTCAATGTCCTATGAATGATGGTGTGCGTGAGTCAGTACGCATGGCCCTTGCCATCCTGGATGGCCTCGGGGTCGACCTTGCCGCGCAGGACCGAGAACACCCAACTGGTGTACGCCAGGATGATGGGCATGAAGATGACCGTCGAAACGAGCATGATGAACAGCGTCAGGTGACTCGACGACGAGTCCCAGACAGTCAGGCTCACCGACGGGTTGACCGACGAGGGCAGGATGAAGGGGAACATGGACACGCCCACGCTGGCGACGATGCCCGCGATGCCGACGCCGCCAGCGAGCAGCGCAGCCAGCGGCCGGCGCATGGCCAGACAGAGCGCCGCGATCACCGGCCCGGCCAGACCCAGCGCCGGCACCACCCACAGTGCGGGATGGGTGGCGTAGTTGGCGAACCACGCGCCGCCCTGCGCCACGGCGTTCTTCAACAGAGGGTTCGAGGCGCCTGAAGCGTCGATGCTGCTTGTGATCGCATACCCTGTCACGAAGTAGGCCAGCAGCACGCCCGCCACGGCATACAGCACCGTTGTGAGAAGCGCCGCCACGATCCCGAAACGGCGCGCGCGTTCGGCCACGGTGCCCGACGTCTTGAGCTGCAGCCAGGCGGCGCCGTGCATGACCAGCATCGCGACCGAAACCAGGCCGGCGAGCAAGGCATAAGGGTTGAGCAGCCCGAAGAACGAGCCGTCGTAGAAGATCTGCATGTCGTCCTCGATGCGAAACGGCACGCCCTGCAGCACGTTGCCCATCGCCACGCCGAAGATCAGTGCGGGCACGAAGCCGCCTACGAACAAGGCCCAGTCCCATCGGCTGCGCCATGCAGGTTCCTCGCGCTTGCTGCGGAACTTGAAGGCCACCGGCCGCAGGATCAGCGCGACGAGGATCGCGAACATCGCCAGGTAGAAGCCCGAGAACGACACCGCGTAGAGCTGCGGCCAGGCCGCGAAGATGGCCCCCCCGCCGAGGATCAGCCAGACCTGGTTACCTTCCCAGACCGGGCCGATGGTGTTGATGACGACACGGCGCTCGATGTCGCTGCGCGCCACGAAAGGCAGCAGTGTTCCTGTGCCCAGATCGAAACCATCGGTGAGGGCAAAGCCGATCAACAGTACCCCCAGCAGCGCCCACCAGATCAGGCGCAGGACATCGTAGGAGATCAGTTCGTGCAGGATCATGTTCGTTTCTCCTTGGGGTGTTACTGCGCAGGCGCCAGGTCGGCCGAAGCGGCGGGCCGACCTTCGACGCGGGCCGGCGCATGGTCATCGGGGCCTTTGCGGATCGCCTTGAGCATCAGCTTCATCTCGATGACGAGCAGGACGGTGTAGATCGCGACGAAGCCAGCGATCGTGAGCAGCACGGTCGATGCGCCCAAGTTCGAGACGGCCACGGCCGTCGGCAGAACGCCTTCGATGACCCAGGGCTGACGCCCCACTTCGGCCACGATCCAGCCGAGTTCAGCGGCGATCCAGGGCAAGGGGATGGACCACACGGCGACCTTGAGCAGCCATCGGTGCGCATCCAGTTTGCGCCGCGCCGACAACCAGAAGAACACGGCGGTAAGCAGGATGAAGAAGAAGCCCAGGCCGACCATCAGCCGGAACGCCCAGAACAGCGGCGCCACCCGTGGAACGGTGTCCCATGCAGCCTGGGATATCTGTTGCGGCGTGGCCTGGCGGGGGTCGTCCACGTAGCGTTTGAGCAGCAGCGCGTAGCCCAGCGTATGCCCATGCTCCTCGAAAGCGGCCTGCACCTGCGGGGGGACGTCCGCGCCACCCTTCACGGCGCGGATCTGCTGCAGGGCGTCGTATGCCACGATGCCGTCCCGGATGTGCGTCTCGGCACGCGCGACCAGCTCGTCGATGCCGGGAATCTCGGTGGTCAGCGAACGTGTGCCGATCAGTCCCATGGCCCAGGGGATGTGCACCGCATAGTGCGTCTCGCGCGCCGCCTGATCGGGAAAGCCGAAGGCGGTGAACGCGGCCGGCGCGGGCTCGGTCTTCCACATCGCTTCGATGGCGGCCAGCTTCATCTTCTGGTGCTCGGTGGACAGGTAGCCGCTCTCGTCGCCCAGCACCACCACCGACAGCGCGGAAGCCAGGCCGAACGATGCCGCGACCGTCATGGAGCGCTTGGCGAGCTGCAGGTGCCGTCCCTTGAGAACGTACCAGGCCGAAATCCCGAGCACGAAGATGGCGGCCGTCACGTAGCCGGCCGAGACGGTGTGCACGAACTTGGCCTGCGCCACCGGGTTGGTCAGCACGGCGAAGAAGTCCGTCATCTCCATGCGCATGGTCTGCGGATTGAACTGCGAGCCCACGGGGTTCTGCATCCAGCCGTTGGCGATCAGAATCCATAGCGCCGAGAAGTTCGATCCCAGCGCCACGCACCAAGTCACGACCAGGTGCTTCACCTTGGAAAGCCGGTCCCAGCCGAAGAAGAACAGACCGACGAAGGTCGCTTCCAGGAAGAAGGCCATCAGCCCCTCCAAGGCGAGCGGCGCTCCGAAGATGTCGCCCACGTAGTGGCTGTAGTAGCTCCAGTTCATGCCGAACTGGAACTCCATCACGATGCCGGTGGCCACGCCCATGGCGAAGTTGATGCCGAACAGCACGCCCCAAAACTTGGTCATGTCGCGCCAGATGGTCCGGCCCGTCATCACGTAGACCGTTTCCATGATGGCGATCACGATGGACAGGCCCAGCGTCAGCGGTACGAAAAGAAAGTGGTAGAGCGCCGTGATCGCGAACTGCAATCGCGACAGGCTGACGATGTCAAAGTCCATGGTGGGTTCCTCTATCGATGTGAATCTTGTGTGCTTGAAGGGATCAGTCGGGCCGCAGGGCAGCCAATGCAGCGTCAAAGCCCGGACTGCCGCGCGGGAATTCGGCTTCGATGCGACCGCCGCGCAACAGCACCAGGCGGTCCGCAAGCACGGCTTCGCGCCGCAGGTGCGTGGCGAGCAGCCACGCCCGCCCGGAGCCCAGCGTGTGCAGCGTCGCCAGCACGTCGGCGGCAGTGGGCGCGTCCAGTCCTTCGGTGGGCTCGTCGAGCAACCACAAGGTGTGGGGTTGAAGCAGCAGACGAGCGAGGGCAAGGCGCCGCGCCTGTCCGCCCGACAGTCCCAGCCCGCCTTCTCCGAGGCGGGTGTCCAGGCCGGCGTGCAGGGCGCGCACGTCCGACGCTAGGCCTGCCGATCCGAGCGCACGCCAGAGGGTGTCGTCGTCGGCATCGGCTTGGGCCAACCGCAGGTTGTCGCGCAGGCTGTCCTGGAAAAGATCGGTGCGTTGGCTCAGCCAGGCGTGAGGCAGTGATCGGATGGTGCCCTCGCGCGGCACCAGCTCACCTGCGGCCAAGGCCATCAGCGTCGATTTGCCCGCGCCGCTGGGGCCGATCACGGCGATACGTTCTCCGGGCGCCAGGGTCAGGGAGACGGACTGCAGGGCGTCCACGGGACTGTCCGGGTAGCGCGCGGATACCTGGCGCAGGCTGAGCGCATGCCCCGGCTCGGGTGGCTCGGGTGGCTCGGCGGGCCGGATCGTTTGTTGGGTATCGCCGCCACAATGCGGCGACAGTCGCCGCGCCGCCAGCCACGTGCGGCCAGCCTCTACGGCGCCCCGCCGCAGCGCAGCGAAGGGCTCCATGGCGCTCAACGCGATCAGCAAGGCCAGCGCTGCGCCTGCGGTTCCGATCCGCCCGTGGTCAGCCAGGATGCCCACGCCTAGCAGCACGAGCGCCAACGTAAGGCTGCCGGCCACACCATAGACCGCGCCAGCCGCCACGTCCAAGCGGTGCAGATGCCGGTCTGCACGCGCGAGACGACGGTCTGTCTGTTGCAGCGCCTCGCAGTGGCTTGCCAGACGGCCGGCCATGACCAGTTCCGTTTGGCCCGATACCAGGTCGACAGCCTGCGCGCGCAGGCGCTCGGTGATCAACGCGCGGCGCACGGCGGGCGGCCGTGCCCGAAGCGACAGTCCCGCGGTCACGGCCACGCCGACGGCCAGCAGCCAGACGCCCAGCGCGATGCCGAGCCAAGGGGCCATGACGCCGATCACCAAGGCAGCGAGAACGGCGGCGCCCAGGGCCGCGCAGGCCGGCACCAGCAGACGCAGATAAAGGGATTCCAGAGCGTCGAGGTCGCTGGTCAGGCGAAACAGCGCCCGGGCCGGGCGGCGCAACAGATCGCGGATGTCCTGAGCAGCCGCCCACCCCCGGAAGAGACGCTCGCGCAGGTGCGCCAGCGCGGCCAGCGTGGCGTCGTGCGTGATCAGCCGCTCGCCATAGCGGGCGGCGGTGCGCCCCAGCGCCAGCAGGCGAATGCCGGCCGAAGGCATGAAGACATCGAATGTCAGGGCGCTGATCACCTGCAGTCCAGCGATGGCCGTGGCGGCGATGAACCACCCCGACAGGCCGAGCAGCCCCATGCCCGCGAGGACGGTCAGCGCTGCGAGCGCAGCGCCCAGGATCATGCGACGGGAAGATGCTGCGAGCACGGCCCGCAGAGCAGGCAGCAGTATCGATGCCGGGGCGGTTCTACGCGCCATGCCATCCTCCCGGGATGGGCTGCGCGGCATCGACCGGTGCCGACAGGTGCACGATGCGGTCCATGCGCGCGGCGAGCGCCGGGTCGTGGGTGGCCACGATCAGGGTGCGCCCCTGGGCCAGGGCCACCAGGGATTCGATGACCTGCTCGGCGGTTTCGGTGTCCAAATGCGCGGTAGGCTCGTCTGCCAGTAGCAGATCGGCGCGCGGTGCGGCGGCCAGCCGAGCCAGCGCCAGACGCGCGGCTTCGCCCCCCGACAGGCCTGTCCCGCCTTCTCCGAGCGACGTCCCCGGACGGGCCTGAGCCACCTTGTCGAGCTGTGCCCACTGGATCGCGCGGTGCACTTGCTGATCTCTTACGCCCGCTCGACCGAGGGCGACGTTGTGTCGGACCGACCCAGAAAACACGTGGGGCCGCTGCCCCATCCAGGCCATGCGTCCGCGCAACGCGCGTGCGGATTCGGCGGTCAACGCAGTGCCGGCGATCTCGATACGGCCTGCCGAAGCGGGCAGCAATCCGGCCAGCAGCGACATTAGGATGGTCTTTCCCGCCCCGCTGCCACCCATCAGGGCGACGTGCTCACCGGGCTTTACGTCCAGCGCAAAGTCCCTGAAAACCGGTGTCTCGCCAGAGAACGCGAATGCCAGGTCCTGAACCTTGACGCGGGGCGGACGAACTCGCTTGCCGTCTTCATCCGAGTTCCCTGCCTGGGCTTCCTGCCTGGGCTGATCCGACGTCTCGTCGTCCGGCAATGGCAACCCGTCTGCATTGAGCCGGTCCAAGGCATCCATTGCCGCCATGCCGGAAGCGCGGTCATGCCAGACGGATGCCAATTCCCGCAAGGGCTCGAAGAAGGCGGGTGCCAGCAACAGGATGAAGAGGCCCTCGGCGAGACTGAGACGCCGACCCCAGGCGCCGAAATCCAGATGCCCCAGCAGATGGAACCCGACGTAGGCGGCGACCATGGCGACGCCCAGCGCCGCGAAAAGCTCCAGCACCGCCGAAGAAAGAAATGCGATGCGCAGTACGCGCATGGTGCGCTGGCGCAGGTCCTCGGCGCTGGCCCGCAGGCGGCGCGCCGTGACCTCGACGCTGCCGAGGGCGCGCAGCGTCGGCAAGCCGCGCAGGCGATCGAGCAGGAACGCATTCATGCTGCCCATTTGCAGCCACTGAGCCTCGCTGGCGGACTTGGCCCGCCAGCCCACGATCACCATGAACATGGGGATCAACGGCGCGGCCAGCACAAGTACGGCCGCTGCTGCCCAGGAGTACCAGGCCACGGGCAGCAGAATCAGCACGGGTATGAGGCGCACGCGCCAGACAGCGCCGCGGTAGCGCGTCTGCCAGGGCAGGATCGCCTCAGCCTGTTCCGCCAGCGCGCTGGCCGCGGCACCTGCGTGCGCGCGGGCGCGATCCAGCGGAGAACGCGCCGCAACTGCAGCGATGGCGCGGCCGCGCCAGTGGCTCAGGCTTTCGCGGGCCGTATCGAACATACGCCCGGCGCTCCAGGCGTCGAGCCAGGCGCGCAGTACGCCGGCGAGTACTATGCCCACCGCCGGACCCACGACGCCATTCAGGCCGGCGCCACTCTGCAACCGTGCCACGCCCAGCGCCAGCAATGCGGCCTGCGGCAGCCACAGCAGCGGGCTGACGGCATGGAGCAGGCAGGCTGCATCCAACCGCAAGTCCGAACTCGGTCCGGACTTGGGGGCTTGCAGTCTGTCTGGAGGGGCCATGCTTCAACGGACCGTGCGTCGCGCTGCGCCCCTCATGCGGCCATCCGGACAGGGATCTTGAGGTATTGCACGCCGTTGGACTCGGCGCGGGGCAGTTGGCCGGCGCGGATGTTGACTTGGATCGACGGCAGCAGCAGTGTGGGCGCCGCCAGTGTCGCATCGCGCTGCTGGCGCATTGCGACGAACGCTTCCTCGTCGATCCCTTCGCGGACATGAACGTTGCGCGCGCGCTCTTCGGCCACGGTCGTTTCCCAGGCATAGCTGTCGCGTCCGGGGGCCTTGTAGTCATGGCACAGGAAAATCCTGGTCTGCGGCGGGAGCGCCAGCAGCCGCTGTATGGATCGGTACAAGGTCCGCGCACTGCCTCCAGGGAAGTCCGCGCGCGCCGTTCCATAGTCGGGCATGAACAGCGTGTCGCCCACGAAGACCGCATCCCCGATGCGATAGGAGACGCAAGCGGGGGTATGGCCGGGCGTGTGCAGGACTTCCATGGTCAGTTGCCCGATCTGGAGCGTTTCTCCGTCCTTGAGAAGACGATCGAACTCGCTGCCGTCGCCTGACACATCGTCAAGGTTGAAGACCGGCCGGAAGATCGTCTGCACATCGCGGATGTGCTCGCCAATGGCCACCCGCGCATTCGTGCGTTGTCGGATATAAGGGGCGGCGCTCAGATGATCGGCGTGGGCATGGGTTTCCAGCACCCAGGCGATGGTCAGGTCGTCGGCGCGGGCAGCGTCCAGCACGCGGTCCGCGGACACCGTAGAGGCCTTGCCACTGCGATGGTCATAGTCCAGAACCGGATCGATCACCGCAGCTTGCCGCGTCGCCGGGTCCCACACCAGATAGGTCACTGTGCTGGTTGGCTCGTCGAAGAATGCTTGGATGCGGGCTTGAGGCTGCATGCTTGACTCCTTACAAAGAAACACATCTGGAATTCATTATATATTTGAATCTACTAAATTAGTGAACCT
>JAFECU010000244.1 GCA_018242005.1 Pseudomonadota bacterium | reverse complement strand
TCATCCCCGCGCAGGCGGGGATCCAGGGGTCTTCCAGGTCGTTGTTTCGTCATTGCAGTGGATCCCCGCCTGCGCGGGGATGACAGTGGGTCTTGCAGGCCTTGCGTGCAATCAACGGATATCGCTGCTTGCGCCGGAGGAATTTCAAACCAGCTTCTTCAGCAGCTCGGCCTTCTTGGCGTCGAACTCCTCCTGCGTGAGGATGCCCTTGGCCTTCAGATCAGCGAGCTTCTCCAGCGTGGCCATGACCTCGTCCGGGCGCACGCCCACGGGGGCCGCCGCAGCCGCAGGTGCCGCCTGCGCCGCACCGCCCTGCAGCCCGGCCTGCAGGTTCTGCGCCAGCACCTGGCCCAGCGCCACGCCCGCGCCCAGGCCCATGGCGTCGCCGGCAATGCCGCCGCCGGCCCCGGCACCTTCGGCCATCTTGGGGATGGCCTGGGCCGTCTGGTACTGCATGAACCGGCCCATGTCGCCGCCCACCATGCCCATGCCGATCTTCTGGTCCAGCACCTTTTGCAGTTCCTCGGGCAGCGACAGGTTCTGCACCGTCATCGCCTCAAGCTTCAGGCCCAGCTTCTCGAACGCGGGCGCGAGCGCCTTGGCCAGCGCGTCGGCAAACATGAGCTGGTTGGCCGCCAGGTCCAGAAAGGCCACGCCACTGCCGGCGATGGCGTTGCTGATGTTCTGCAGCACCAGGCCGCGCAGCTGGCCGTCCAAGTCGGCCGCGGGGTAGGACGCGCGCGTGCCGGAGATCTCGGTGTGGAACAGCTTGGGGTCCGCCACGCGGTAGGCGTAGTTGCCAAACGCGCGCAGGCGCACGGCGCCAAATTCGGCGTCGCGGATGGTGATGGGCTGGGGTGTGCCCCATTTCTGGTCGATCTGCTGGCGCGTGCTGAAGAAGTACACGTCGCTCTTGAACGGCGACTGGAACAGCTTGTCCCAGTTCTTCAGATAGGTCAGCACCGGCAGGGTCTGCGTGGTGAGCTTGTAGGTGCCGGGGCCGAACACGTCGGCCACCTGGCCCTCGTTGACGAACAGCGCCATCTGCGACTCGCGCACCACCAGGGTGCCGCCGGTCTGGATTTCCATGCCCTCCATGGGAAAGCGCCAGGCGAGCGTTCCGTCACCCTCCTCGGTCCACTGGAGGATGTCGATGAACTGCTTCTTGATGAAGTCCATGAGGGCCATGCTTGCGCTCCCGTTTAGGTCTGTAAGGCGTCCAAAAAAGTGGCAACCATCATAGCGGCCACACCCGGCGGCCCGCGGGCCAGCCTGCTTCTGTCTGCGAAATATCCATCAGTGATTGACAGCATTAAATAAGAATCATTATCATTTATGAACTTATCGCAAGGAGCCCATCATGTCCCGTATCCGCGCCGCCGCCCAACGCCACATGCCCACGCTGGCCAAGACCGGCAGCTATTACGTCATCCACATCTGCGTGGCCGCGCTGGTGGCCTATGCGGTCACGGGCAATCTGCTCGCCTCGCTGACGCTGAGCCTGCTGGAGCCCACGGTGCAGGCCGTGGCGTTCTTCTTCCATGAAAAGGCCTGGGAGCGCGCGCTCGTGCGCCGAGGCACGGCTCAGGCGCGCTCGTCCAGCAGCGCGCCCAGCGCCTCGTCGGCCACGCGCAGCACCAGCACATTGGCCTTGAAGGCGTAGCTGGCGGCCATTTGCTGCACGGCCTCGGCCTCCAGCGCCACGCCGGGCCGGGCGGCCTGGACGCTTTGGGCCTGAACGCCGCCCGGGGCCGGCATGGCCTGCTGCTGCACCTGCTGGCTCGTGAAGCCAGGCGTGTTCAGGTTGGCCACGTTGTGGGCGCTGCCCGACAGGCGCAGCTGCGCGGCCTGCAGGCCGGATTGGGCGATGGCGGCGAGGGCGGTCATACCCCTCCGTTATCGGCCGGATGGCTTACTGACTTGAATGCGCCCACGCCAGACAGCGCTGAAACAACTGCGCCGCGCGGCTGGGCGCGGGCGAGCGCCGCACCAGGCTGACGAATTGGCAACGATAGTGGAACAAATCCGGCCGCACGGCCTGCAGCCGGCCCTGGCGTTCGAAGGCCTCGGCGTAGTGGTCGGGCAGAAAGCCCAGAAAACGCCCCGACAGCACCAGCGTGGCAATCGACTCCTGGTCGAAGCCCGTGGCGGCGCGCGTGAGCCGCGCCTCGTGCGACAGCTCCATGTTGGGCGAGTGGTAGCCCAGGCCGGCGAACGGGTGGCGGCGCACGGCCTCCCAGTCCAGCGCGCCGTGGGCCGCGCCAAACAGCGCGTGGCCCGCGCCGCAGTACAGCAGCATGGTCTCGCCGAACAGCTCGGTGTAGACCAGGCTTTGCGAGCTGCGGTGCGCGGGGATGACGCCCACCTGGTAGCCGCCGTCGATCACGCCGCGCTCTATGGCATTGATGCTGGCCACATGCAGCTGCAGTTGCACATCGGGCGCCTCGGTGGTGAAGGCGGCAATGGCCGCATCGATATGGGCCGCGGGGTTGCTGGCCGTCTTGTCGAACACGGCCACGGTCAGCTGCCCGCCCATGCGCGCGTGGATGTCGTCCACGCTGTCGAGAAAGCCGCGTACCGAGGCCAGGAGGCGCAGCGTTTCCTCGTACACGCGCTGGCCCTCGGGCGTGAGCGCAAAGCCCGCGCGTCCGCGCCGGCACAGGGTCATGCCCAGGCGCGTCTCCAGGTCCTTCACATGGCGGCTGACGGTGCTGGTGCCGATGTTGAGCTCGAGCTCGGCCGCCGCCATGCCGCCGCACTCGACGACGGCCTTGAAGACCTGCAGGAGGCGCAGATCCATGTCGGAGAGCTGGCCCAGCACGGCGCGCGAGCGTGGCGTGGTCTTTACTTGCATAACAAAGCAAGTGAACGTGGATATTTGTTGCTTCAACGGATTATCACCCGGCCCAACAATCGCCGCATCCCCATCCAGGAGCCCGCCATGTCTTTTGCCGTGATCGACGACACCACCACCCCCGCAGCCGTGCGCCAGGACGCCGCCTGGCTCGATGCCCACTGGATGCCCTTCACCGGCAACCGCAACTTCAAGGCCAACCCGCGCATGGTCGTGGGTGCCCAGGGTGCGTACTACATCACGGCCGAGGGGCGCAAGATCTTCGACGGCCTGTCGGGCCTGTGGTGCTCGGGCCTGGGCCATGGGCGCAAGGAAGTGGCCGAGGCCATCGGCCGCGCCGCCGCCAACCTGGACTATTCCCCTGCGTTTCAGTTTGGCCACCCGGCCTCGTTCGAACTGGCCAACCGCATCAAGGAACTGACACCCGCGGGCCTGGACTATGTGTTCTTCACCGGCTCGGGCTCCGAGGCGGCCGACACCTCGCTCAAGATGGCGCGCGCCTACTGGCGCACCAAGGGCCAGGCCGGCAAGACGCGCCTGATCGGCCGTGAAAAGGGCTACCACGGCGTGAACTTCGGCGGCATCTCGGTCGGCGGCATGGTGGGCAATCGCAAGCTCTTCGGCCAGGGCGTGGAGGCCGACCATATCCCCCACACCCAGCCGCCCGTGGGCTCGTTCTACAAAGGCATGCCGGACACCGACGGCCGTGCGCTGGCCGACAAACTGCTCGACGTGATCGCCCTGCACGACGCGAGCAACATCGCCGCCGTCATCGTCGAGCCGTTCTCGGGCTCGGCCGGCGTGGTGATTCCACCCGCAGGCTATCTGCAGCGCCTGCGCGAGATCTGCACGCAGAACAACATCCTGCTCATCTTCGACGAGGTCATCACCGGCTTTGGCCGCGTCGGCGGCTGGACGGGCGCCGAGGTGTTCGGCGTCACGCCCGACATCATGAACTTTGCCAAGCAGGTGACCAACGGCGCCCAGCCGCTGGGCGGCTGCGTGGCCAGCAAAGAGATCTACGACACCTTCATGGCCGCGGGCGGCGCCGAGTACATGCTGGAGTTTGCCCACGGCTACACCTACTCGGCCCACCCCGTGGCCTGCGCGGCGGGCAATGCCACGCTGGACATCCTGCAAAAGGAGGGCATGCCGGCGCGCGTCAAGGCGCTCTCGCCCTACTTCGAGAACGCAGTGCATGGCCTCAAAGGGGCCAGGAATGTGGCCGACATCCGCAACTACGGTCTGGCCGCGGGCCTCACCATTGCCTCCCTGCCCGGCGAGCCGGCCAAGCGGCCCTACGAAATCGCCATGAAGTGCTGGGACAAGGGCTTTTACGTGCGCTACGGCGGCGACACCATCCAGCTCGCGCCGCCCTTCGTCAGCACGGAGGCGGAGATCGACCGCCTGGTCAGCGCGCTGGGCGATGCGCTGCACGAAACGGCTTGAAGCTCTTGTTTTAATAGCTGTCGGCGCTTGACTACAAAGCGCCGGAGCCGATTTTCAATAAAAGCCCCTGGGCCGCAAGGCGACAGGGGCTTGTCGTTCTTCAAACCCGCTTGCGGGTGGCGGCCGCCCGTGGCCGGCGCAGCGTGTCCGCGTCCAGTATCAGGCGGCCCTGTATGCGACCCTTCATGCGCTTGACGCTGCTGGCCGCGTCCTGCATGTGTTGCTGCATCAGCGCGCGAACCTTCTCGGCATCGCGTGTCCGTGCAGCCTGCAGAATCTCGCGGTGGATCTGCGCGTTGGCCTCGCCAAAGCGCCGATGTTCGGTCTGTGGTGTGCGGTTGCCGAAGACGATGAGCTGGCGAATCATCTCGTTGATGAGTTCGCAGGAAAAGCGCAGGAAGGGGTTGGGGTTGGCTGCGGCCAGGATGTCGTGAAAGTTCACGTCCTCGCGCCGCTGTGTGACCAGGTCCTGCTGGCTTCGCGTCGGGTCGCAGCAGGCGATGCTGTGCTCCAGGGCCTCGAAGTCGGCCTCGGTCAGGTGCGCCACGGCACCGGCCGCCAGCTCGGGCTCGAGCATCTGGCGCACGGTGTAGATGTCGTCTATCGTCACCTCTTGGAAAAACAGGTAGTTCTGCATGAACTGCAGCGTGCGATCAAGCGGCACCTCGGCGATGGTGCCGCCACCCGTGGGCCCCGTGGAGATGGTCACCAGGCCCTGCACCTCCAGTGCCTTGAGCGCCTCGCGGATCGTGCCCTTGCTGACCTGGAACTGCACCTGCAGCTCGCTCTCGCGCGGCAGGCGATCACCGGGGCTCAGGTTCTTCTCGGTGATCAGGCGCTTGATTTCCTGCGCCACCAGGTCGGAGCGTTTGAGCTGCCGGATCGCCAGCGGTGCGGGCTTTCTGCTTGTCATGGTGATATGCCTTCATCGAAATCCCGACGCAGTATGCGGTGCCCGCGGCCCGCTCGGGCGCTAGGGTTTGCACCCATCCTGATCATTCTATTTATCACTATAAATCGGATTGGAAGCATATCTGCCCGGCGCTGCGGCGCCGCATGCTTCCGGGCCCGCCCCGGGCCATCCACCCCGTGTTTCACCCACCGGAGCTCCTTCATGCAACGTCGCCATCTACTGCAACTCTCCGCGCTCGGCGCGCTGCCTTCGTCCCTGGGCCTGCTGTCCAGTGCCTGGGCGCAGTCCAAGGACGTGATCCAGTTCGGCTGCCCCGTGCCCATGTCGGGCCCGTTCGCGGCCAACGGCAAGTTCGCCGACCTGGGCATGAAGCTGGCCATAGAGCAGTACGGCAAGGCCCTGGGCCGGCCGCTGGCCTACACGCTGCTCGACACCGAAGGCAAGCCCGCTACGGCCGTGCGCAAGGTGCAGGAGGCGGCGGAGCAAAAGGGCGCGCGCTTCTTCGCGGGCGGCATCCTGTCGTCCGAGGCGCTGGCCATGGGCAAGGAGGCCGAGAAGGTCGGTGGCGTCTTCATCACCACCGCGGGTGCCGACGAGATCACGGGCAAGGATTGCAACAGCGCCACCTTCCGCTGGTCTGTGCCCACCTTCGGCGCCATCGAGCAGACCGTGCGCCCGCTTGTCGAGGCCAACCCGAAGGCCAAGCGCTGGTACACCATCACGCCGCAATACGTATTCGGCGATGGCCTGCTGTCGGCCGCCAAGAACATCTTCAAGGAAAAGGGCATCGAGCATGTGGGCAACAGCTACCACTCTCTGACCGAGAAGGAGTTCAGCGGCTACCTGACCAACGCCGTGGCCGCCAAGCCCGACGTGCTGCTGCTGCTGAACTTCGGCGCGCAGTCCTCCGACACGCTGCGCCAGGCCATCAGCTTCGGCATGAACAAGAACATGACCATTCTGATCGCCTGGGCCTCGGGCCTGGAGCAGTTCGAGTCGCTGGGCGCCGATCTGTGCGACGGCGTGTACTTCGGCGCGCAGTACTGGCATACGGTGGATGCGCCGCTGAACCTGGACCTGGTCAAGCGCTGCCAGGACAAGTTCAAGGCCAACCCCAACTACAGCCTGGCGGGCTCCTACATCTGCACCAAGCTGCTGATCGACGCCATCACCAAGGCCGGATCGGTGGAGCAAAAGGCCGTGATCGCCGCGCTGGAGGGCATGAAGTACCAGGGCCTGACGGGCGACGAGGAGGTGCGCAAGGGCGACCATCAGGTGCTCAAGAACTACTACCTGCTCAAGGGCAAGGCCAAGGCGAAGATGACGAACAAGGACGACTATGTGGACGTGATCAGCTCCGGCAAGTCCTTCCTGCCCGTGGACCAGACCGGCTGCAAGCTGGGCTGAGGAATGCTCCCCCTGAGCGGCTTTGCCGCTTCCCCCTCTCTCGCTGCGCGGGAGGGGGACGACACCTTCGGTGCGGGGCCGCCCTTCCTTGGCGTCCCTGGGTTGGGCCGCGCCCGGTTTCATGGGCACGGCACGGTAGCCCACTGCGTGTCAAAGCCACCAATCGCTCCGCCTCCTTCGCCCATCGTTTCGGACCCTGTATGAGCATCTACCTGCTGCAGACCATCAACGGAATCGGCATAGGCATGCTGTATTTCCTGTTGGCCGTGGGCCTGTCCATCGTCTTCGGCCTGCTGCGCTTCGTGAACTTTGCGCACGGTGCGTTCTACCTGATCGGCGCGTACTTCTGCTACCAGATGACGCGCTGGGGCTGGAGCTTCTGGTGGACGCTGCTGCTTGCGCCCCTGGCCGTGGGGGCAATCGGCTGGCTGACGGAAAAGCTGCTCTTGCGCCATGTCTACGCCAAGCCACACGAGTTCCACATCCTCGTCACCGTGGGCCTGGCGCTGGTGGTGCAGGAGCTGGTGATCCTGCAATGGGGGCCGCTGGGCGACAGCGTGGCCGTGCCCGATCTGCTGCAGGGCGTGGTCATGTGGGGCAGCTTCGTCTACCCGAAGTACCGGCTGTTCGTGATCGGCTTCACGGCCGTGCTGGCGCTGCTGCTGTGGTGGGTGCTGGAGGGCACGCGCCTGGGCAGCGCCGTGCGCGCGGGCAGTGAATCGACCGAGATGGTGTCGCTGCTGGGGCTGAACGTGTTTGCCATCTTCAGCCTGGTCTTTGCGCTGGGCGCTGCCACGGCCGCGCTCGCGGGCGTGCTGGCCGCGCCGATACGCGGCG
The DNA here is from genome assembly GCA_018242005.1 of Pseudomonadota bacterium. Classification (GTDB taxonomy): domain Bacteria; phylum Pseudomonadota; class Gammaproteobacteria; order Burkholderiales; family Burkholderiaceae_C; genus Alicycliphilus. Next base: position 4,925 of record JAFECU010000244.1, on the reverse strand, counting down.
CCGAACCCTTCATGGGCATAGAGGCACTGGGCGTGGCCTTCGTCATCGTCGTCGTCGGCGGGCTGGGCAGCTTCAGTGGCGCACTGGTCGGCGGCATTCTCATCGGCATCGTGCAAAGCGTGATGAGCACGCTCTGGCCCGAAGGCGCACGCATCATGATCTATGTGGCCATGGCCGCCGTGCTGCTGCTGCGCCCCCATGGCCTGCTGGGCCGCAAAGGATGACCGCCATGCGCAGGCACTCGCATTTCCTCCTCGCGCTGGCCATCGTCGTGGCCATGCCGCTGTTCATGCAATCGGGCTCGCTCGCCAGCGAGGTGCTGATCTACGCCCTGGCCGCCATGGGCTGCAACCTGCTGCTGGGCTATACGGGGCTGCTGTCGTTCGGCCAGGGCATTTTCTTTGGCCTGGGCAGCTACACCATCGCGCTGCTGCTCACCCGCTGGCCCCTGCCCATGCCGCTGGCGCTGCTGGCGGCCATCGCCATGGGTGCGGTGGGCGCCGCCATCGTGGGCTGGATCGCGATCCGCCAGCGCGGCACCTACTTCGTGATGCTGACGCTGGCGTTTGCGCAGATGTTCTACTTCATCGCGTATTCGCTGCCCGGCCTCACGGGTGGCGACAACGGGCTGCTGGACATCCCCCGCCCGTCGCTCTCCATCGCCGGCCAGACGCTGTGGCCCCTGGTGTCGCCCTGGCAGTTCTACGGCTTCGTCGCCGTGCTGTTCCTGCTGGCGTTCTGGCTGCTGCGGCGCGTGTGTGACTCGATGTTCGGCCGCACACTGCTGGCCGTGCGCGACAACGAGGAACGCGCCGCCGCCGTGGGCTACGACCTGCGCCTCCTGAAGCTGCAGGCCTTCGTGATCTCGGGCGCCGTCACGGGACTGGCCGGGGCCCTGCACGCCATGATGACCGGCATCGCACCGCTGTCGAATGCCGAATACCACACGAGCGAGATGATCATCGTCATGACCGTCATCGGCGGCACCGGCAACCTGCTGGCCTCGGTGCTGGGCGCGGCGTTCTATGTCCTGCTGGGCGACTGGCTGTCCACGCTGTGGCCGCGCTGGCTGCTGCTGCTGGGCGTGGTGCTGATGGTCGTCAGCCTGGGCCTGCAGCGCGGCCTGTGGGGCCTGGGCGAGAGCCTGTGGGCTCTGGTGCGGCGCAAGGATGCCGCCGGCCCCGCGGCTGCGGCCAACACCCACGGAGGCCAGGCATGAGTCCCCCCGGCACATCCCCCGTCCTGCTCGAAGCCCAGGGCGTGGCCAAGCATTATGGCAAGTTCGTCGCCCTGGGCGGCGTGGACCTGAAGGTCCGCGCGAACACCGTGCATTCGGTCATCGGCCCCAACGGCGCGGGCAAGACCACGCTGTTTCACATGCTCACCGGCACCAAGACGGTGAGCGGCGGGCGCATCCTGTTCGATGGCCACGACGTGACACGCGAGCCCGACCACCGGCGCGTGCGCCGCGGCATGGCGCGCTCGTTCCAGGTCACCAGCCTGTTCCTGACCCTGCCCGTGCGCGAGAACCTGCGCCTTGCGGCGCAGGGCGTGGCGCCGGGTGCGGCGCTGAACTGCTGGAGCCCGCCCGTGGGCAGGCGTTCGTGTGCCGACACGGTGGCCAGCGTGCTCGAGCGCGTAGGCCTCACGCGCCATGCCGGCACGCCCGCGGGCAATCTGTCGCACGGCCAACAGCGAAGGCTGGAGGTGGGCATGGCGCTGGCCGCAAAGCCGAAGGCCATCTTCCTGGACGAACCCACCTCGGGCATGGGCATTGACGACCTGGCCGACATGAAGCGGCTGATACAGGGGCTGAAGGACGAGCACACCGTGGTGCTCATCGAGCACAACATGGGCATCGTCATGGACATATCGGACACCATCACCGTCATGCAGCAGGGCCGTGTGCTGGCCGAGGGCCTGCCCGCCGAGATCCGCAGCGACGAGCGCGTGCGCAGCGCCTATCTGGGCAACATGATCACCGGAGGCAAGGCATGACCACCGCTGCGCTGCTGTCCGTGGAGGCCGTCCATGCGCATTACGGCAAGAGCCATGTGCTGCAGGGCGTGTCCCTGCATGTGAATGAAGGTGAACTCGTGACCCTGCTGGGCCGCAACGGCGCTGGCAAGACCACCACGCTCAAGACCATTGCCGGCGTCATGCAGCCCACGCAGGGCCAGGTGCGCTTTGGCGGCGAGTCGCTGCAGCGGCTGGCCACGCACCAGGTGGCGCAGCGCGGCATCTGCCTGGTGCCCGAGCACCGTGGCATCTTCAAGCTGCTGACCGTGGAGGAAAACCTGATGCTGGCCCAGCGCAAGAAGTCGCCCTGGCAGCTGCAGGACGTGTACCGCATCTTCCCGCGCCTCAAGGAACGCCGCATGAACGGCGGCGGCCAGCTCTCGGGCGGCGAGCAGCAGATGCTGGCCATTGGCCGCGCCCTCATGAATGCACCGCGCCTCCTGATGCTCGACGAACCCGTCGAGGGGCTGGCGCCGGTCATCGTCGAGGAGATCGTGGCCCAGCTCAAGACCATCAAGGCGGCGGGCGTCACGATTTTGCTCGTGGAGCAGAACCTGGAGGTCTGCACGCAGCTCGCCGACCGCCACTACATCGTCGAACAGGGCGTGGTCGCGCATGAGGCGAGCAATGCCGAATTCCTGGCGGACGACGCCGTCAAGGACCGCTACCTTGGCGTCGGCCTGGTATGACAAGGAGACTCTCATGGACATGAAATCCTCCCCCTGCGCCGCGCTGCGCATCGACGGCGCGCGCCTCTGGCAATCCCTCATGGAGCTGGCGCGCATTGGCGCCACGGCCAAGGGCGGCGTGTGCCGCATCGCATTGACGGACCTCGATCGCCAGGGGCGCGACCTGTTCGTGCATTGGGCGAAGGAGGCCGGATGCAGCATCCGCATCGACGCCATAGGCAACATCTTTGCGCGCCGCGCGGGCCAGGACGAGAGCCTGCCGCCGGTGATGACGGGCAGCCACATCGACACCCAGCCCACGGGCGGCAAGTTCGACGGCAACTATGGCGTGCTCGCCGGCCTGGAGGTGCTGCGCACGCTCAACGTCGCAGGCGTGCGCACGCGCGCACCCATCGAGGTGGCGGTCTGGACCAACGAGGAGGGCTCGCGCTTCGTGCCGGTGATGATGGGCTCGGGCGTGTTCGCGGGCGCCTTCACGCTGGAGCATGCGCTCGCGCAGTGCGACGCCCAGGGCGTGAGCGTGGGCGAGGCGCTCAGGGCGATCGGCTACGCCGGCCCGGCCGGTCCGGCGCCGGCCGTGGGCGCCTATTTCGAGGCGCATATCGAGCAGGGCCCGGTGCTGGAGAACCACGGGCGCGTGATCGGTGTGGTGACGGCCGCGCTGGGCCAGCGCTGGTACGACGTGACCGTGCAGGGCATGGAGGCGCATGCCGGCCCCACACCCATGGAACTGCGCCGCGATGCGCTGCTGGCCGCGAGCGAGCTGGTCCTGCAAGTCAACCGCATCGCCGTCGAGCGCAGACCCCACGCGCGCAGCACCGTGGGCACCATGGAGCTGTTCCCCAATTCGCGCAATGTGATCCCCGGCCGGGTGCGGTTCAGCGTCGATCTGCGCGCGCCCGACGACGAGCAGCTGCTGGACATGGACCAGGCACTGCGCGCCGCGTGCGCACGCGTGGCCGGGGAGCGCGGCCTTGCCATCGACGTGGAACAGGTCGTGTACTTCCCGCCCCAGCCCTTCACGCCGCAACTCGTGCAGGCCGTGCGTGCCAACGCCGACGATCTGGGCTACAGCAGCATGGATGTGGTCAGCGGCGCGGGCCACGACGCGGTCTACGTGGCGCGCGTGGCGCCCGCGGCGATGATCTTCGTGCCCTGCGACGACGGCATCAGCCACAACGAGATCGAGAACGCCGAGCCCGAACACCTGGAGGCCGGCTGCAACGTGCTGCTGCGCGCCATGCTGGCGGCGGCGGAGGTCGTGGCATGAAGGTGCTGATCGCGCGGCTGAATCACGAGACCAACACCTTCTCGCCCGTGCCTACGCCACTGGCGGCATTCAACCCCGACTATGGCGAGGATGCCTACCGCGCCAACAAGGGCATGCGCACGGCCATGGCGGCCTTCATCGATCTGGCCGAGGGCCTGGGCGCGACGCTGGTCACGCCGGTATCGGCCATGGCCAACCCCAGCGGCCCCGTCCATGCTGCGGCCTATGACGAGCTCACAGGGCGCATCGTCGCCGCCGCGCCGGGCTGCGACGCCTTCCTGCTCGACCTGCACGGCGCCATGGTGGCGGAGAACAGCGCCGACGGCGAGGGCGATCTGCTGGAACGCGTGCGCGCCGCCGCGCCCGGCGTGCCCATAGGCGTGGCGCTGGATCTGCACGGCAATATCACCGAGAAGATGGTGCAGAACGCCGACGTGATGGTGGGCTTCAAGACCTACCCGCATATCGACATGTACGAAACCGGCGAGCACGCCGGCCGCCTGCTGCTGCAGCTGCTGCGCGGCGAGGCGCGCTTGCGCGTCTGCTGGCACCCGCTGCCGCTCATGAGCCACACGCTGTGCAGCACCACCCTGGCGGGCGCGATGCGCGACGCCGTGGAGGCCGCCCGCGCGCTGGAGGCGCAGGGCCTGCCGGCGGTGACGGTGTTCGCCGGCTTCTCGCTGGCCGACATCGAATCGCCCTGCATGAGCATGGTCGCCACCTGCCGCGTCGATGGCCTGGATGCAGCCCAGGCCGCGGTGGGCGAACTGGCGCAACAGATCTGGCGCCGGCGCGATGAATACGTCTATCGCAGCGAGCCGCTGGCCGACGCGCTGCGCCGCGCCAAAGACCTGGCGGAGGGCGCCACGCGCCCCGTGCTGCTGCTCGACCACGGCGACAACTGCATGTCCGGGGGCACCTGCGACACCATGGACGTGCTGCAGGCC
>JAFECU010000243.1 GCA_018242005.1 Pseudomonadota bacterium | reverse complement strand
TTTCCGGCAGGAACGCGGCCGACACGGCCACTGCGGCATCGAGCAGCCCGCCGGGGTCGTTGCGCAGGTCCAGCACCGGGCCCTTGATGCGGGGATCCTGCTTGTAGATCTCTTCCACCTTGCGCACGAAGTCGTCTACCGTGCGCTCCTGGAACTGCGACAGGCGGATCCAGGCGTAGCCGGGCTCGATGACCTTGGCCTTGACCGACTGTGTCTTGATCTCCTCGCGCGTGATGGTCACGGGGAAGCTGCGGCTTTCGTCCTTGCGCAGGATGGTCAGCGTGACCTTGGTGTTGGGCTCGCCACGCATGCGCTTGACGGCGTCATTGAGGGTCAGTCCCTTGACGGCCGTATCGTCAATCTTGGTGATCAGGTCGTTGGTCTTGAGGCCCGCGCGGTCGGCGGGTGAGCCTTCGATGGGCGAGACGATCTTGATCAGGCCATCTTCCTGCGTGATCTCTATGCCTACGCCCACGAAGCGGCCCGTCGTGCCCTCGCGGAATTCCTTGAAGGACTTCTTGTCGAAATACTGCGAATGCGGGTCCAGGCCCGAGACCATGCCGGAGATGGCATCGGTGATGAGCTTCTTGTCATCCACCGGCTCGACATAGTCGGTCTTGATCAGGCCGAATACGGCCGACAGCTGCTGAATCTCCTCCAGGGGCAGCGGCGCCATTGCGCCGCGCGCCACGGTCTGCAGGGATACCGTCGTGAGAGCCCCGGCCATGACGCCTACCGATATCCATCCAGCAACTTTCAGTTTGTGGCCCATAAATCACCTTTACCGCTTCGAACCAATATACACCTTGGAAGGGTGCACCCCTGGTCAGTTCCCGCTGTTTTGCCTATTTTTTAAGCTTTTACTCTCAGGCCTTGCCTTGCGCGGCCACCGCGGCGGCGGCTCTGGCCGCGGCCTCGGCGTCGCCCAGGTAGTAGCTGCGCAGGGGCTTCAACTCGGCATCGAGCTCATACACCAGCGGAATGCCGTTGGGAATGTTCAGGCCCACGATGTCCCCGTCGGAGATGCCGTCCAGGTATTTGACCAGCGCGCGGATGGAGTTGCCGTGCGCGGCGATCAACACCCGCTTGCCCGAGCGTATCGTCGGTGCAATGCTGTCATTCCAGTAGGGCAGCACGCGCGCCACCGTGTCCTTGAGGCATTCGGTCAGCGGCACTTGCTCCGGCGCGAGGCTGGCATAGCGCAGGTCGCCGCGCTCGCTGCGCGGGTCGGTGGGTTCCAGGGCCGGCGGCGGCGTGTCGTAGCTGCGGCGCCACACCAGCACCTGCTCGTCCCCATACTGTTTGGCCATGTCGGCCTTGTTCAGGCCCTGCAGGGCGCCATAGTGGCGCTCGTTCAGGCGCCAGCTGTGCTCCACGGGCAGCCAGGTGCGGTCCATCTCATCCAGGCAATGCCACAGCGTGCGCGTGGCGCGCTTGAGGACGCTGGTGTAGGCCAGGTCAAACTCGTAGCCCTCGGCCTTGAGCAGGCGGCCCGCCGTCTTGGCCTGCTCGACGCCCGTGGGGGTCAGGTCCACGTCGGTCCACCCGGTGAAGCGGTTTTCGAGGTTCCACGTGGATTCGCCGTGGCGAATCAGAACGAGTTTGTGCATGGTGTCCCTAGAGCGTTCAGGTCAAAACCCGCCATTTTAGAATCACGTGCTTTCTGAACGCCTAAGGACCTCCGTGAACTTCATCATCGACAACTGGTATCTGTTCCTTCTCGCGCTGGCCTCGGGCGTCTTGCTGCTGATGCCCTTGCTCAAGGGCGCGGGGCCGGGCTCCCTGAGTGCGGCCCAGGCCGTGCAGCTCATCAACCGCGAGAAGGCGGTGGTCATCGACGTCTGCGAGCCCCAGGAATTCGCCGCCGGCCATGTGGGCGGCGCCAAGAACATTCCGTTGGCGCAGCTGCAGGAGCGCCTGCCTCAGGTGGCCAAGAACAAGGCCGTGCCGGTCATCATGGTTTGCGCCAAGGGCGGGCGCGCCTCGCGCGCCGTGGGTATCGCCAAGGGCCTGGGCTATGACAGGGCGCAGGCCCTGGCCGGTGGTCTGGGTGCCTGGCGCGAGGCCAGCATGCCGATTGAAAAGTCCTGAACGACTCCTGTCTGCGCACTTGTTTTTGTATTTTCCTGAAAGATCGTCGTGCAAGCCGTGAAGATGTACACCACCGCCGTCTGCCCCTACTGCATTCGTGCCAAGCAATTGCTGAAAATGAAAGGCGTGGAGCAGATCGAGGAGATCCGCGTGGATACCGACCCGGCCTTGCGCCAGCACATGATGGAGATCACCGGCCGGCGCACCGTGCCGCAAATCTTCATTGGTGAGACCCATGTGGGCGGCTACGACGACCTGGCGGCGCTCGATGGCCGCGGCGCATTGATGCCCCTGCTCGGCGCGTGACAGCCCCGACCGAGGTTGCATAATGCAGCCCCAAGTGGCCCGCTGCGGGAACGTTTCCCGGGCGGGCTTTGTTTTGACCGAAAGACCGACACCACCATGGCCACCGACGAAACCCCCGTGTTCCAGATCCAGCGCGTATACCTGAAAGACCTGTCGCTGGAGCAGCCCAACTCCCCCGCCATCTTGCTGGAGCAGGATCAGCCCAGCGTGGACATCCAGCTCGGCGTGCAGGCCACGCCCGTGGCCGAAGGCATCTTCGAGGTTGCCGTGACGGCCACCGTGCAGACCAAGATCAAGGACAAGACGGTGTTCCTGGTCGAGGCCAAGCAGGCCGGCATCTTCGAGATCCGCAACGTCCCCGAAGAGCAGATGGGTGCCATCGTCGGCATCGCCTGCCCGCAGATCGTCTACCCCTACCTGCGTGCCAGCGTGGCTGACACCATCACGCGCGCGGGCTTCCCGCCCGTGCACCTGGCCGAAATCAACTTCCAGGCCATGTACGAGCAGCAGCAGGCCGCCGCGGCCGAGGCCGGCAACGGCACCACGCAGTAAACCTGTGCCTTTGGCGGTTGACGGAATTCAGACCGTCGCCGCCCGTATGGCAAGCGCGATAAGCTATGAAAATAGTAGTCCTCGGCGCCGGCGCCTGGGGCACGGCCCTGGCCACGAGAGGCGCCACGCACGCGGCCGGCCATGAGGTGAGCCTGTGGGCGCGCAACGCGCAGCAGGCCGCCGCCATGCAGGCCGCGCGCAGCAACCAGCGCTATCTGCCCGGGCTGGCGTTTCCGCCCGGCCTGAGTGTGCAGTCGGGCGACGCCCGCGCGCTGGCCGCCCAGGCGGAACTCATCATCATCGGCACGCCCATGGCGGCGCTGCGCGGCATGCTGCAGCAGCTGCGCGGCTGTGGCGCGCCCATTGCCTGGCTGTGCAAGGGCTTCGAGGCCGACACGGGACTGATGGCCCACGAAGTCTGCACCGACGTCGCGCCAGAGTTGGCCAGCGGGGCCTTCAGCGGCCCGAGCTTTGCCCAGGAGGTGGCGCGCGGCCAGCCCACGGCCCTGGTGGCCGCCAGCCGCCATGCCCGCGTGCGCGATGCCCTCGTGGCGGCGTTTCACGGCCCGGCGCTGCGCGTCTATGCCAGCGAGGACATCGTGGGCGTCGAGGTCGGCGGCGCCGTCAAGAACGTTCTGGCCATTGCCACGGGGCTGTGCGACGGCCTGCAGCTGGGTCTGAACGCCCGCGCCGCGCTGATCACGCGCGGTCTGGCCGAGATGACGCGCCTGGGCCTGGCCCTGGGTGCGCGTCCCGACACCTTCATGGGCCTGTCCGGCCTGGGCGACCTGGTGCTCACGGCCACGGGCGACCTGTCGCGCAACCGCCGCGTGGGCCTCTTGCTGGCCGAAGGCAAGAGCGCGCAGCAGGCGGTCGATTCACTCGGCCATGTCGCCGAAGGCGTCTACAGCGCCCGCACCGTGGTGCAGCGCGCCCGCGCGGCGGGCGTGGAGATGCCGATTGCCGAATGCGTGGTGGGCCTGCTCGACGGCCGGCTGCACGCCTCGGATGCCGTGGCCCGCCTGATGGAGCGCGGGCCGACGGTGGAGCGGCATTGATTCAGCGCCGAAGGGGTTCGATCACCTCCGCCAGCAGGCCGAAACTGTGGCGGATTTCCTCCTCCGTCACCGCGCCGTAGCCCAGCACCAGCCCCGGCGCCGGGTCGGGGCGCAGCGAGTACAGCGACAGCGGCCGCGTCAGCACACCCCGCGTCAGTGCCTGCCGGGCGATGGTCTCGTCATCGGCGCCCCGCGGCAGGCCCAGCACCAGGTGCAGGCCGGCGTCGCTGCCCAGCACGGACACGGCGCCGCCCAGGCGGCGCGCGATCTCGTCGATGAGCACGCGGCGGCGCTCGCCGTAGACCTGGCGCATGCGGCGGATATGGCTGACGTAATGGCCTTGCCGCATGAATTGCGCCAGCGTGATCTGCTGCAGGGTCTGCCCCTCGCGGAACAGTTCGCTGAGCGCCCGGGCAAAGCTGTCGATGAGGTCGGGCGGCAGCACCAGGTAGGCCAGGCGCAGCGCGGGGAACATGGTCTTGGAGAAGGTGCCCAGGTAGATCACGCGGCCGTGCGCGTCCAGGCCCTGCAGGGCGGGCAGCGGGCGGGACGCGAAGCGGAATTCGCTGTCGTAGTCGTCCTCGACGATCCAGACCCGGTGGGCGGCCGCGTAGTCCAGCAGCTGGCGGCGGCGGCCATGGCCCATCAGCACGCCGCTGGGGTACTGGTGCGAGGGGGAGGTGAACATCAGCCGCGGCGGCGCCTGCAGCTGCTGCGGCGTGGGCGCCAGGCCCTCGCCGTCCAGCGCGACCGGTTGCAGCTGCAGGCCGGCCATGCGAAACGCGCTGCGTGCGCCCCAGTAACCCGGGTCTTCGAGCCAGACGGCGTCGCCCGGGTCGGCGAGCAGATGCGCGATCAGGTGCAGCGCCTGCTGGGCGCCGCTGGTGACGAGGACCTGCTCGGCGCTGCAGGCCATGCCCCGCGTGCCCTGCAGGTGCTCGGCGATCGCTGCGCGCAGCAGGGGGTGGCCCGCGCCGGTGGCGTAGCTCAATTGCGGCGCCGCCACCTCGCGCCAGGCCCGGGCCTGCAGCCGGCTCCAGACGGCGCCAGGAAACATCCGCAGCTCGGGCACGCCGGGCGCGAAGGCGCCCCACTGGACCGCGCTGGCCCGTGCCCCGCCCACGATGGCGCGCCCGCGCCGCGACAGCGGCGTGCCGCGGCGCTGCACCGGAGTCGGCGCTGGCGGCTCCGCAAACGCCGGCGCCAGGTTGGCGACGTAGGTGCCGCGCCCCACGCCGGCCTGCAGCAGCCCCTCCAGCGCCAGCTGCTCGTACACCTGCACGATGGTGTTGCGCGCAATGCCCAGCGTCTGCGCCAGCTCGCGCGTGGGCGGCAGGCGCGAGCCGGCGGGCAGCGCCGCGCGCAGGATGCCGTCCTTGACGATGCGGTAGAGCTGGCGGTGGTGGTAGTCACCGCCGCGCTGGAACTGCTGGACGATGAAGTCGGGCAGCGTGGCATGGGCGATTCGGCGCATTGGTTCCATTTTGTTTTCGATATTTGGTACTGTTGTTGGGATCAATGTATTCCTAGACTTGCCGGCATGTCCAGCAACGGCGGGCGCGTGCGCCTGCCCACTCGAAACACCATGAACACCTCTCTTGCCGCAGACCTTCGCCCCCAGGCGGACAACCAGGCCATCGACGCCCGCCGTATCGCCGCTACGCCGCGCGGCGTGGCCATCGGCTTTCCGTTTTACGCCGAGCGCGCCGAAAACGCCGAGCTCTGGGACGTCGAGGGCCGTCGCTTCATCGACTTCGGCTCGGGCATCGCCGTGCTCAACACCGGCCACCGTCATCCGCGCGTGATGCAGGCCGTGCGCGAGCAGCTCGAGCGCTTCACCCACACCGCCTACCAGGTGGTGCCGTATGAAAGCGTCGTCGCGCTGGCCGAGCGGCTGAACGCGCTCACGCCCGGCAAGCATGCCAAGAAGACCGCCTTCTTCACGACGGGCGCCGAGGCGGTGGAGAACGCCATCAAGATCGCCCGCGCCGCCACGCGCCGCCCCGGCGTGATCGCGCTGACGGGTGCCTTTCACGGCCGCACCTATCTGGGCATGGCCTTGACCGGCAAGGTCGTGCCCTACAAGACGGGCTTCGGCCCCTTCCCGGGCAGCATCTACCACGTGCCGGCGCCGGTGGCGCTGCACGGCGTGAGCGTGGCGCAGTCGCTGGCCGCGCTGGACAAGCTGTTCAAGGCCGACATCGACCCCGAGCAGGTGGCGGCCATCATCCTGGAGCCGGTGCAGGGCGAAGGGGGCTTCTACGTGCAGCCGCCCGAGTTCATGCGGGCGGTGCGCGAGATCTGCGACCGCCACGGCATCGTGATGATCGCCGACGAGATCCAGACCGGCTTCGGGCGCACCGGCAAGCTGTTCGCCATGGAGCACTACGACGTGGTGCCCGACCTGATGACGGTGGCCAAGAGCCTGGCCGGCGGCCTGCCGCTGTCGGGCGTGGTGGGCCGCGCCGAGATCATGGACGCGCCGCTGCCCGGCGGCCTGGGCGGCACCTATGCGGGCAACGCGCTGGCCGTGGCCGCCGCGCATGCGGTGCTCGACGTGATGGAGCAGGAGCGCCTCGCCGAGCGCGCCGAGCGGCTCGGCCAGCGCCTGAAGGCCCGGCTCGAGGGCCTGCGCGCCAGCGTGCCGCAGATCGCCGACGTGCGCGGCCTGGGCGCCATGGTGGCGGTCGAGTTCAACGGCCCCGACGGCCGGCCCGACGCCGAGTTCACGCGCCAGGTGCAGGCGCGCGCGCGCGACGCCGGCCTGCTGCTGCTGACCTGCGGCGTCCATGCCAACGTGATTCGCTTCCTGTTCCCGCTCACCATCGAGGACGCGCTGCTCGACGAGGGGCTGGACATTCTGGCCGCCGCACTGCGCGCTTGAACCCCAAAAAATCAGGGGCTCAAGTCGTGATATTCAGTGATATCTCTTGATTCGCCCGGCCGCTGGATGCAATCTATGCCAACCCCGTCATCGCCGCCTGCGCGGGAATGACGGCGGTCTGCTCTTCAACGGAAATCGCTATTTGATTCGCAAAAAACGATAGCTGCTTGCGCGCTCCAGTATTTGATTTCAATATGAAACACATTGAGAACAAAAGACTGGCAAGCGCTGGCAGCTCACTTTTTCAGACATCCCCGCCATGACCCTGACGCTCAAAGACCCCTCGCTCCTGTGCCAGCAAGCCTTCGTGGCTGGCGCGTGGACGCCTGCCGACAGTGGCGCCACCGTGGCCGTGCACAACCCCGCCACGGGCGAGCCGATCGGCACCGTGCCCTTGTGCGGCGCGGCCGAGACGCGCCGCGCCATCGAGGCCGCCGAAGCCGCCCGCCACGATTGGGCCCGGCGCCCCGCCAAGGAGCGCAGCGCCGTGCTGCGCCGCCTGAACGATCTGATTCTGGCCAACCAGGACGACCTGGCCCTGATCATGACCAGCGAACAGGGCAAGCCGCTGGCCGAGGCCAAGGGCGAGATTGCCTACGCCGCCTCCTTCATCGAATGGTTCGCCGAGGAAGCGCGCCGCGTCTATGGCGACACCATGCCCGCGCCCTTGTCCGACCGCCGCATCCTGGCCATCAAGCAGCCCATCGGCGTCACGGCGGCCATCACGCCGTGGAACTTCCCCACCGCCATGCTCACGCGCAAGGCCGGCCCGGCGCTGGCGGCGGGCTGCGCCATGGTGGTCAAGCCCGCCACGCAGACACCGTTTTCGGCGCTGGCCTTCGCGCTGCTGGCCGAACGCGCGGGCCTGCCCAAGGGCCTGCTGTCGGTGCTGCCCGGCTCGGCCGCGCAGATCGGCGGCGAGATGACGGCCAACCCGCTGGTGCGCAAGCTCACCTTCACCGGCTCCACCGAAGTCGGCCGCACGCTGATGCGCCAGTCGGCGGACACGATCAAGAAGCTCTCCCTGGAGCTGGGCGGCAACGCGCCCTTCATCGTGTTCGACGACGCCGACCTGGACGCCGCCGTCGAGGGCGCCATGGTCTCCAAATACCGCAACACCGGGCAGACCTGCGTGTGTGCCAACCGCATCTACGTGCAGCGCGGCGTGCTCGACGCCTTCACCGCCAAACTGGTGGCGCGGGTCAACGCGCTCAAGGTAGGCAACGGCGTGGAGCCCGGCGTCACGCAGGGCCCGCTGATCGACGCCAAGGCCGTGGCCAAGATCGAGGAGCATGTGGCCGACGCGCTGGCCAAGGGCGGCCAGGTGCTCACCGGCGGCCGGCGCCACGCGCTGGGCGGCCAGTTCTACGAGCCCACGGTGCTGGCCGGCGCCACCGCCGACATGCTGGTGGCGCACGAGGAGACCTTCGGTCCGCTGGCGCCGATCTTCGCCTTCGACACCGAGGCCGAGGCCATCGCGCAGGCCAACGCCACCGAGTTCGGCCTGGCCGCGTATTTCTACAGCCGCGATGTCGGCCGCGTCATGCGTGTGGCCGAGCGGCTCGACTCGGGCATGGTCGGCGTCAACACCGGCCTGATCTCCACCGCCGAGGCGCCGTTCGGCGGCGTCAAGCAGTCCGGCCTGGGCCGCGAGGGTTCCAGGTACGGCATCGAGGAATTCCTGGAGATCAAGTACATCTGTCTCGCGGGGCTGGACGCATGAGTGGCGACGACACCACGTTTGGCATTGCCGGCGTGCAGATGCAGGTCTCGGCCTTCGAGAGCAACGTCGAGCGCATGGCCGGTTACCTGCGCCACATCCGCATGCGTTTTCCCTGGGTGCGCATGGTGCTGTTCTCGGAGCTGGCCGCGCTCGGCCCCAAGCACGACCGGGCCGAGCCGCTGCCCGGCCCGACCGAGGCGCGCCTGTGCGAGTTGGCCCGCGAGACCGGCCTGTGGCTCATCCCCGGCTCGCTGTTCGAGAGCGTGGCCGGCCCCGAGGGCATGCTGCTCTACAACACCACGCCGGTCATCAACCCCGAGGGCGTGGTCGTCACGCGCTTTCGCAAGCTGTTCCCGTTTCGGCCCTACGAGCGCGACGTGGCCGGCGGCACGAGTTTTTGCGTCTTCGACGTGCCCGGCGCGGGCCGCTTCGGGGTCTCGATCTGCTACGACATGTGGTTTCCCGAGACCACGCGCACGTTGGCGGCCATGGGCGCCGAGGTGATCCTGCACCCGACCATGACCGACACCATCGACCGCGACGTGGAGCTGGCCATCGCCCGGGCCTCGGCCGCCACCAATCAGGTCTATTTCTTCGACGTCAACGGCGTGGAGCATGGCGGGGTGGGGCGCTCGATCATCGTGGACCCGTCGGGCTACGTGCTGCACCAGGCCGAAGGCAGCCCCGAGATCATGGCCATCGACGTTGATTTCGCCCGGGTGCGGCGCGAGCGCGAGCGCGGGCTGCGCAGCAACCTGGGCCAGCCGCTCAAGAGTTTCCGCGACCGCGACTGCGATTTTTCCGTCTACCGCAGGGATAGCTCCGATTTCCCTTATCTGCACACCCTGGGAGCATTGACCAAGCCGAACTGACCTGGCCTCCTGCGCTGAGATCGTTACCTGAAACCACCCATAAGCCGGACGCAGACCACCGATCCGGCGCCACTGGAGACAAGCATGACAGCACGATCCTCGACCGAATCCCGCTCGCGCGCCTCGCTCAGCCGCCACCGCAGCGTCTGGGAGATGCGCGCCGATGGCTGGATCAGCCTGGTGGATGACCTCAGCCGCCTGGCCATCCTGCCGCCCGAGCACCCCGAGCGCGCGAGCCGGCTCGCGCATGTGCGCGACATCGTCGATAGCCTTGCGCCGGTGGAGAGCTACTGGGCGTTCCCGGGCGGGCGGGTGTTCGGCGAGCTGTGCCAGTGGATCGAGCGCGAGGAACTGGCGCGCGCCCACCATGCGGCGAGGCGCATCCATCGCGTGCTGGCCGCGCGCACCTACCGCCACGACGCCAACACGCTGGACAACGACAACGATCTGCCCTCGCAGATCGAGACCGACAGCGAGCGCCAGGCGCAGCTGGCCCGGCCCTACTTCGAGGTGCTGATCGTCGATGAGATGTCGGCCAGCGAGGAGGACGCACTGCGCCGGCGCGTGCAGCGCAAGCGCAACCCCGACGATGACTTCATCTTCGACATCGTGGTGGTGCCCACCTTCGAGGACGCACTGATCGCCACGCTGGTGAACTTCAACCTGCAGGCGGTGGTGATCCGCCACGGCTTTCCGTTCCGCTCGGTCAACAGGAACGGCGTGCTGCGCCGGTTTCTCGAAGGCATGGACGACACCATCGAGGCCATGCCCGAGTTCGAGCGCGGGCCGCTGCTGGGGCGCCAGATCGCACAGCTGCGCCCCGAGCTGGACCTGTACCTGGTCACCGATGTCAGCGTCGAGGACATCGCCGCGCGCGTGGGCGAGGTGTTCAAGCGCATCTTCTTCGGCGAGGAAGACCACATCGAGCTGTACAGCGCCATCATGAAGGGCGTGGGCGAGCGCCACAGGACGCCGTTCTTCCATGCGCTGCGCGACTATGCCAAGCAGCCCACCGGCGTGTTTCACGCGCTGCCGCTGGCGCGCGGCAAGTCCATCCTGAACAGCAACTGGATCGGCGACCTGGCGCAGTTCTACGGCATGAACCTGTTCATGGCCGAGACCTCGGCCACCTCGGGCGGGCTCGATTCGCTGCTCGACCCGGTGGGGCCGCTCAAGCTCGCGCAGGAGTACGCGGCCCGCGCCTTCGGCGCGCGGCGCACCTATTTCGCCACCAATGGCACCTCCACCTGCAACAAGATCGTGGTGCAGGCGCTGGTGCGTCCTGAAGACATCGTGCTGGTGGACCGCAACTGCCACAAGTCGCACCACTACGGCCTGGTGCTGGCCGGCGCCCAGGTGGCCTATCTCGACTCCTACCCGCTCGACCAGTACTCCATGTACGGCGCGGTGCCGCTGCGCCACATCAAGGAGACCCTGCTGGGCTTCAGGCGCGCCGGCACGCTCGAGCGCGTGCGCATGGTGCTGCTCACCAACTGCACCTTCGACGGCATCGTCTACGACGTGGAGCGCGTGATGATGGAATGCCTGGCGATCAAACCTGACCTGGTGTTCCTGTGGGACGAGGCCTGGTTCGCCTTCGCGCGCTGCCACCCCATCTACCGCCAGCGCACCGCCATGGCCAGCGCCGCCAAGCTGTGCGAGACCCTCGCGGACCCGGCCTACGCCGGGCGCCATGCCGAGTTTGCCGCCGGCATCGACTGGGACGACGATCAGCAGCTGCTGGACCGGCGCCTGCTGCCCGACCCGGCCAGGACGCGCATCCGCGTCTATGCCACGCATTCCACGCACAAGACGCTGACCGCGCTGCGCCAGGGCTCGATGATCCACATCTGGGACCAGGACTTCAAGGACAAGGCCGAGGAGTCGTTCCACGAGGCCTACATGACGCATACCTCGACCTCGCCCAACTACCAGATTCTCGCGTCGCTCGACGTGGGCCGCCGCCAGGTCGAGCTGGAGGGTTACGAGCTGATCCAGCGCCAGCTGGAGCTGGCCATGAGCCTGCGCGAGCAGGTGCTTCGCCACCCGCTGCTCAAGCGCTACTTCCGCTTTCTGCGCATCGGCGACCTGGTGCCGCTGGCCTACCGCGAATCGGGCGTGGACAACTACTACAACGACGAGACCGGCTGGGACAACATGGAGGCCGCGTGGCGCAGCGACGAGTTCGTGCTCGACCCCACGCGGGCGACGCTCGTGATCGGCGCCACCGGCATGGACGGCGACACCTTCAAGAACCGGGAGTTGATGGACAAGTACGGCATCCAGATCAACAAGACCTCGCGCAACACCGTGCTGTTCATGACCAACATCGGCAGCACCCGTTCCGCGATCGCCTACCTGATCGAGGTGTTGATCAAGGTCGCCCGCGACGTGGACGCGCGCGTGGCCGACATGAGCGCCATCGAGCGGCGCATCCATGAAAGGCGCGTGCGCTCGCTCACGCTCGAGCAACCGCCGCTGCCGAATTTCTCGAACTTCCACTTCGCCTTCCGCGGCCGCAGCGTGGAGGGCCGCGCGAGCACCCGTGACGGGGACATCCGCAGCGCCTTCTTTCTCTCGTACGACGATACGAACTGCGAGTACATCGACATGGCCGAGGCGGCGCGCGTCATCGCCGAGGGGCGCGAGCTGGTGTCGGCGCTGTTCGTGATCCCCTATCCGCCGGGCTTTCCCATCCTGGTGCCGGGCCAGGTGATCAGCGCCGAGATCCTGCAGTTCATGGCGGCGCTCGACGTGCGCGAGATCCACGGCTTCCGTCCCGAACTGGGCTTTCGCATCTTCAGCCAGGCCGCTCTGGACCGGGCCGCGCAGGCCACGGCCGCGCGCGCGGCGCTCGCGCTGTCGGGCCGCGCGGCACTGACCCAGACCGGCGACGAGCTCGCGCACGACGAGCCTGCCCTGGCCATAGAGTCCCCCACCCCCAAACGGTCCAACCTGAGGAGCAAGAAGTGAGCACCAAAGTCAAGAGCATCTCCGATCTGCTGCTGATGTTCCACCGCAACGAGCGGCCCATCTACTTCATCAGCGCGACCAACTTCAATCTGCTGGGCATGGACCGGTGGGTCAACCGCTTCCGCTACATCAACTACATCGACTGCTTCGACGGGCGCCACCCCAACGTCTTCGTGCCGCAGGAGCTGCCGCACGAGGAATTCCAGTCCATCGAGGACATCAACAACTACCTGCTGCAGCACAAGGACGTGGTCGATCTCATCGAGCGCCGTGGCGGCAAGCCGGTGGCCACCTTCCTGATGTTCGACGAGAAGACCGAGGCCCTGGCCAAGGAGCTGGGCATGGAGGTCTGGTTCCCGCCGGCCGCGCTGCGCCAGCGCTGCGACAACAAGATGGAGACGGTGCGCATCGGCAACAAGGCCGGCGTGCACTCGGTGCCCAATGCGCTGGAGAAGGTGGACAGCTACGAGCACCTGATGCAGATCGCCGAGCAGCACGGACTGGGCCGGGACCTGGTCGTGCAGTCGGCCTTCGGCGACTCGGGCCACACCACCTTCTTCATCGCCTCGGAAGACGACTTCAACAAGCACAAGGACGAGATCGTCAATGACCCCGAGGTCAAGATCATGAAGCGCATCAACTGCCGTGGCGCCACGCTCGAAGCCTGCGCCACGCAGTCGGGCACGCTGGTCGGCCCGCTGCTGACCGAGGTGGTGGGCGCGCGCGAACTCACGCCGTACAAGGGCGGCTGGTGCGGCAACGAGGTTTTCCCCGGCGCGTTCTCGGAAGAGGTGCGCGCC
>JAFECU010000242.1 GCA_018242005.1 Pseudomonadota bacterium | reverse complement strand
GTGGACATGATGGAGACCTCCAGAAAAAAGCCGGGCCTCCCCCGCAGGGGGAAGGAACCCCGGCGGGTGGATGAAAAACACCGCGGATGCGGCGTCTGCGATCACGCAGGTTGCAGTTCGGCCTCGCGGCTCCACTCCTGCGTCTTGGGGTTCATCTCGTAGCCCAGCTCGCGCAGGCGGGCAACCTGCGCGCGCAGGGTGCGGCGGTCGATGGTCGAATCCAGTCGCACGGTTTCGCCCAGCGGCCACAGCAAACTGAACAGCACTGCGTCCCCGTCTTCGGTGCCGCCAGAGGCAGCGGCCGCAGCGGGTGGCGGTGCATCCACGCCGAAGGGCGTGGTATCGACCAGCGGGTCCGCGGACGCCTGCACGGGCGCGGGCTTGGCGGGCCTGGACGTCTTGGCGGGCTTGGCCGGCGTTGCCGCAGGCTGCGTCCCCAGCTCTTCATCGAGCGGATCGACGTCCTGCGTGGCGAAGCTGCGTGCTTCGTCGCGGCTCAGTTTGTCGATGCCGTAGAGCGTCATCCCGTCCAGGCTGGCGCGGATCTCGAACCGCATGCCACCGCCGACCGGGTAGGACTTCGGGAAGATGTACCTGATGATGAATTCCCCGTCGTACTTGCCTTCGGGGTACTGCTCCAGTTCCGGGTCTTTGACCTCGAACGTACCGAGGTGCGTGGCGAGGCGGCCGACCGTGAACGGGCCGTTCTTGCCGCGAATGGTGCGCAGCGTGAGTTGGCCGGGGACGACGACGGGCGAGACCGATTTTTCGGGCGCCGATGTGACTGCCATGATGGTTCTCCTGTTGACGAATAGGAAAAACGACAAGGCCCCGTGAGGGGCCATGCCGGATCAGAACGAAGCAGCCAATGCCGGCTCCTGCTCCTCGACTTCACCTGCGGGCTCGCGCTCGGCGGGCTCGTCCGGCTGGTCGGCAACGGTGTCGGCGGCAACCTCGGCTTCGGGCGCGGGTGCGTCCTCGGCCTGCGGCGCCTCGGCTTGCGCCTGGCTCGTCGGATAGACCTGGGTGCCGTCGATCTTGATCAGACCGATATGGACCAGCGTCGATTCCAGGCTCGCTCCCGGTTCCCCGGCGCGCTCGCCCTTGGTGCGGATGTACGAATCGACCTTCATGTCGTTCAGACGGAAGGCGATCAGCACCTTGCGGTCCCCTTCGATGGCCTGCACGCACCGGCGAACCAGGTGCTCGGCTTCAGGGGTGGAGACGATGGTGTCGATGTACCGATACTCCGGTTCATCGACAGGCCCGGCCAGCGCGGCGACGGTGCATGCGAGGAACGGATCGCCATCCTTGGGGGTGACGTCCTTCGGGCGGCTGAGGTAGCCGATGCCGCGGGTGATCAGTTCGTGCTGCCTGATTGAAGCCAGTTCTGCCCGGTCAAGCGGCTCGGCCTTGAGCAGTCGCGCCTTGAGGGACGCGCCGGCCTGGCCCTTGTGCTCACCCTTGTCGCGGATGTACGCATCGCCCCAGAGGTCGCCGAGGCGGAAGCGCACCAGCGGGCGCTGCTTGGGATCGTCAACGCCGATGTAGCGCTGGACGAGCTTCTTGGCCTCGGCACCGGAGACCTTGACGTCGAAGTAGCGGTAGATCGGGTCCTTGGCGGAACCGACCAGCGCTGCGATGGTGCATGCCAGGAAGGGCTGCGCGCGGCGGCCGCCCCGGACAGGCACTTCACGGGCACGCTGGATGTAGCCGATGCCCGAGGTGTGGATGTCGAAATACGATTTCTCGTTGGACGTGGTGTTCATGGTGAATCTCCATAGGGAAGAAGCGGAGACACACCGGCCCACGCATGCGGGGAAAGGTGCGTAACCCCGCGGTGGGTTGAAAAGGCGAAAGCATCCGCCACCAGAGACTGGTGGCCGCTCGCGAACGGATGCGGTGCGAGCTGGCTCGGTCACGCAGCGGGAGCTGCGCCGCAACCTCAAAGACCGATGGCTGCCTGGCATGTCGCTGACAACGTCAGCAGGCATGGGATCAGCATGGCCGGGCCTCGCGCGCGCGACAGCAATCAATCGGCATCCGGGCGCTTCCCTTTGTCCACGCCGCCCGGCGCCTGCCACAGGCACTTGGGGCCGCGCAGGTGGTCGGGCGTGTCGGCGCGGGGACGGCTGGGGCGGCTCCAGGCACCGCCGCCGCGCGTGCCGACCAGCCGCCAGCCGGCGGCGCGCAGGCTGGTGCCGCCTTCCATTGGCAGCGTGTAGGTGATCAGCCGCGTGTAGCCCAGGGCCTTGGCCGCCTTCCATGCCGCCCCGTAGAGCTTGCTGCAGGCGTTCGGCGTGCCATCGGTGCAGAGCCTGGTCACTTCGAGAGTCCAGCCGTCGTCCAGGTGGCGTGCGACCGGACGGCCGACGATGGCCACGCCGCAGATGCAGTCGCTGCCGGACAGCGTGATCGCCAGGGCGAACTTCGCCCCCTGAACCGGACGGTGGTGGCGATGGTGCTTCTGCACAAAGGCATTGGCACAGCGCAAGGACACCGGCAGCAGTTGCAGCGATGGCGAGATCGGTTGCCTGGCCATGCGCGTCAGTCGCCGCAGAAGCAGGCGATCGGCTCCTCGGCGTCGAACAGGTCGCCCTGGTCGGCGGCGAAGCGCGCCAGGTCGGCGTAGCTGGGGCCGTCGGCGCGGAACCGGGCGCCGCTGGGCTTGCTGGCCAGGTTCAGCGATTCCATGCGAATCCACCACACGGCGGTCTCCGGTCGGGCCTTGATGAGGGCCAGGCGCTGTCCGCGCGGCTTCAGGAAACACAGATCGCAGTTGCCTTCCAGCGTGCGCCCGTTCACCGTCAGCAGGTCGAGGTCGAACGGCTGCGCCTGCCAGAAGGTGCCCACGTCGCGCACGGTGACGCCGGTGTCCGCCAGCGGCATGCACATCGTCTCGTGGGTCGATTCGGTGGAATGGCCGCGCGCACGAATCTTGGCGACGCGCCGCTGCTCGTCGGCGCGGATGCCGATCATCTGGTCCCAGTCCGTCCAGCCCAGGTGCCGCAGGAAGCGGTGCATCGGGCGAATCTTCAGGCTGGTCGTGCAGCCACGCGCGACGGGATTGGGCAGGTACTGGCGCTTGCGGATCAGCGCCTCGAACGGTTCGCCCTGGCGGCTGGCCCGCTCGAAATCGACCAGCGTGAAGCCCGGTTCTGTGGGCAGGTACTCCAGCCAGTGGATCGGTACCTGCCAGTGTTCGGCGCAGTCGCGCACGAAGCGCAAGGTCGCTTCCACTTCCTTGCCTGTGTTGGCGAAGCAGACCACGGTGTCGGCAGGCAGGCCACCATTGGTCTGCAACACGCGCCAGAGCATGTAGGCGCTGGTGCGGCCACCCGAAAAGCTGATGCAGGTGGGTTGAGTGATCTTGAATGGGTCGTGCATGCGGTCTTCTCCGTGGGCATGTCGGCGGTGGGCCGACGAGGCAGGCCATGGCGGCCAGAGACGAACGCGCACGCGCGGCGATGGCCGCGTGCGAAGAAAAGAAAGCCCCCGGTGCGGGGGCTGCGAGGGTCGCGCGGCGGTTGCTGCGCTATGCCGGAGGAACCACCTCCAGCGATAGATGCGTGGCGGTGGCGGACAGCATCAGGTCGTCCGTGCCGTGCAGGATGCGTGCGAAGACGCCTTCCTTCGGGTCGAAGAACTCGCCGAAGTCGTCACCGCCCAGTTCGGCGCGCGCCAGTTCCCACCAGTCATCGAACGGGTCGGTGTCCGGGTTGCAGCCGACGGCATAGGCCAACAGCTTCACCCGGCCGTCCGGGCGGCGTTCCCCACGCTCGGCGAGGAAGTACACGCCCTGGTCCTTGCCGAGGACGATGCGGCATTGGTTGGCGACGGCCTCGGCCAGCACGGGACGCAGGTCGGAGCCTTTGAATCGAAGTGACATGGTTGAAATCTCCTGAAGAAAAAGGCCCTCCACCCGAACGGATGGAAGGCCTGTGGGGGCAAGTCGGCGGGAGGTTGAGGACTCAGCCGTAGTGCCGCGTGGCTTCCTGCCAGGGAACGATGCGTGCATCACGGCCGGTCGAGGTCGGAAGCGGCAAGCTCCCGGTCTCTTCCGTCGAGAAGCGCGTCGCCTGGTCGAGCCGGACCCAGCCGAACTCGTTGGACCAGAAGCCAGCGCTGTCGCTGATGGCGGACTCGTTGGGCGAATACACCACCCAGCAGTCGCCCGACTCGGACGTCACGCCGGCACTGCCTGGCGCCGCCGGGGAGCCTTGGCGTCGAGAACGGTTACGTCGATCAGGCGCCAGCGCCCGTCGTCGATGAGCCGCTCCAGCACTTCACCGAGCATGTCGAAATACACCTCGTCATGCCGATCGACCAGTTCACCGTCGCGGCGCAGCTCTACAACGTAGGTGTCGCCGCCGCGGTCGTAGAGGATCGTCACCTGGCCGTCAAACTTCGCGGTCGAGACCGTGAAGCTGATCGCCGGAGGCGTTTCGATGATCTTGGACGGCTTGGGATCGACCCAGGTGAAGTCGCGGGCGTCCGCATCGACCAGCATGTGGGTGATGCGCCGGAACCCGTCGGGCGCCGGCATTTCCTCCAACTGCTGGATGAGCTGGCCCAGTTCCATGCACTGCGGCTCGGGGATGGGCAGCTTGGCCGGCGCGGAACCGAGGATGTGCCTGGTGATGGTGTAGGGAACACCATCCGAGGTCTTCTCGGTGGTCACTTCCGGGGTGTCCGCGCGCAGGCCGTCGAAACGGCGGCGGGCATACGGTTGGACATGCACCTTGGCGCCTTCGCTGGGAACGGAGGTCACCAGGTTGGGGTCGAGCACGGCGAACTCGGAAGGCTTGAGCTTGACGACGATGGCATTGTCTGTCGCGGCGACCACCTTGCCGTCGAAAGGCTGGGGGTCGAAGGCGAAGCCCAGCGCCGAGGACTGCGGCTGATCATCGAACACACGGTACTTGATCGACCGCACATTGCGGGGCACATGGCCCGCGACAAGCGAAGGCATCAGAGTCTTGATGAGAGAGCGATCCATGGGAATCTCCTTGAGGAAAAACAAGGGATTCCCCGCCCGCAAGGGAGAGGTCCCTTGTGGGTGGATGGGCGCGATGCGTCCGTAGGAAGAAACGACCAGCACGGTCTCCCGCGCTTGCAGCCTCGAAGGTCTCGGCTGCCTGGGCATGTGTCGGCGACGCCGACGAACATGGGGCAAGGATGGCCTTGGGGTGAGCGGCCCGCCCGCAGGAAACCGCACCGCGCCGCATCCGCTTTCTTGAACTGCGGGCAAGAAAAAGCCCCTCGAAAGGGGCTGGATGGGTCAGGCTTCGTACACGAAGTAATGCTCGCGCTGACGTGGAAAGAAGACATGCTTCCACGTGTCGCCGCTGGTATTGCCACCGTCGAACACGACCATTTCGTAGTCGTCAAAGTCGGTGTCCACCAGGTCGGCGCTGGCGATATGGCGCATGTGCAGCGTGCCGCTCATGCGCTCGAATACCAGGATCTGGCCGATGGCGTCGTCCTGGCCCATGGCGTTGACGCAGGCTCCAAGCTGATGCTCGAAGTCGCGTGTGGGTGAGATGAGATCGGGGAACATGAGGTTGCTCCTATGAAAACGGACCAGCCCGGTTCCTGGCGAGGAGACGGGCTGGCATGGGGGGACAAAGAGGAAGGCTGGCGCGTAGCGCGGCTGCTAGGACTCGGCCAGTGGCAGGCCCAGCAGCGCGGGTGCGTCGGCGTCGAGGATCAGGATGCGCACATCGGCCTGGCCAGCCAGTTCAAGGATGTTTGCCAGGTCGTCCGGCATGTCCTTGTTCCGGTGTTCCTGCCGAAGCTGCTCCGCGGTGATGCCCTCGGCATGCTCCAGGTTCCCGTCCGTCCATGGCGTGGAGATCAGCTTGATGCCGATCGCCGGGCTGTACGGAACCCGGAAGGCGATGAACAGGAAGGCTTCGGGCGTGGCGAGGTCTGCCAGATTGGCGAGGTAGTGCCAGGTCTCGATGGAGATGTGATCGCGGCTGATTTCCCAGGCCCGGCTGAAGTACCCGGTCTCGAAACTCAGGCGCTGTACGACTTCCCGCGCGGCCTCGGCCGAGTAGGTGTCACCGACGTGGACCGGGCGGCCGTCGAAGTTGTCGCCATGGATGGCATAGACCACGGCACCGATCACGCCTTCGCCGTTGACGCCTTGACCGGCATCGCACTCGGCCAGCACTTCGGCACTCACAGGTTCAGGGCCATTGCTGACCACGGCGAAATCGCCGGTGACGATGCAGGAGGACGAAACCAGGTCCTCGTCGGAGAAGTGCTGTTGGCTCGCGTGGATGTTTCGCCAGACATGCGGGCTTCCGTCCTCGTAGCCGATACACAGCGTGCGGACAATTTTCAGATTCCAGTAGCCGCGGAGAAAGGGATTGGGTTTCTGGGACATGGGAACTCTCCAGATTGAATAATGGAGCCAATTCCCGCCACCGGGAATTGGACCCGGTGGGTTGAAAGGGGGAAATGCGTCAGTCGGCGCTGATCGTTGGCATCTGGGCCAGTCGTTCGGCGGCGCGATGGCGGACATTCAGGCGGAATTGCTCATCGCTGATGCCTGCGAGCAAGTTGGCTGCCTCCAGCGCGATCAACGCCGAGGCCTCCTCGATGTCGGCGGCCAGGATGGTTTTGCGCAGTTGGTCGCCGAGTTGGAGCGCCTGCGATGACGTTCTGAAAACCTCAACCTCGCGGCTCAGATAGCAGCCATTGCCGCCGAACTCGAACAGCCTCGGCCTGCTGCAATGCCAGCAACCCTCGAACTGGATGGCGGTCAGGTGATGGCCGTCATCGAAGCAGGTGGCAATCAGAAGCAAGGCTTCCAGATCGGCACTGTCCTCGAACTGGTGGTGTTCGATCAGGTTCTCCAACTCTTCGTCCTGCTCGGCACCGAAGTGCGCGGCCAGTCGTTCGAGCAGAGGTGGAATCGACAGCTCTTCGTCGTCGGGCATGGGGATGTCGAGTTGTGCAGCCAGCTCTTCCAGACCGTCCAGCACATCTGTCCATCGCGGATCATTGGTCTCGGCGATCAGGGCGATGTAGGCCTGCCCATTGCCGGGATGACTCTCGTCCAGTGCGAAGGTGCCGAACAGCGCCTTGATGACGGGGGTCACGTGGTCGAGCACGAGAACGCCCGTACCCTCGTAGTAGTTGTTTGCCATGGGGGCTCCTTTCGGGAAGTGAGCGGAGCCAGCCCATGCGGACGATGGCATCCGCAGGAAATTGCCCAAGGCCGGTGGCGTTGGGCGATGAGGAAGAAATCGAGGGACATGGCCTTGTGGGCGCATGTCCCTCACGGGGGGAACGAGGAGACGGTGGTGTGCCGGAGACCGGCTCACCAGCCGCTGTAGTTCACCAGCAGGTCGGCGATGACCTTGCGGCGTTGCAGATCGAGGCCATCGAAGTCCGACAGCCCGTCGAAATGGCAGCGTTTGAGCATGGCACCGCCCTCACGCGCGTTGTAGAAGCTGACCATGGCGGACAGGAACATGCGTTCCCCGCTGCTCAGGACGCCGAGGGCGTCGTTGAGCCGCAGCATGTTGGGACGAAGATCCCACTTGCTCTTGGTCTGGTTCAAGCCTTCACGAGTGCCGTCGCCGAACCATTCGGGGCCAGCGATCTCGACGCCGCGCTTCCAGGCCTCGAAGAAGGCTTGGGGCGCGGCAGCGAAATGCTGCTCTTCCCGCATGATCTGATCGACGACTTCCTGGGGCAATAGCTGGTTCATGACGTGATTCCTCCAGTTGGATCAGGGAACGGCGAGCTGGGACCAGCCGCCTCTAACGAGGGCACGTTGAGCCGCGGCATAGCTGCGGAAGTACTCGCGGGATTCCCGCGAAACCGGGCCTTCGGTGTCGCGCGTGCCGATGTAGTGACCGGCGGCGCTTTGCAGGACTTCGAGCGGCAGGAACTTGCCGCAGTAGGTCAGGGCCAATTTCCCGAAGGACTGGCCGAAAGAGGCTTGCTGGGACATGGATGGGCTCCTTGGAAAGAACGGGGCCGTGTCCCTCACGGGATGGCAGCTCCCGCACGCGGTGGATAAAAAGCATCGGCGTCACGGGGACGCTCGCCCGCGGAATGGATGCGATGCGGACTGGTGGGTGACGCGGGTGAGACCCGCGACAGCCTGAAACCCTGGCTGCTGGCATGTGCTGACGAATCAGCGAACATGCGGGCAGCTTCGTGCGAGGCCCGCACTACGTCAGTTGGAAAACGGCATCCGGCCCAGCCCCGATTGATGGGTGCAGAAAAAGAAAGCCCCGCATCGAGTGCGGGGCTGTCAGGCTCGTGCGTCGGCGCTGGGTCAGTCGGGCTTACCGCCCAGGACATGCTGCTTCCACAGGTCGAACGCCTGAACGGGAGGAAGCTCGGCGAGGATGACGATGGGCTGGGCCTGCCGGGTGCGCAGCGAAGCGAAGTACGCTTTGCGGTCGGCGATGGCCTTGAGCTTGATGCCCTTGATGAACAGCAGTTTGCCGTCCTTGATGAACAGCACCTTGTTGCCGATGTCGCGGTTGAACGCGGCTCGCACCTTGCGATCGGCGTGCATGGCATCGGCCAGTTCATCGACCAGGAAGTCGAGCGTCATGTCGATGTAGTGAGGGTCTTCACCCTCATGGCCGAGATCGAGCGGCGCAGGCGGCAGGCTCTTGGCGAAGGCTTCGGCCTGAGCCAGCAGCGCCGCCTTGCCATTGAGCGCGCGGACGAACGTCGAGCCGCCATGCCCGTCGTTGCGGGCCTCGGCGATGGGAGTGCCGTCGAACACGACGGTGGCGCTGAAGCACATCGTTTCCTCGCTGGCGAAGTCGGCCACCTTGAGGTTCTTCAGCGTGATGCGGTCTTGCTTGGTGATGTTTTCCATGTGAAGTCCTGAAATCGACCGGGTGGCGACATGCCCCTGACGGGACGTGGCAGCCATCCCGTGGGTTGGAGAAAAGAGGCATCGGTGCCCCGGTGGGCAGCGTTCGCCGGTGAGATGCCGAGGCGAACTGGCGGGTGGCGTGGGCGGAACCCACGGCAGCCTTGACACCCTGGCTGCGGGCTGCTGCCGATACATCGGCAATGCAGGAGGGAGAATGGCGCGGCCCGCAGGCTGCGTCGCCGATCAATCCGAAGCGGTCGAGCCCGTCTTGTGCAGGCACTGCACCAGGCGCTGGCCCAGCCATGCCATGCACGGGACGGCCATGGAGTTGCCGATCGCCTTGTAGCGCGGTGCGTCCGCGGCGGGCTTGCCGCGGTACGGGATCAGCGTGTAGTCGTCGGGCATGCCTTGCAGCCGCTCGCATTCCACGGGCATCAGCCGCCGCACGCGCCAATGCGACCAGTCTCCGTGGCCGGGGTCAGTCCAGTCGTACCGGAAATGCGCCTCGAAGTCGGGGGTCAGCACATGGGGCTTGTCCGCGCCGCCGCCGCTGGTGCGCAGCGCGGCCGCTACGCCGCCACCCAGCTCAGCGGCAAGACCATGCTGCCGTCCCCGTAGGGCAACGCAGGCCACCATCGGCACCCCGTAGCCCGGCTTGCCGTTGGACAAGACGGTGCAAGCCACCTGGCCGTGGCCCGACTCGAAGCGCACTTCGCCGCGGTTGTTCTGCGCGAAGGCGATGGCGGGCACGACACCGGCGTTCGCATGGCTGTTGCAATGCCCGCCAGCACGCAGCGTTGGCGTCAAGTCGATCGTGGCATCCGCGCCGCTGCCCTGGGCGGTGAAGGCGATGATCGGCACCCCCTTGCCCGTGCCGTCCTCGCTGCTGCCCTTGCCGTTGTTGGCGGTGTCGAGGGTGTGGGCGATGCTGCCGGCGATCGACTGCACCATGAACGTCTCCGTGCGGATGTCGTGCTTGGGGCCTGCGGCCATGAGGCATGCCGCCACATCGACGGGGCCGGCGCCGCCGCTGAATCCGAACGTCGTCGTGACCGTGCCGTAGGGCTGCTTCAGTCCTGCAAATCCCGCGTGTCCGCCTGCTGCTGCAACACCCGGTCCAGCAGCGTGGGCAACTTCTTGCCACGGCGCGCGGCACGCAGAAGAATCCCCGAGCAGGCCTGCGCGCTCAAAAAGTACTTCGACGGGATCGAGGCCATCTCCACCACTTGCCACAAGAAACACACGCTTGCGGCGTTGGGCGACGCCGAAATATTGAGCGTCGAGCACGCGCCAGGCGATGCGGCGGCGGGGTCCAGACACACAACCTGCGTGCGCCCATTTTTCCCCTGGCGGCTGGAGCGCACGGCCTTCTCCGGCCAGTGCGCCCAGGAAATGCCCGAAGGCATTGCTGCGGTCGTTGAGGACGCCGGGGACGTTTTCCCAGACGAGCGTTGCCGACGGGCGGCGGTCTTGATGGCGGGTTTGGTCGATGGCATTGGCAAGCTCCACATAGGCAAGGGTCAAGGCACCGCGCGGGTCATTCAGTCCCTGGCGTGCGCCGGCAACGCTGAACGACTGGCACGGCGTGCCGCCGACCAGGATGTCGGGCGCGGGCACGGTGCCGGCGCGCACTTGGCAGGCAATCGCGGTCATGTCGCCCAGGTTGGGCACGCGGGGGTAGCGGTGGGCGAGCACGGCGCTCGGGAACGGCTCGATCTCGGCGAACCAAGCGGCTTCGAGGCCGAGGGGTTGCCAGGCGAGGCTCACGGCCTCGATGCCGCTGCACACGCTGCCGTACAGCAGTGGCGCGGCCTGGGGCGCACCCTGAAGGGTGCATGGTTGCGGGTTCATGTCGGGTCTCCTGTTCGTGTGGCCCTGGGCCCCTGGGCGGGCCGGGACGTTGATGGGCAGGAGAAAGGCGCCGAAGGCCCATCGGCCTTCGGCTCGGGAGGACAGAACCACCCGTGGGCTGTTGCAGGCCCGGTCGTCGCTAGAACCGTCTGCTGTCAGCAATCACACCCGGCCCATGTCGTGGCTGGGGCCGGCATCGTCTGGCGCACATCCGCGCACAAAGGGAGCCCGTTTTTGCGCCGGCGGGCACCGGCACCGAATACCGCTGACCACGAAGGGTCTCCGGGTGGCTCGCGCAACCTGGCAAACCATCAGGGGACCCTTCGCAGAGGCGGAAAAAATGCAGATCAGCAGAACGCGCAGGAAGCGGT
This sequence comes from Pseudomonadota bacterium, assembly GCA_018242005.1. Classification (GTDB taxonomy): domain Bacteria; phylum Pseudomonadota; class Gammaproteobacteria; order Burkholderiales; family Burkholderiaceae_C; genus Alicycliphilus. The sequence continues at coordinate 11,148 of JAFECU010000242.1, read as the reverse complement.
TCGCGGAAGAGCTACCTTCAGGTCCCGCGGCCGGGGACGGCTGGGCGGGACGCGCACACGGACGAAGAAGGCGTTGCGCGCTGGGCGTCCCGCAGGGCGTGCGGGACACAGGCCACGCCGCCGATGGCGGGCACGGCTCACGGGGAATGGGGTCGGTCAGGAGCCCTTGCGGCCGCTACTGCGCGGGCGCGAGGCACCACGCTTGGACGTGCCGGTTTCGACCGGCAGCGTGCCTTTGCAGCCGGGGTAGCGACTGCACGACCAGAATGGGCCGCTCTTGCCGGTGCGCTGGCGCGTCGGTGCGCCGCACTGCGGACAAGCCGGCCCCAGGGGAACCTTGATGGACAGGGACGTGCTGCCGTACTGCGCGATCAACTGCGAAATCCACGCGGCCTGCTTGCCGATGAACACGTCCAGGGTGAGCTGTCCGGCCTCGATCATGTCGAGCGCCTGCTCCCACACCGCCGTTGTACCGGGATCTGCAATCGCCGCAGGTACGGCGTCGATCAGCGTGAATGCCGCATCCGATGCGCGAATGGAGCGTCCTTTCTTCACGAGGTAGCCGCGGGCGATCAGCCCGCTGATGATGTTGGCCCGTGTCGCCTCGGTGCCGATGCCCGTCGTGTCCTTGAGCTTCTGCTTCAACCGCGGATCGCTGACGAAGCGCGCAACGCCCTTCATCGACTTGACCAGTTCGCCCTGCGTGTAGGGCTTGGGCGGCATCGTCTTGAGCGCCTTGATCTCGGCCTCGGCCACTTGGCACGCCGCGCCCTCGCATAGTGCAGGCAGCATCTGGCTGCGCGCGGCGCTGTCGCCGTCCTCGTCCGCTTGCGGCTCGGCCAGCACCAAACGCCAGCCCTTGACGATCACCTGCTTTCCTGTGGCCACCAGCTTCTGCTGGCCACAGGAAAGCTCAGCCACGGTGCGGTCGAATTCGTGGTGAGGAAGGAACTGCGCCAGGTAGTGCGCCCGGATGAGCCGGTACACCGCCAGTTCCTTCTCGCTCATGGCAGAGAGGTTCGCAGGTTCGAGCGTCGGGATGATGCCGTGGTGCGCCGTCACCTTGCCGTCGTTCCAGGCGCGCGAGCGCTGGCAGGAGTCGAGCTGGCCCATGATCGGGCGCAGCGAGGGATCGGTCTTGAGCAGGCTGTTCAGGACCGTGGGCACCTCGGCGAACATGCTTTCGGGCAGGTAGCCGGAATCCGAACGTGGGTACGTCGTGGCCTTGTGCGTCTCGTACAAGGCCTGCGCGATTTCAAGGGTCTCTTGAACATCCAGCCCAATCTGCTTGGAACAAACCTCCTGAAGCGTTCCCAGGTCGAACAGCAGCGGCGGGCCTTCGCGCACGCGCTCTGTCTCGACCGATACTACCTGGGCGCTGCCCGCAGCGCGGATCTGCTGCACGGCCTGCTGAGCGATGGGCTGCTGCAGACAGCGGCCGGCGTCGTCGGTGCAGCCATCGGGCGGAACCCACTGCGCGCTGAAAGCCTGTCCACCCTCGGACAGGGATACGTCGATGGCCCAGAACGGCACCGACTTGAAGGCTGCGATCTCGCGGTCACGGTCCACGACGAGCTTCAGGGTCGGCGTCTGAACTCGGCCGACGGACAGCACGCCGTCGTAGCCGGCCTGTCGGCCCAGCACGGTGAACAACCGGCTGAGGTTCATGCCCACGAGCCAGTCGGCGCGCGAGCGCGCCAGTGCCGAGTAGTACATCGGTAGCGTGTCGGAAGACGGCCGCAGCTTGCCGAGCGCGGTGCGGATCGATGCATCGTTGAGTGCCGACAGCCATAGCCGCTCGATGGGGCCGCGGTAGCCGCACAGGTCGATGATCTCGCGGGCGATCAGCTCGCCCTCGCGATCGGCGTCGGTTGCAATGACCAGATGGGTCGCCTTCGCCAGAAGCGCTTTGACGACCTTGAATTGCGTGGCGGTCTTCGGTTTGACCTCGGCCCGCCATTGCTGGGGAATGATGGGCAATTGCTCCAGCGACCAGCGCTTGAGCGCCGCGTCATAGACCTCGGGAGCTGCCGCTTCTACGAGATGGCCGATGCACCAGGTGACGGTGACGCCGGAGCCGCTGAGACAGCCTTCACCGCGCTGCGTCGCGCCGAGAATCCGGCCAATGTCTTTGCCCTGGGAGGGCTTCTCGCACAAGAACAGCCGCATGTCCGTCCATCCGAATTCCGTGGTTCATTGAGTTGCTGGAATCGAGGATGCCGAGCAGCACCGGGGGCAGCAGCAAACAAGCCGCATGCGATGGCGACCACTTTCACGGGATGGAATGGCTGGGACGGGAGAGGCGTGCGGCCCGGGGGGGTGTGGGCCGGGAGCCGCGGTTTTCGGGAGCGCGTGGAATCCGGTGGAAGTCGATGGAGCTATCCCCTGGGGATAGCTCGCAAGGGCATGGGGGCGACGGACAACTGCCGCCGCCCCATGCCGGATCACTTCCTGCGCTTCGGCTCCTTCGGCGCGGTCGGTTCCTGGGCGGCTTGGGGTTTCGGCTGCGTGTCCTGCGTGTTCTCCGGCTGCCTGGGGCTGACGGTCACGGACTCGATGCGGAACGGCAGGATGCCGACGCTGCGCGCGTTGATCTGCCAGGTCTCGCGCGGCTGATCCTCGTTGTCCGTCCAGGGTTCGCGCTCCATGCGGCCGACGACCAGCACGCGCATGCCTTTCTGGTACAGGTCCTTCCAGTGCGCGGCATCGCGATGCCAGATTTCCACCGGCGCCCAGAAGCCGCCGCGATCCTCGAAGTCGCCGCCCTTGGTGGGGACCGGGTTGTCGAAATACACGTTCAGCCGCAGCAGCCGCCGCGGCTCGTCGTTGCCGTTGGGGAACTCCCGGTACTCGGGGGGCGAGCCGATGTTGCCCTCGCCAGAAAAATGCGTGCTCATGTTGCAATCTCCATGGTGGTTGAAATACCCGCACCTGATCGGCGTCGGGCGCGTGCTGGGGTGCCCGGCGTGATCACCGATCACGTAGTGCGGGTGGGGTGGACTTGAGCCGGCGCAGGTAGGCGTCTTCTGCCTTGGACGCCTTGCTGGCGCATTCCTGAGCCTGCCTGCCCAAGGTGTGCAACAGGCTGATCTGCATGTTCAGCGTGATGCGCTGAAGCTCAATGGCGTGCAGGTCGGCGAGCAGGTTGACGGGCGTGCTGGTGCTCGCCATCAGCTCCTGCCACAAGGCCACGCCCATGGCCGACCTGTCGTGCTTGCGCCAGCGCAGAAACGCTGTGCCTGCGCCAGTGGTCTGCTGGGCCAGTTCGATGGGTAGCAGGTGGAAGGGATGCCCGACTGCCTGTTGCAGCACCTGTCGCTGCGCCAGGGCAATCAACTCGTCGCGCATGGCGAAGCACTGGCTGGCCCAGGCCTCCAGGTCCCCTTTACCTTTAAAGGGCTTTAAAAGGCCTTTTTGAGAGCCTGCGTGTTCCAGCCGCATGAAGGCTGTCTGTTGCAGCGGGTGGAAGTAGCGGGCTTCGCGGTTCGGGTCGCTCATGCCTGCTCGTCCTCGCCGGACGTCGCTTCGGGGGCCTCGGTGGCGGCGGCTTCGTCACTCGCGGATGGTGCTGCGGCAGGACCGTCACCGCGCTGCTGCAGGCCACGGCGCACGATGGGCGGCGCGAACTTCGAGCGGCGCGTGCCTTCCAGCACGTCCTGCGGCAACTCGCCGAATTTCTCCAGCGCCGCCCGGGCTGCGGCGTTTTTCGCGGCGAAGTCGTCGCGGGTGCAGCCCGAGTAGCGGTACTGCTGGGCCAGCGAGAACAGGCTGCGCAGTGCATGGGCGCCTTCGTTGAGCCAGCGTTCGAGCGTCGAGCGATCGATCAGCGCAGTGTGGTGCGCGAGGATCAGCTTGCGGGCGATGTCGTCGTAGTCAGCGAGCAGATACACGGCGGCAAACCCGAGCTGCGCATTGACGAACAGCGGCAGCTTGACGGGCTGTACGTTGAGGTTCTCGCCCAGGGTGAGTGCCGGCGGCACGCTCGCGAGCGCCTGGTCCACCTGTTCGCGCAGCGATTGCAGCGTGGCCTTGGTCTGGTCGAGCTTGTCCTCGATGCGCAGCATCCAGAAGTCGCTGTACGGGTCGTCCTGCTCCGAGCCGCGCCGCATCTTGTTCATCTGGGCGATGTAGCCGTTCAGGCCGACGATGCCCGGTCGTCCCTCGGCGGCGGCGCGGCCGTGCCAGATGCGCGAGGCGTGGTGCGTGTGCAGCGTCAGCGACATCGCGCTGCGCAGGGCTCCGAGATTCAGTTGCAGGGGGTCGTTGGTAGTTGCCATGGTGTCCGCTCGTTGTTGGAGAAAGAGCGGCCAGCTTCGGCAGGAAGCGGAAGGCAGTCAGTCAACAAACCGAAACCCGCCAGTCCCCGGTTCAGGGTGCGGCGGGTGCATGCGGTGCGAGCTATCCCCAGGGGATAGCTCCATGGAGCGCCAAGGAAGGCTGCACGCCCGGATCAGCGCGGACAAGGCCGATCCCGCGGCAGGCGATCAAAGCCTGGCGTGCAGCGGTTCGACGTCGTAGCCGTCAGTGGAACTATCCCCAGGGGATAGCTCTACTGGAAGCCACCGGCATCCACTTCACCGCCTTGCAGGCCCGCTTACTTGCTGGCGAGCAGGTTGCGCAGGCGCTCGATGTGCTGCTTGGCGACTTCTGGCGGGACAGGCTTGCCCTGCGGCTGGGATGGTGGCGGTGCTGGTGGTGACGGCCGCTCGTTCGGCGGAACGGGTGACGATGGCGCGTCCTTCTTGGCCCAGGCATTGAACTCGCCATGGATGGCCCGCTGGATGATGCCGAACAAATACCCCGCAGGATTGCGGATGCCGTGGCTGCTGCATCGCGTAGCCCATTCGTCCAGCACGGCCTGTCTCAGCGAGGCATCGACCTGCTGCAATGCCACCCTGGCACCTGTCTGCTGCTCTGCCTTCAGTTCTGCGAAGCGCTTGGGCCATTGCAGGTCGCCTAGCGCGCGTGCCTGTGCGGTAGTACGTACTTCATTAATACGACTACTACGTACTGTACGGGCCTGCTTCGGATTCCGAAGAGAGGCGGCTGGCGCGGGTTTCGGCCCTGCTTCGGATTCCGAAGACGGGTCATCAGCATTCCGAAGAAGGCTCGGAGCCCCTGCTTCGGATTCGTGGGCGGTGTCCTCCTGTGGATAACTTTCGGTGGCCGTGATGCCTTGGCTGGCAAGGCGTTCGGCCAGAACCTGCAACCGCGACGGCAGCGTGCGGCCGGATAGCAGCGGGTCTTCCGCGATCTCCCGGAGCGTGTTCAATCCGACCATCTGGATGGCCTTGGCCGAATGGCCCAGGGACTGGCTGACCAGCGCCAGGTAGTCGGCATCCAGTTGCATGGCCTCGAACGGCGTCAGGGGTTCATCGTGCAGAACGTAGAGGTTGCCGAGGATGCGGCCGGTCTTGGGGTCGCGCCGTCGCCGCACGAGGCTCAGCCATCGGGTGAGGCGCAGCAGCGTCAACGCCCGTGCCACGGTTTCATGCGAAGCCTGACCTGCGCAGGGCATGGAAGCCAGCCAGGGCCGCAACTGCTCATAGGTGGGAAATGCGGTAACGCCATCGTCGTTGAGCATCAACCGAAACACCTGCCAGGCATTCCGTTCTAGCGGCGTCAGGCGGCGGTCGAGGAACAGCCTCCGCGGCACCGTCTCGTGCCGGTTGCCACTGAACAGGAACGCATCGCCGGACGTGGTGGGCGTGGGCGGCGGTACAGGTGTGGACGCTGGCGTGCTGGGATTGAGCTTGGGCGCAAGGTCTTTCAGCGCAGCGTCGAACAGGTCTGCGAGTGCGATGGGGCCACGGCGTGGTGCGGTGTCGTCCACGGCCATGGCTCAACCTAATCCCTGATCGACCCAGCTCTTGATCGAGGCCCAGACCACCGACAGAGGCAGCGTCATGCCTTCGGCCAAGTCCATGGCGGCGTCGAGGATGGAGGTTTCGTCTTCGAGATCGACGTTCCTGCTGCCGGTCACGGCCTTCCATTGCCGCCACAGCTCCGTGTCTTGCTTCTCGTCCAGCACGGGGTGCCGGCCTTTGCGCTTCGGCAAGCCGAGGATGTCGCGGCGAAGCGCCACTTCCTGGTGGGTCAAGCCGTAGAACCGGCTGACCATCTCGGTGCTCGCGCCCAGCCTGAGCATGCGATCGACCGTGGCGATTTCCTTCTCCACGTCCTGCGCCTGCCTGAGCAGACGCCGAAGCACTTCGCGGTTGACCGTCACAGAGCACCACGACACGTTGGCGTTGGCCAGCACGCTAATCAGCGCGGGATGCTTGAGAGCGTCCAGTTCTGCCTCGCCAAACCCCATCAGCTTGCAGCGGCGCAGTTGCCCATTGCGCAGGTCATAGAGGGCCTGGGCGATGACGGCCTGGTTGAGTGGGTGTGGTGTGGACATGCTGGCCTCTCTCGCTCAGGTTCCAGAGGCCGCAGCCCCAGCTTCCAGGTCGAGCAGGCGACGGGCCAGCCGCAGCAGCCGGAACAGCTTGACCAGCGCGGTGTCGCTCAATCGCCGGGTTGCGTTGTCCTGGCCGTGCAGCAGCGCCGGCAGGTCGATGACGACCTGCCCGTTGTCCAGGCCGACGTCGGCGGGCTGCTGACCGGCCAGGCAAGCCAGCAGCGCGAGGACGGCACGGCCTAGCACCACAGGGTTTTGGGCGCGGGCGCGACAGGCGAAGCCGATGCCGTCTGGACGGTCATCGATGCACCCGTCCAGGCCTGCCTCGCCCGCGATCTCGCGGGCGAACTGCGCGATGTGGATGCGCAAGCGCTCGGGTGTGTCCAGGCCGGGATCGATGTACCAGACATCGGAGATCGGATAGAGACCACCGGCTTGCACCGGGATGGACTGCAAGACGTTCTCCGAGAAGTCGGGCGGCAGCGCATCGCCCAACTGGTCGGCAACCATGCGCTGGATGGACTGGAGCCGTTCGGTCGTCGGCGCCGGCGAGACGATGTGCTCCTGAAGCAAGTCGCCATCTGCAGCGGAACTGGCTGCGCCCGCCTGGCTGGCATCCGCGTCGCTCTCGCACGTCGAGGGCGTTCCCGCAGGCCGGCCTGCAGACGGTGGCGCTGACGCAGGCCTTGCGGCGGGGGGCGCGGTATCGGCAGGTGGGCGCGCGATGGCTCCAGGCTCTGGCAATGCAGGCGGCGTCGAGGGTGGCGTCGGATCGCTGGCCAAGGCACGTTGGCGGCTATCGGATTCGGTCATGTCCAGGGCGAGCACGTCGTAATCGACGCCCAGCAGTTCGGCCATCTGGCCGATCAGCTCGTCCTGTACACGCTGCGCGGAGAACTCGTCAGCCTGGACATCGAATTGCGACAGCACTTCCTGAAAGAACTCGTCGAAGTCCTGGACCAGTGACCGGCCTTTGGCGTAGCGCTCCCATGCGAGCATGCAGGCTTTGCGCATGACCGACAGGCGTTCAACCTGGTGGCGTCCGAGGCCGCCATAAAGCACCGTGGGGATCGCCGGCAGGAGGTAGCGCACCGCGTCGTTCATCCGGCTGATGTGCGATTGCTGGACCGGGAAGCCATCGGCAGCGAGGCGGCGGGCCAACTCGGACTGGCTCAGGGCGGTGACGCTTTCCTGCTCGTAGAACTCGCGCGCCTTCTCGACGCCGAGGGCGCGTTCAATGAAAGTGAGCCCGCCGCGCAATTCGTTTTCGGCCAGGTGGCCGGTCAGCATCACAACTTCGCCGCGGCTGGGCCAGGGCCGGAACAGGCACGAGATGCGGAAGAACCGCTCGTCCTTGGTCTCCGACCACAGTTCGCGCAGGATGGCCAGCCGCGTATTTCCGCCGTTGCGGATGATGTAGTGGTCGTCGCCGGGCCGCCGCGTGATGGCCGGTGCCGCGTCCAGGCCGCGCTCGCGGATGGACGCCTTGATTTCCTCGTAGGCCGAGTTGCGTTTTTTCCTGGGATCGTGGTCGTAAGGGCGCAACTGGTCCAGGGTCACGACCATGGGCGTGTCCGCGATGGGGTCGCTCAAGGCCAAGGCGGACGGGCCGCTGCGCTCGAATCCGGCTGCGAGCAGTTTGCCGGCCATCTGCTGGGAGGTGATCTCAGCCATGGCGGCATCCCTGCGCTTGGGACCGGGCCTCGCGCTCGGCGCGGCGGATCTGCGCCCGAGCGTTGAGCGCCGCCCGATGGTCGCTGGCCGTCGAGCTGGTGTAGATCGCGGCGCAGCCTGCCTTGGTGAATTTGAGGTGTCCGCCCGGAGTGCGTTTGACGTGCCAGCCTTCGCCCACAGCGAACTCGATCAGGGCGCGCAGTCGTTTGTGGCCGCGGGCCAGGTCATGTGCGTTCGCCATGATGCCTCCCGGTTGCAAGAGGACGTGGCGGGCGGCCGGAGACCTGTGCAAATCGATCTTGCCATGGCGGGAACAGTTCACTGGCGAGCGCGCGCATGGTGTGGAGCGCAGCGGGAGCAACTCTGCCCACTGGCTGGCGATGTTCGACCCGATGCACCGGCAGGCCACGGGTCGCGGCGCGTGGATAGGCTTCGATGGCCGGAACGTCGGTATCCAGCACGCGGATGCCGACATGCCCCTGGAACAGGTCGCGCAGGGCTTTCTGGATCATCCGGGCGTTGGCCGACACCGGGTGGGCGCGGTTGATCAGCAGGTGCAGCGGCGGCGGCTCGATGCCCAGGTGCCTGTATGGCGCGATGTCTTCGAGCAACTGCATGGTGCCGCGCCGCAGCTCGCGGGCCGCGAGAATCTCCGGGGTCACAGGCGACAGCGCAAGGTCGGAGGCGAGTACCGCCATCTCCAGCAACACCGAGCGCGCGCCCTGCGTGTCGATCAGTACCAGATCGTAGAGGGGGGCCAGCACTGGCAGCAGGTGCCGCAGCCGCAGGCGACCATCCGGCGCATGCAGCAGCAAGGTGTTCAGCTCGCCCCGGTGGTCGTTGGAGAGCACCAGATCGAGACCCGCGATGATTGTGCGGGACACGAGCTGGCCGAGGTCGCGCTCATTGAAGGCCAGCAACTCGTAGATGCCGCCAGGTGCGCGGTGGCCCAACTCGTAGTAGGACGACAAGGTGGGCTGCACATCGAGATCGAGTAGCAGCACGCGCAGCCCCGCGTCCGCGGCGAGCCCGCCCAGGTTCGCGGCTGTGGTGGTCTTGCCGACGCCACCTTTGGTTGAAATGATGGATACGACCTGCATGGCGTTCTCCGTGTGAGGATGGGAAGTCCGCGGGAGAACGGGTCACGCCCGGTTGTTGACGCGCTCGGCGATCCACTGATCGATCTCGATCGAGTCCCAGCCCACGGCGCGCACGCCCAGGCGCAGCGCCTGGGGGAATTGGCGCTTCCTCATCAAGGCGTAAATGTGGGCGCGCTTGAAGCCGGATTTCGCTTCGACTTCTTCCAGGCGCAGGATGCGGCGCTCGTTCGGTGGCAGTGCAGGTGTTTGCGACATGTCGGTCACTCCTGAACGCTCAGTGGCGTTTGTTGGCGTGACCCCTATTCAATAGACTTGGCTGCGGAAAGACATTGCAAATGCAATCTCCGCGATTGCACATACAAGCTGGAAAATCTCAGAGGGTGGCGCTATGCAGCCGGCGCCTGGCCGTGGCGAACTTGCCGTTCAACGTCCGCTCCGCTATGCCCATGGCGCCGCTGTGATGGGCGACCAAGGCGCTCACCACGGCCTCCTGCGTCCTGAAGCTGGAGTACGGCGTGCCTGATGGGGACTGGCCGAGCATCAGGCCCAACATCCCGCCGATGATGTTCAGGTAGGTGGCCTCGGCCCGATCGCTGATCGGGCACTGGGCGCAGGCCGGGATCATCGTGGACTGCTTGAGCAGCGCGTCGTGCTTTTCTTGCAACTCGTGCAGTTGCCGCTTGCATTGCTCCAAAGCGGATTTCAAGGCCAGCCGCTCGACCAGCATGGCTTGCCCAGTTTCCAGCGAGATGAAGGGATGGGCGATGCGCTCGCTGCGGGAGAAGAGAAAGCCGGGCCGCTGCTCGGGGTAGTGCTGGCACATCCAGCGCTTCAGATCAACGTGGCGAACCGTCAGATCAGGAGAGTCGATCAGTGCGGTATCGCGCGTCGTGATGCCGTTCCTCCCGAAGGGAAGTTCCCCATTGAGGATGCCGTCGTAGATGCGTTCGGTGTACAGCCTCAGCTCACCCCAACGTGGGCAGTCCAACGACTGTGGCAGATTCCTTGACGACGAGATTGAAGCCAGGATGACATGCTCGAACCGCAGAAGCCCGGCCCAACGCAGGGAGGCTTCAATGGGACGATAGAACACCTTCGATGTTGGTGCATTGTTGTTCATGCTCCCATCTCCTTCCAGGAGAACTACATGGCCGACTCCTTTGGCGCCGACCCGATGGGCCGGCCTGTTGTCTGTGCGTGAAGCGAGGTCCGAGACCCGCTTCGTCATGAGTCCTGAGCGCTACTCGCCAACTGGTGTCACTGGTAGCCGCCATGTGCTCGATGTGTAAGAATCCGTGATCGCAAGATGGTCGATCTGCCCCAAGGCAAGGTTCGACGGTGACGTTCACATCGGCAGCGTCATGAGTGGCGGCGATCCTCGCAAAACCGTTCCGGTATGGCCTGATATGCCAGCGGTTTCACAAGGCGCGAGGGGATGGCAATCGTTGCACGACGTCCAGCGGAACGTAGCGATGCCCGAGCCTGTCATGCTTGCCCGGCATCCTGATATAGCGACAAAGAATCGTGCGGGGACGCACGATGGAGGGATGCACGAGCCGCGAACGCGGCGGTCTGTGGTGAGTTCGAGTCCGTGGTGGACGGAGACGTACTGTGTGCGACTCCGGTGTGCGGAGTGGGGGTCTATGGCCGTCGGTGGATTTCTTTAGACGGACTTGTTGCCGAGGGCAAAAAACAAGGCTACAATTGAGGTCTTCGCTGGCCACCTCGGCGAAGAAAGTGTTCGGGAAACAACGACTTACGCGCCTAGTAAACGTCTCGTTTCCCGCTCCAGCATTTGTGTATTTTCGCGATCGTCCCTGATCGCGAGGATCAAAAAAGCGACCATTCCAGGTCGCACTTTTCAATACAGAACCTCGGCAAACCGAGGTTTTGTTTTTTCCGGGATACGTTGCTACGCTTCCGGAAGCCATCATGCAGAGGCGGGGTGGCAGAGTGGTCATGCAGCGGCCT
>JAFECU010000241.1 GCA_018242005.1 Pseudomonadota bacterium | reverse complement strand
CAAACACGACTTGACGGTAGGCGTTTCATCCAGCGAGCGCGACGCTAATCAACCAAGTACTTCGACGGTCACAGGGAGCCAGAACATATACAACCCGTTGCCCTTGCCGGCGCCCCGACCGTCCAACAAACCACTGACCTACACACCCCAAGTCAGCAAGGACACGGGTGTGTATGCCTACGATGCCATCCAACTGCATCCGCAGTGGAAGCTTCTGGCAGGTTTGCGTCAGACGTTCTACGAAGCGCACAACACCTCGGCGGCAGGTGTGACGACTTCGAAAAAGAGCACTGTGACTTCTCCTGCCCTGGGCGTCTTGTTCGATGTGTATCCACACACGACACTGTATGCCAGCTACATGAAGGGCTTGGAAGAGACTGGGACGGCACCGGTAGGAGCGGTCAACCAGTTTGAGATTCTTCCTCCCGCATCGGCATCTCAGGTGGAGGCGGGCATGCGGGTCTCCAGGGGCAGATTGAACGCGAGCCTAGCCTACTTTCAAATCTCGCGCGCCAACGCGGTGGTCGATCCGGTGTCGAACGTGTTTCTGGTGGATGGCACGAACAGCTTCAAGGGGATCGAAGCCACAGCGGCCTGGGAGATCAACAAGTCTTGGACGATCAACACTGCGGGCCAGTACCTGCGTGCTGTGCAGGAGCCAGAGCGCAACCAGAGTCTGAAAGGGCTGGTGCCGGAGAACACCCCGAAGTTCACGGGCAATTTCACTGTGACCCATAAGGCGCCGTGGGTCAAAGGCCTGACAGTCAACGCGGGCGCGTCCTATGTCGGTCCGCGGTTCGTGAATGCACTGAATCAGGCGCAGATACCGGGTGTGACCCTGTTCTCTGCTGGCGTGGGCTACGCGACCCATATCTTGGGGCGCAAGACATCCATGCAGCTGAACATCGAGAACCTGGGCAACAAGCGCTACTGGAACGCTGTTTCCAGCGGTACTTACGGGACGGGAATGGAGCGCAGCCTGCGTTTCAACGCCAAGATGGATTTCTGAGGTTTCGACCTCCCGTTCGGTGAATGGGAAAGGGCGGCCCTGACGGATCGTGCAAGCGGCTCGTCGGTGTTACGTAACCCCTTCATTGATCGGCCACCGTCGGTTCGCGAAGCCGGTTATCAGCCTTTCTCCCTCCATCGAAACGCACCACCTTCCGTATGTCGTTCAAACACGCCATTGCCTGGATGCTTCTGGCCCCTGCTTGCGGTTCGCAAGCGGCTGACCTGCTGGAAGCCTGGCAGGCCGCTCGGCAGCATGACGCGCGCTTCACCGCCGCGAGCCATGCGCTGGCCGCAGGCTCCGAACTAGCGGCGCAGGGTGATGCGCTGCTGCGCCCGCAGATCGGAGTGGATGCCAGCGCGAAGCAACTGCGCAAGGACTACAACGCCGGAGGTGCGTTGGCATCCAGCAAGGCGGGCGTCGGCCAGCAGTATCTGGCAGCGCTGGCATTGCGGCAGCCCTTGTATGACCGCGTCTCCGAGGCCACCAGATCGCAGTCGCACCGCCTGGCCGACCAGGCGCGTGTGCGCTATTTGCTCGCTGAGCAGGATCTGGTGCTGCGCACGTCTAAGGCCTACTTTGACGTACTCATCGCGCAGGAAAGCGTCTCCTTGGCCGACGCTCAGGCTGAAGCCGTGAGCGTGCAATTGGCTCAGGCACAGAAAATGTATGAAATCGGCTTGTCGCCCGTCACGGATCGGGACGATGCACAGGCTCGGTATGACGCGATCCAGGCAGCGGGCATCGCGGCACGCAATGACCTGGACATCAAAGCCGCCGCTTTCCGTCGTTTGACGGGCTTGAGTGCCCAGAGGTTGGCGCCCGTGGCGCCACATGCGATGGAACGGGCGGCGGAGATCGAT
>JAFECU010000240.1 GCA_018242005.1 Pseudomonadota bacterium | reverse complement strand
GTTGATCCTGGGTAATGGCCACGCCTGCCCCTTGCAGCAGCACGCTGCCGCCCTCGGCGGCATGGCTGGTGACCGTGCCCAGGGTGGTGGCACACAACAACAGGGAACCCAGGAGCCGAACGGCGGAAGACTTCTTCATTGGGAAAGCAAAGAGCGGTAAGTAAAGCAGGACAGAAAGAAAAAAGGCGGGGAAAGTTCCCCGCCTTTTCTTCACAGCTGACTAATCCGTGGATTAGCGGGCCGTACGGTGCGTCCAGGCGCCGCCCAGGTTGGCGCCGTTCACCTTGGCCGCGGCGTAGCCGATGACCGGCAGGCCGATCACGCTACCCGTGGCGGCAGGCGTGCCGATGCGGAACCAGCCTTCGGCCATGCCGGTGCCCGTGGCCAGGTTGGCGCGCGTCAGGGCGCCGGCCACCACGGAGTCACCGGTGTTGTTGAAGGCCAGCACGCTCACTTCGCCGCACAGGCTCAGGTTCGAGTCGGGCGAGATCACGAAGGTCGTCTTGGTCAGCTCTTCACGGTTGTAGCCGCGCAGGCCGCCGGGCGTCACGCAGATCACGTTGCCGTTGAGCGTCGTGTTGGTGGCGTCGTAGTAGTTATCGCCCGTACCGGAGGTGGTCAAGGTACCGTTACGGAACACGCGGCGGTTGCTACCGGTGGCGGCGTAGTCCACGGCCACGTGGTAGCGGCGGGTGGGCTGGGCCAGGATCCAGTCGGTGGAGAAGCCGGGGGCCGTCAGGTACTCGTTGGACACCGAGCTCGTGGCAAAGGCCGCGGTCAGGGCGTTGGACTGGGCGTCGGGAGTGGCGCCGCCAAAGTACGGGGTGGACAGGTCCGGATAGTCGTACATGGCCGAGGCGACACGGGTGGTGGCCAGCAGCGGGTCGGCGGACAGGCCAGTGGTAGCCGTGATCGCGCCGTTGGGCTGAGCTGCCGTGGTCTGCGGGAACCAGACGATGTTGCCGGCGCCGTTGGCACCGCTGGCGGCGTCAGCACGGATGGCGGTCGCCTGGCCCGAGAAGGAGGCGAAGCCAGCCACGTTCACGACGGTCCAGTTGGCGAACAGGCCGCCCGTGGGGAAGTTGTAGCCGCGCAGGTTCCAGCCGTCGGCATCGGTGGCGCTGGCAGCGTTCAACTCATGCTCTTGCAGGTCCAGCACGGCGCTGGCGCAGCTGGGCATGCCAGCGTTGTGCTTGATGGCAGCATACAGCGGGTTGGTCACGGCGGTCAGGCTGCCGTCACCAGAGGCTGCGGCCAGCGTGGGGGGGATGTCGGCCGAGTTCAGGATCTCGATGTAGCCTTCGCGGGTCTGGGCCTTGTCGCCGTTCGCCACGCGGTTGGTCTTGAACTTGCCGCCCAGATCCTTGATGTCCTGCTTGTAGGGCAGGGTGCAGGAGGTGTCGTTCGTGACCAGGCGGGAGATGCCCGAGCCGTCTTCGGCGGCGGCCACGTCGGCCGTCCACATGTCGCCGGGCGACATGTAGACGGTGATGTCGAACACGTCGTCGGAGTTGCTGGCGCCGCGGAAGCGCAGCTTGACGGCCTTGCCGTTCACCGTGTCGGTGTTGACGATGTTCAGCAGCGTCTTGTTCGTGCCCTGCGTGGTGTAGTAGGGCACGGCCAGGATGTGGCCCACGCCGGTGGTGGTGGGGCGCAGGGCGGTGGCCGCAGCCGCGCCGGGAACGGCGGTGGCGCCGGTGTTGTCGAATACTTGAGCTGCAAATGCGCTGCTACCAACCATGGCAGCAATGCTCAGGGCGAGAAGATTCTTTCTCATGTATGAACTCCAGTTAAAAGTTGAAAGCGCAACTACCAAGATTGATTACGCTCGTTGATGGTAGCACAGGCTTTTTGGGGTTTTGCGCCCGTTTCACCCTGCGTCAATGTGTTGTCCTGAAAAAACAACATCCTTCTGCGAGGCGACTGGTTCGGCGCGCGGATTGCTCCGCATTTCGATAGCAGCCGGGGTCGGGTCGCTGGCAGTGTATTCCATGGGTGGGTGGGCGCAAGCCTTTTGATACAAAGACGGCGCACGGCTCGTGTTAGGCGTTGTTTTTTAGGTTCACGTCGATCCCCGCTTGCGCGGGGATGACGGCGGATTTCTCTTCAGCCGCATTCGCTGCCTGAGCCTTGGCGCGCGCTCGTGTGGCGCATTCAGGCCGTGCGCTGCAGTTGCTGGCGCCCGTCCGTGCCCGTGGGGTGGTAGATGCGCCGGTGTATGGCGGCCGTGCAGGGCAGGGGGTTGAGCGGCAGCCAGCAGGTGTGGCGCGGGTCGCAGCCGGGGTGGAAGTAGGGGTCTGTCTGCGCGATCCAGCCGCCCCAGCGCGCCAGGAAGGCGGCGGAGTCTTCGGGGTGTGGGTCGTAGCCTTCGGCCTTGCCGCGGGTGAGCGATTCGTGGTGCAGCAGGGTGGCGCGCGGGCTGTAGAGGATGCGCCAGCCGGCTTCCAGCGTGCGCAGGCACAGGTCCACGTCGCCGAAGCCCACGGCCAGGCCCTCGTCGTAGCCGCCTATGGCCTCGAAGGCGTCGCGGCGCATGAGCAGGCAGGCGGCGGTGACGGCGGCGACTTCGTGCGTGGCGATGAGCCGGCCCTGGTGGGCGATGTCCACGCGGTCGGGCGGCAGCCGCAGGAATTTGCCGTAGTGCTCGGCCACGCCGAAGGCGCCCACGCATACGCCGGCGTGCTGGATGGTGTGGCGGTCGGGGTAGAGCAGCTGCGCACCCACCATGCCCACGCCGGGCTGCTGGGCCAGGGCGAGCATGTGTTCGAGCCAGCCGGGCTCAAGGGCCTCGATGTCGTTGTTGCAGAACAGGTAGTGGGTGTGGCCCGGGGGCAGCTGGCGCACGGCCCAGTTGTTGATGGCCGAGAAGTTGAATGGCCCGGAGTAGCGCAGCACGGTGACCTGGGGCGCCAGGGTGTCGAAGTAGGCGAGCGATTCGGCGTCGGTGGAGTCGTGGTCTATGAGGATGATGTCGTAGTCCACCTGCGCGATGGTGGCGCGCAGGCTGTCTATGCACTGGCGCACCAGCGCGCCGTGGTTCTTGGTGGGGATGATGATGGCCACGCGCTGGCCGGGCGCGGGCTTGTAGTGCGGTGCGAAGAAGTTGAAGGACAGGCCGGGCCCGACTTGGCCCGTGAGGCCGATGCGGTCGAGGTGGCGCTGCAGCACGCCGCTGGATACGCGCATGACTTCGTCGGCCCGGCTGTGCCCGG
This sequence comes from Pseudomonadota bacterium, assembly GCA_018242005.1. Lineage (GTDB taxonomy): Bacteria > Pseudomonadota > Gammaproteobacteria > Burkholderiales > Burkholderiaceae_C > Alicycliphilus. The sequence continues at coordinate 3,297 of JAFECU010000240.1, read as the reverse complement.
CCGATGCGGGGTGGGTGCGCCATTGGTACAGCACTTCGGGGATGTGGACGATGGTGTGGGCGCGCTCGCTGGCGCGCAGGATGAGGTCGTAGTCCTGCGAGATGGCGAGGCTTTCGTCCAGCCCGCCGAGCTCGCGCAGCAGCGCGGTGCGAAAGCCCACCAGGTGCACGATGTAGGGGTGTTCGCGCAGGTATTCGGGCGAGAACACGGGGCGCTGCACGTACTGGAGCACGGTGCCGCCGTCGTGCGTGACCAGCACTTCGTCGGAGTAGAGCAGGTCGGGGTCGTCCTGCTGCACGGATTCGGCCACGCGGTAGAGGGCCTGAGGTTCGAGCAGGTCGTCGTGGTCCAGCAGCACGGTGAACGGGCAAGTGCACAGCGCCAGCGCCTGGTTGGTGGCGTGCGAGACGCCTCGGTTGGCCTCGCCCAGGTGCAGCCGGATGCGTGGGTCGCGCCGCGCGTAGTCCTGCAGGATGCGGCGCACATGGGGGGCGGTGGAGGCGTCGTCGGCAATGCACAGCTGCCAGTGCGGGTACCACTGTTGCAGCACGGATTGCAGCATGGCGTGCAGCATGGGCTCGGGCGTGTTGTAGGTGGGTACCAGGACGCCTATGGCCACAGGGTTGCGCAGGGCGGCGATGGCGCTTTGGATGGCCGGGCCGGCGGCCGCGGCAAAGCGGGCGCGGTGTTGTTGCCAGTCGCTGAGCGGCATGGGCTGGCCGAGCATGGCGAGCTGGGCCTTGAGCCTGTGCAGCCCGCCGTCGCGCCAGGCGGTGCGCAGCTGGCGCAGGTTGCTTGTGCGGTTGGCGCGGTCTTGCAGCAGCTGGCGCAGGCTGCGCGCGAGCAGGCGGAGTTTGCGCGGCAGTTGGCGCAGGCGTTGGGGTAGCAGGTTCACGATGTGGTTGCGGGTGATTTGCGGCTATTGCTCCCTCTCCCTCAAGCGGGAGGGGGGTGGAAACCAGCGCCGGGCGGGCCTTGTGGGTGCTCCGGCATGTGGGTCAGTTCGGCGACAGCCCCGCGAGGTAGTCCCTGCCGTACGACCAGGCGGGCAGCGGATCGTCGGCCAGTGCGATGTGCAGGCCGGGCGCGGGCAGGGGGGGCTTGCCGGTAATGAAGTGCTGCTCGCGCAGCTGCAGCATCAGGCTCAGCCAGTCGCCGGGGGGGGCGTCCCACGGCCTGACCCAGGTCCACGCGCGGCCTGCGAGCCGCTCGGGGAAGGCGCCCAGGTCGGTGGCGAGTATAGGCAGGCCGGCCTGCAGGCAGGCGCTGAGTGTGTAGCTGTAGGTTTCCGGCCAGCGTGCAGGGAACCAGACCAGGTCGGGTTGCAGGCGCTGGAGCAGCTGCGGCAGGTCGGCGTCGTCGTAGGCGCCGTGCACGGTCAGGCTGGCGTGGGGTTGCTGGCGCATGGGGTGGTGGGGGTAGCCGAGCAGGTGCAGTTCGAGTGGCGCCTGCATGCGGGCGGCTTCGAGCGACAAGGCTTCCATGGTGTCGCCGCCCTTCATGCGGCTGAGCGCACCGACCACGAAGACGCGCAGGTTGGCGCCCGGGTCGAGCCGGCGCGGCTGTGGCGTGGGCAAGGCCGCGCCGGGCGGCAGGTCCAGGTGGGGGGCATGGCGCAGCGGGGCGTTGGGGAAGTAGCGCGCCATGCGCTGCGCGGCGTCGCGGCTGGGGGCCAGCACGGCGCGCGCGCCGTTCAGGAACAGGCGGTGGCGCAGGCGCCAGTCTTCTATCGTTTCGCCCGTGGGGGCGGGGCGGCCGCGCAGGCATTCGGTGCATTGGGCGATGCCGCGCTCGCCGCAATAGGATTGGTTTTCGTCCACCAGGGCGATCTGCGGGCAGGCGTTGTAGTAGTCGTGCGCGGTGAAGTCGTAGGTCGCCTGCAGTTGTTCGGGCAACTGCATCAGGCCGGGGTTGAGGCCGAGCAGGTGGTGGTAGTGCACGTGGCCTACGCCGATTTCGCGCAGCAGGGCCAGCAGTTCGGCGCCCTGGTGCAGGCCGTGGTAGTCGCGGGTGAAGGCCTCGGCCGGGGCGTCCCATTGCAGGCGCAGGCGGTGGTCGGCCAGCGGCGTCAGGGTGAGGAAGTCGGCGCGGCCGTGGAGGTGGGCGCTGAGCTCGTGCACGTGGCGCCGCGTGCCCCCGCCTATGCCGTGCAGCACGGCGAGTATGCGCGGGCGCGGGCTGGCCTTGAGGCGGGCGACGTCCAACGTCTCGCGCCAGGGGCGCGCGGGGTCTGCCTGCAGATGGTCCTGAACGGTGGCCTGGTAGTGGGGGTGCAGTTCGTGCAGCAGGGCCTGCGCGGCGGTTTCTCGCGGGCTTTTGCTGGCGCCAAAGCTGACGCCGCCGACGTGGCGCACAAAGGTGTCCATGGCCAGCATGTGTTGCCAGCCGTGGGCTGCGGCGCGCATGCAGAAGTCGTTTTCTTCGCCGTAGCCGGCGCCGAAGCGCTCAGAATCGAAGGGGCCGGTCTGCGTCAGGCAGTCGCGGCGTATGTACATGCAGAAGCCCACGGCGGTGGGTATCGGGATGCTGATGCCGGCATTGGTCTGCGCGCACAGTGCGTCCATGCGGGCGGTGTCGTAGTCGGCTGGCAGGGGGTTGTCCTGGCAGGTGCGCGGATAGCTGCAGATGGTGGCGTTGTTGGACAGGGCGGTGACGGTGCCAGTGTCCGCCTGGCGGTAGGCGGCCTGGCGCAGGCGGTCGAGCCAGTCGCCGGCGACTTCGGTGTCGCTGTTGAGCAGCAGTACGTCGTGCGTTGCCGTCAGGGCCATGCCGCGGTTGACGGTTTGCACGAAACCGAGGTTGTCGGCGTTTTCGAGCAGGGTGATGCGCGGCTGCTGCGCGGCGAGTTCGCGCAGCCAGGTGGTGAGCTCGGGGTTGGGGCTGGCGTCGTTGATGACGATGATGCGCGAGGGGGTGCGCTGCGCGTTGCCCAGTACCGAGGCCAGGCAGCGCCGGGTGTCGGCCAGGCCCTGGTAGACGGGGATGATGATGTCTACGGTGTCGGCCGCAGGGGCAATCCTCGGGCCGGGGGGCTCGGCCGGCAGGGTGGGCTCGGGCGTGGGCTCGGCGCCTGGTGTCGGCTCTGGTGCCGGCTCTGGTGCCGGTGCCGGTGCCGGTGCTTGCATCGGCTCTTGCGGCAAGGCTGCGGTGGTGGGTTGTTCGGCGCCCACGACGGGGGTGGGTGTGTCGTGGACCAGGTGCACGAGCCGCTGCTTGAGCCGCACCAGCGGGCGCGTGGCGCGCACGATGCGGGAGCCCTCCAGGGCGTTTGTGTGGGCCTGCAGGACCTGGTTCAGG
>JAFECU010000023.1 GCA_018242005.1 Pseudomonadota bacterium | reverse complement strand
GGCCCGCTGCCGATCGGGATGTCCATCACCACCTGGTCGAAGGGTTTCGGCTTCCCATCCTCGCCCAGGCCCCAGTCGCGGCTGAACACGGGCAGGCCGCCCACGGTGAGCGGCAGCTCGCGGTTGGGCGCCTTGAAGCGGTAGCGCACGGTGCGTTCGTCCAGCACGTCCACGCCATCGACCTCGATGAGCATGGTCTTGTAGCCCGGCGAGGTGTAGGGCCCGACCAGCGTGTCGTAGCTGTGCTTGACGTCCTGGGCCGTGACCGGCTTGCCGTTGTGAAAGCGCGCCTCGCGCCGCAGACGGAAGGTGGCCGACAGGCCATCGGGCGCCACCTGCACGTCCTCGGCCAGCAGGCCGTAGCCCGTGGCGGTCTCGGCCATGGAGCCCGACAGCAGCGTGTCGAACATCAGCGCCGACAGGTAGGCCGGCGCGTTGCCACGCATGGTGAAGGGGTTGTACTTGTCGAAGGTGGAGGCGCGCAGGTTGCTCACTAGGCGCAGCTCGCCGCCCTTGGGCGCGGCCGGGTTCACATAGGGCAGATGATCAAAGCCGGCAGGCAAGGCCGGCTCGCCCCACATGGCGTAGGCGTGCGCGGCCCAGGTGACGGGGGCCCACAGGCCCAGGAGGGAGAGCAAACAAAGGCGCCGAAACTGCATGCGACAATTCTGCCCCACGCGCACGCTGCGCCTTCCCCCTATCTTTCAGGAGAACAACAATGGGTTTCCTCGCCGGCAAGAAACTGCTCATCACGGGCGTGCTGTCCAACCGCTCCATCGCCTACGGCATCGCCCGCGCCTGCCACCAACAGGGGGCAGAACTCGCCTTCAGCTACGTGGGCGAGCGCTTCAAGGACCGCATCAGCGAGTTTGCCGCCGAGTTCGGCTCCAAGCTGGTGTTTGACTGCGACGTCGCCGACGACGCGCAGATCGAGAAGATTTTTGCCGACCTGGGCGCCGCCTGGGGCCAATTCGACGGCTTTGTGCACAGCATCGGCTTCGCCCCGCGCGAGGCGATTGCCGGCAACTTCCTGGACGGCCTGTCGCGCGAGGGCTTTCGCGTGGCGCACGACATCAGCGCCTACAGCTTCCCGGCCATGGCCAAGGCCGCCCTGCCCTATCTGAACGACAAGTCCTCGCTGCTCACGCTGTCCTACCTGGGCGCGCTGCGCTCCATCCCCAACTACACAACCATGGGCCTGGCAAAGGCGAGCCTGGAGGCTTCCGTGCGCTATCTGGCCGAGGCCGTGGGCCGCACAGCGGACGGCCGTTCCATCCGCGCCAACGGCATCAGCGCCGGCCCCATCAAGACCCTGGCCGCCAGCGGGATCAAGGACTTCGGCAAGCTGCTGGGACGCGTCGCCGACGCCTCGCCGCTGCGCCGCAACGTGACGATCGACGACGTCGGCAACGTGGCGGCGTTCCTGCTGTCCGACCTCGCGAGC
>JAFECU010000239.1 GCA_018242005.1 Pseudomonadota bacterium | reverse complement strand
TCCAAGACAAGATATTCTTTCTTGATGAACTTGCAACCCCAAAGAATTACAACGCTACTTTATACAAAGCATTTGGACGATCCTAACTGTTCGTCGCAGCCGACCGCCTACGGCGGCGGCTGAACTCAGGGCGTTAGCCAATAACAGGAGAGTGTGTGTTTCGCATCCTTCTCGTTGCCCTACTCGCCTTTGGCGCTTGGAAGGGCTATGAAAAATATCAATCCCAACGCACAGCCCAACAATTTCAAGGAATATCCCAAGAGATTGATATTTCAAATAATTCTTCTAGGCGCAACCGAAGTATTGAGATAACGCCAAAATTCCAATGCGATGGCCGAACCCATTGCTCTCAAATGACCTCTTGTGAAGAAGCCACCTTTTTTCTTAAGAATTGCCCTGGCACAAAGATGGACGGGAACAATGATGGGGTCCCATGCGAAAAGCAGTGGTGCAGATGAAGATAGCAAATCAATCCGTCAGGGCTAACAGTTCGTCGCAGCCGACCGCCTACGGCGGCGGCTAAATTCGGGGCGTTAGTCCGATGAGAAACAAATGAAAAAAATGAATCTGATCACCCGATCCAGAAAGAAGCGATCGAAGCTTAGGCGGGCGATAAATGCGATCGGCTTCATCGTATTTATCGTAATGCCGATTGTTTTGTTTTATTCTGTTCGCAGCGATTACTACAAAAATATCCAACAAGAGCCTGCCTCTAGCAAAACACCCCGATCTCAATCCAAGCAATAGGCCGTTAATTTAATATTTCATCGCAGCCGGCCGCCTGCGGCGTGGGCTTACTTCATTCGTTAGGCTCGCATAGACAACAATGCCATTCACACCTTTCCACCTAGGCCCCGGGGCTGCTTTCAAGGCAATCGGTGGCAGCAATTTCAGCTTCATGGTTTTTGGGGGCGCCCAAGTCCTCATGGACATTGAGCCACTCATTGGGATCCTCACAAACAAACCAGTCTTGCACGGGCCTACTCACACGTTGCTCGGTGCGCTTGCAATCGGCACGCTTGCGGGAATCATCGGAAAACCCATTAGCGCTGCGGTACTTCGCTGGCGTTCGATTCCCCACGCCCCCTTCACTTGGACTGCGTCGTTCGTGGGTGCGTATACGGGTACTTTCTCGCACATCCTGCTTGACGCGATCATGCACTCCGACATGTCGCCTTGGTGGCCAATTGCAGGTGGCAATCAGTTGCTTGGCCAAATCAGCCTTGATCACTTGCACGTGGCGTGCATGATCGCCGGTGTACTTGGGGCTATCGTCGCTGCAGTCAGGTTTAGACTCAAGGGGCGGGTCTTTCAAGAAACACCATTGATCTGATTGATTTTGGCTCAAGTAGCGATATTCATTGATTCATCCGTCCAGGGCACGCGATCTACGCGCAGTCCGTCATCCCCGCGAAGGCGGGAATCCAGGCGCTACAGACGCCGTGGATTCGTTGTTGCTGTGGATCCCCGCCTTCGCGGGGATGACGGTGGTTAACTCATCATCAGAAGTTGCTGCTTGAGCCTTGATTTCCATGGCGTTTTCTTACGGGGTTGTCAGAAGAAACAAGCTGCATACCCATGGCTTTGGCTTTCTGTGAGTGCTTGTGTCGCAGCTGTTGGCGAATGCACTGCGCAGCCTCTGTGGCACAGCCGGAGTCCGCAATCCGCGCCCATCGTCAGGTTGGGGTGGCGGGTTTGGGTCTTCGGGTTTCGTTGCTCGTGGCGGCAGTCCGCCCGCTGCGGCGTCGGGGTTTGTTGGAGTGTCTTGTCTGGCGGTGCGAGGCGTTCTATGCGTCAGGCTTGGGGACGTTCCTGATATTCGGAGGTTTTGTATGAAGTCTTTTGGCGCCATTGGGCTGGCCTGCGCTCTGCTCGTCTGGGCGTGCACCACGCAGCCGCGCCAGGCGGTGCCGCCAGCCAACGCGGCCGCCGCGGCAGCACGGCTCTACGGCTGCGAGAGCGGGGCGACGGTGGTCGCCTCCTATCCGGACACGGATACGGCAACGATTGAGTACCGCGCTGTGACGTACCGTCTGCAGATTGCCGTCTCTGGCAGCGGCGCGCGCTATGTGGGCGGGCGGCTGGAGTGGTGGACCAAGGGTTCGGGCCCGGGGTCCGAGGGCACGCTGTTTCGGCACTTGGCTGACGGCACCACGGGTGAGCCGCTGGAACTGTGCACCGCGCGGTAGCTGCACTGCGGCGCGGTGTTGGCGGCCTTGCTGGCGTGGCGGCCCGTGGCTTGCGGCCCTTCGGATGGCCCGCACGCTGGGCAGGCACGCACAATGCCGCATCAACGCATTTCTCTCCAATACACCATGCCACTCCTTTTCTCGTACGGCACGCTGCAACAGGCCAACGTGCAGACCGCGACCTTTGGCCGTCTTCTGGAGGGCCGGCCCGATGCCCTGGTGGGGTACGCGCAGTCCATGGTTTCAATCGACGACCCCGAGGTGGTGCGGACCAGCGGCAAGAGCCATCACCCGATCGTGCGGCATTCGGGCAACGCGGGCGACCGGGTCGCCGGAACGGTGTTCGAGATCACGGACGATGAGCTTGCGCTGGCCGACCGCTATGAGGTGGCGGCCTACCGGCGCGTGTGGGCGCCGCTGGCCTCTGGCGGCCATGCCTGGGTCTATGTCGATGCGCGGTTTGCCGGGGGGCAACAGGGCGCCCGGGACGGGCGTTAGGCCTTGAGCCCGAGCCGCCGCGCCAGCTTGTGCAGGTTGCTCGGGTCCACTTCGAGTGCGCGCGCGGCCTGGGCCCAGTTGCCCTGGTGGCGGTCCAGCGCGGTGGTGACCACCTGGCGCTGGCAGGCGTCTACGGCGTCGCGCAGGGTGCCGGTGGCGGGTGATGCCGCTGCGGGCGCTGCGGGCGCCGGCGATGCAGGGGCGCCGGCGCCGCCTGTGGCGGGTGCCTCCAGCGCGTCCAGGTCGAGCAGGCCGGCCTCCAGCGTGACGATGGCGTTGCGGTCTGCGCCGCGGCTCAGGGCCTTGAGGGCCGCTCGGCTGATGACATGTTCGAGCTCGCGCACGTTGCCAGGCCAGCTGTAGCGGCGCAGCGCGGCCTGCGCGTCGGGCGCCAGGCGCAGGCTGCGCAGGCCCAGGCGGGCGCGGTTGAAGTCCAGGAAGCGCCCGGCCAGCAGCAGCACGTCGTTGCCGCGCTCGCGCAGCGGCGGTATCGGCACGGGGTAGACGGACAGGCGGTGGTAGAGGTCGGCGCGAAACGCGCCGCTGGCGACCTGCTCGCGCAGGTTGCGGTTGGTGGCGGCGATGACGCGCACATGCACGCTGCGCGGGCGGTCCGCGCCCAGGCGCTGGATCTCGCCATTTTGCAGGGTGCGCAGGAGCTTGGCCTGTACCGACAGGGGCAGTTCGCCCACTTCGTCCAGGAAGAGCGTGCCGCCCTCGGCGGCCTCGAAGCGGCCCGGCCGGTCGCTTACCGCGCCCGAGAATGCGCCACGCACATGGCCGAAGAGCTCGCTTTCGGCCAGCGATTCGGGCAGCGCCGCGCAGTTGACGTGCACCAGGGGCCGGTTGTGCCGCGGTGACTGGTGGTGCAGCAGGCGCGCAAACAGTTCCTTGCCCACGCCAGTCTCGCCCAGCAGCAGCACGGGCAGCTCGGAGGCAGCGACGATGCCCAGCTCGTGCAGCAGGCGTTTGAGCGCGGGGCTTTCGCCGACGATCTCCATCTCGCCCACGCCGCCGCGCTCGGACGATGCCAGCGCCGTGCCGCCCTCCCCGGGCCCGGACGCGGCCATGCGCAGGGTGCGCAGCTCCTGCTCCAGTCGCGCCACGCGGATCACGGCCTCGACCAGCGGCAGGCTCTGCGCGAGGCGCTTGCGCGCCGAAGGGCCGAAGGTGCCGGTGGCCAGCGCGTCCAGCGTCAACACGCCCCAGGGCCGGCCCTCCACCTGCAGGCCCACGCCCATGCAGTCGTGCACGGGCAGGGGTTCGCCCACCAGGGTGTCGAGCAGGCCGTCGTAGGGGTCGGGCAACTGGCTGTCATGCTCGAAGCAGGTGACCTCGTGGCGCGCCAGGATGGCTGCCAGGCGCGGGTGCTGGCCCACGACGAAGCGCCGGCCCAGCGCATCGCTGACCAGGCCGGTGACGGCCACGGGGCGCAGGCGCTCCTCCTCCAGCCGCAGCAGTGCCACGGCGCCACAGCCGAACTGGGTGCGCAGCATGTCCACCAGGCGCTGCAGGCGCACGGCCTGGGGCAGTTCGGCGCCCAGGTCGGCACACAGCGCCACCAGCGCGGCCGCAAGCTCTACTTCTTTAGTGGTCATTAAAACCCTATGTAGGTACTTTTAACCAATTTTGATTTTGGTTAATTTTACCTTGATCCGTGTAAACCCTTGATTTTCTGCGGTGCAACATATTGGCACCAAGCTTGCATAGACATGGACGTTCATAGTGCAACGATGGAGGCCCTGTATGGGGAAATACGCCAAGTATTGGTACACGCTCATAGGCGTGTTGATCGTCACCTTCAGCCTATTAGGCTTTTACGGTGCCGAGGTTTATCGCACCGCGCCGCCCATTCCGGGCAAGGTGCTGGTGCAGGGCAGCGACAAGCCGCTCTATACCAAGGACAGCATCCTGGACGGCCAGACCGCCTGGCAGTCCGTGGGCGGCATGCAGCTGGGCTCCATCCTGGGCCACGGCGCCTACCAGGCGCCGGACTGGACGGCCGACTGGCTGCACCGCGAGCTGACGGCCTGGCTGGATCTGGCCGCGCAGAAGGATTACGGCAAGCAGTTTGCCGACCTGGACGTGGGCCAGCAGGCCGTGCTGCGTGACCGGCTCAAGACCGAGTACCGCAACAACACCTTCGACAAGGCCACGGACACGGTGACCATCACGCCGCTGCGCGCCCAGGCCATTGCCGAGACCGCCGCGTACTACGACAAGCTGTTCAGCGACGATCCGTCGCTGCACAAGTCGCGTGAACATTTCGCCATGAAGGAAAACACCCTGCCCAGCGCCGAGCGCCGCGCGCAGATGACCGGCTTCTTCTTCTGGACCGCCTGGGCCGCCGCCACCGAGCGCCCCACCGATGTGGGCGGCGGCAACGGCGCCACCTACACCAACAACTGGCCGCACGAGCCCCTGATCGGCAACCATCCCACGGGCGAGAACATGGTCTGGTCGGTGATGAGCGTGGTGGTCATGATGGCCGGCGTGGGCTTCCTCGTGTGGGGCTGGGCCTTCCTGCGCAAGCATGACGAGACTGACCCCGTGCCGCCCGCGCACGACCCGCTCTCCCGCGTGGCTCTGACGCCCTCGCAGCGCGCCCTGGGCAAGTACCTGTTCCTGGTGGTGGCCCTGTTCTGCGCCCAGGTGTTCCTGGGTGGCTTCACGGCCCACTACACGGTGGAAGGCCAGACCTTCTACGGCCTCGATGTTTCCAAGTGGTTCCCCTATTCGCTGGTGCGCACCTGGCACCTGCAGGCGGCCCTGTTCTGGATCGCCACGGGCTTTCTGGCCGCGGGCCTGTTCCTGGCCCCGGTGATCAACGGCGGCAAGGACCCCAAGTACCAGAAGCTCGGCGTGGACGTGCTGTTCTGGGCCCTGGTCGTGGTCTGCGTGGGTTCCTTCATCGGCAACTACCTGACCATCGCTCACATCATGCCGCAGGAGTGGAACTTCTGGCTTGGCCACCAGGGCTATGAGTATGTGGACCTGGGCCGGGCGTGGCAGATCGGCAAGTTTGCCGGCATCGCGTTCTGGCTGGTGCTGATGGCACGCGCCATCTTCCCCGCACTGCTGGCCCCCAACGGCCAGGACAAGAACCTGCTGGCCCTCTTGACCTCGTCGGTCGTGTGTATCGGCCTGTTCTATGGCTCCGGCCTGTTCTACGGCGAACGTACCCACATCTCGGTGATGGAGTACTGGCGCTGGTGGGTGGTGCACCTGTGGGTGGAGGGCTTCTTCGAGGTGTTCGCCACCACGGCGCTGGCCTTCATCTTCTCGACCCTGGGCCTGGTGTCCTACCGCATGGCCACGGCCGCCAGCCTGGCCTCGGCATCCCTCTTCATGCTGGGCGGCGTGCCCGGCACCTTCCACCACCTGTACTTCGCCGGCACCACCACCCCGGTGATGGCCGTGGGCGCCTCGTTCAGCGCACTCGAAGTGGTGCCGCTGGTGGTGCTGGGCCATGAGGCCTGGGAACACTGGCGCCTGCAGCACCAGGCCCCGTGGATGGCAAGGCTGCGCTGGCCGCTGATGTGCTTCGTGGCCGTGGCCTTCTGGAACATGCTGGGCGCCGGGGTGTTCGGCTTCATGGTCAACCCGCCGATCTCGCTGTACTACATCCAGGGCCTGAACACCACGCCCGTGCACGCCCACGCAGCCCTGTTCGGTGTCTATGGCTTCCTGGCCCTGGGCTTCACGCTGCTGGTGCTGCGCTATGTGCGCCCGAACGTGGAATTCAACGAACGCCTGATGAAGACCGGCTTCTGGTGGCTCAATGCCGGCCTGGTGCTGATGATCGTCACCAGCCTGCTGCCCATCGGCCTGTTCCAGTTCCACGCCAGCGTGACCCACGGCCTGTGGTACGCCCGCAGCGAGGAGTTCCTGCAGCAGCCCCTGCTGCAAACCCTGCGCTGGGTGCGCACCTTCGGTGACCTGGTGCTCATCACCGGCGCCCTGTGCGTGAGCTGGCAGGTGGTCAGCGCCGTGCTGTTCGGCAACCGTGCCCCGGCTGCCCCCAGCACCGGCGCACTGGCCGGCGCACGTCGCTGACGCCGTCATCGATCGTGGGGTCGACAAGGCCTCACGATCGAGCACAGCGATTCAATATTGATAGCTGGTTGCGCTTGCCCATAAAGCGCTGCAGCGAGTTTTGACTCCATCGGCAGGACCCTCGCGGGCGGCTTGCCTTTCAGCCGGCATCACGCCGGCTTTTTTTTGTGCCCTGCGCCCAGCGCGGCAGGGCATGCCGAGACGGCTTCGCACCATCGGTTTGCGCGCGATCAAACTACATGTAGTGTTTGACATGTATCGTGAACACCATACCTAGTGTTCAAAGGCCGCCATGACCATCAGTCAGCCCATGCTCGCCACCTTGCCGCGCGACGTCATCCAGAGAAACGGCGAGCGCGCCGCGTTCGACGCCGCACGCATCCAGTCCGCCATCGCGCGCGCCGGCAGCGCCACCGGCGAATTCGGCCAGGACGAGGCGCAGCTGCTCACCGCCCAGGTGACCAAGGTGTTGATCCACCGCTTCCGCGGCGAGGCGCCGACCATCGAGCAGATTCAGGACGTGGTCGAGCAGACGCTGATCGCCGCCAACCACCTGCAGACCGCGCGCGCCTATATGGCCTACCGCCAGCGCCACGCCAGCCTGCGCGCCGACCGGCAGACGCTGGTGCATGTGGAGTCCTCCATCAACGAATACCTGACGCGCGCCGACTGGCGCGTGAACGCCAACGCCAACCAGGGCTACTCGCTGGGCGGGTTGATCCTGAACGTGGCCGGCAAGGTGACGGCCAACTACTGGCTCTCGCACGTCTACGCGCCCGAGATCGGCGAGGCGCACCGCAATGGCGACATCCACATCCACGACCTCGACATGCTCAGCGGCTACTGCGCCGGCTGGTCGCTGCGCACGCTCTTGCACGAGGGGCTCAACGGCGTGCCCGGCAAGGTGGAGGCGGGGCCCCCGAAGCACATGAGTTCCGCCGTGGGGCAGATCGTGAACTTCCTCGGCACGCTGCAGAACGAATGGGCGGGCGCGCAGGCGTTTTCCTCGTTCGACACCTACATGGCGCCCTTCGTGCGCAAGGACGGCATGGACTACGCCGCCGTGCGCCAGTGCATGCAGGACCTGATCTACAACCTGAACGTGCCCTCGCGCTGGGGCACGCAGACGCCGTTTACCAACCTGACCTTCGACTGGACCTGCCCC
>JAFECU010000238.1 GCA_018242005.1 Pseudomonadota bacterium | reverse complement strand
GGCCACGACATCGGCGCGGCGTGGAACAAGACCAGCGAGGCCGGGCGGGAATACAAGTCCGTGACCCTCGACGATCCTTCGTTCCTGGCTCCGGTCTATGCCCGCCTGATCGAAGGCGAGGGCGGCACGCACGACCTGATCTGGTCGCGCAGCAAGCCCCAGGCGGCGTGACCGCCGCAGCGCCCCGCCCATCGCGGCGGGGCGATGTGCTGCTAATAGCAGCACATCACCGCATCACGCGCGCGGCTCCGCCGCGTCGCGTTCGCTCAACACCGCCTCCAGCTCTTGGCGCACCTGCGCCAGCAGCTCGTCGGCCTTGCGCGGGCTGTCGCCCGCGTAGGCCAGCGTCAGCAGCGTGAGCGGATGGATCTCCATCACCTCGCACAGCTCGGCCAGCTTGTTCAAGGTGGGGCTTTTCAGGTCGCGTTCGAGGGTACTCATATAGGTGCGGCTGGACACGTCAGAGAAGGCTTCCTGGCTCAAGCCACGCGCCTTTCTGACTGTCTTCAACGCCTTCGCCAATGAGTTCCCAGCCGCCACCTATGGTTTCCTCTCAAAAACCAAGATGACATCCCATTGCGCCCTATAGGGCTACAATCTATAGTGTTCATTTGGTGTTCTCCGTTTTTGTGCCTCTACGGAAATCCGTATCGGCGGATTCCGGCAAAGCCATAGAACCGCATCCGTGCTTGCGCACGAAGGCGCAAATCCGGTTTGGCGGTTCTGCGCTTGGGCGTGAAACCGCATCCGTGCATCATTGGATTTGTGGGATTGCCGACCATGCCCCAGCCACTCGCCACCCTCCCGGAGCGCGCGCAACTGCTCGTCAACGGCGAGGCCCGCGCCGCTGGCCGGGCCATCGACCCGGTGCCCGTGGTGCGGCTGTTCACGCCGGACGCGCATGTGACCTGGCTGCTGGCCGCACTCGATCCCGCCGATGGCGACACCGCCTGGGGCCTCATCGACCTGGGAATCGGAATGCCGGCGCAAGGAACCGTCAAGCTGTCCGAGCTGGCTGGCATCGTCGGGCCGCATCAGCAGCCCGTGATGCGCGACCGCTACTTCCGGCCCACGCGCACGCTGTCGGAATACACCCGGCTGGCCGAGCGCGACGGGGCTATCCCGGACTGAACACAGCCTACTGTGACTTTTTCAGTCTGGTGTCATACCGGGCAGGTCTCAATCGAGATTCTTGCGGCGTAGCCGCGCCAGTCTGATCCAAACGGACATGATGCCTGACGCGGACTGCGGCAGGCTGGCCTGTACGGCGTCCCACGGGAGGGACGCTGCCGCCGCAGCATTGAGACGAATACCGCAACGCATCGGAGCCAGTCGGACTTGACAGCCCAACTATTCCCTTAACCCATTTCGTTCTGATGACACCGATGTAGCACGTAGTTCTTCCGTCGCGGCCAGTCCTGTTCGCAGGGAGGTTGCGTCATGGTCGATCGCAGCGCCGAGCACTGGTATCCGACTGCCGCGTATCTGTACGTGCTGCACTTGGACGACCTTGGGACGGCCTGGGAATATCTGCGCAGAAACCCCGATTACCGGCTCGACTGGCTGCGCCATCATCGCCGGCCGAAAGCCGCGCAGCAGGCGGCGCATCGCTGGGGCTTGCGCCTGCTGGAAGATCCGGCGTTGGATGCGCGCGACGCGCATCCAGCCTGGTTGCCCGGCCATGTGGCCGTGGTGCAGCTCTATCCCGACGCCGATCCGCCGCAGTATGCTCCCGCGTTCACGTTTTGGCGCATTGCCGGGCACAAGCAACTGCTCCATGACGGCAAAGGGCTGGCGCTGATGGCGCACAGCCCAGGTCATTGCCTGCGCTTCGCGCTGGCGCCCAGCCTGGAAGACGGGATGGCTGTCGCCTATGCCCGCCGCGGCGGCGCCGCCGCACCTGCGCGCAACCATGCGCTCGGCGCGGCCCTGGCTTCTGCGAAGCCCAGGCCGGCACCCGCCGCGCTGCTTGAGCTACACACCTTGCAGGCGCTCGACGCAACCCTAGCGGGTGCGTCCTTGCGCGAGGTGGCCGAAGGCTTGTTCGGCGGCGATGCCGCAGCCGATTGGTACAGCGACGGCGGCCTGCGCTCCAAGGTACGCCGCTTGGTACGGCGCGGCGATGCGCTGATGCGCGGCGGCTATCGCCGCCTAGCACAGCTTCCGCCGCTTGAGAAGGGTCGTTTTGATGAGGGTGCAAAACGACCCTGAGCAGAAGGGCCTCGTTTTCTGAGACTGCCTCCATCCGGTTGCGCTGTGTGGCCGGAGCCCTGCAACCGATGGAGGTTTTCGCCATGCGTCCCGCTCCCTTGCGGCCTGCCGCCACTGTCTCGACCGCTGCCGCGCAGCCCCAACG
>JAFECU010000237.1 GCA_018242005.1 Pseudomonadota bacterium | reverse complement strand
CGCAGCACCCGGTCGCAGCGCGCGGCCAGCGACTCGTCGTGCGTGACCATGACAAAGGCCGTGCCCTGCTCGCGCGCCAGCCGCAGCATCAGCTGGAACACCGCGTCGGCCGTGGCGCGATCCAGGTTGCCCGTGGGCTCGTCGGCCAGTACGCAGGCCGGGCGCGTGACCAGGGCGCGCGCAATCGCCACACGCTGGCGCTCGCCGCCAGACAGTTCCGCCGGGCGGTGCAGCACGCGCTCGCCCAGGCCCACGGCCTTGAGCATCTGCTGGGCCTGGGCCAGGCATTGCTCATAGGGCAGGCGGCGTATGCGCAGCGGCATGGCCACGTTGTCCTGGGCGCTGAATTCGGGCAGCAGGTGGTGGAACTGATAGATGAAGCCCAGGTATGCGTTGCGCAGCCGCCCCTGTGCGGCGGGTGACAGCGCGCCCAGCGCCTGCCCCTTGAGCGTGACCTGGCCCGCGGTCGGCGCATCCAGCCCGCCCAGCAGGTGCAGCAGCGTGCTCTTGCCCGAACCCGAGGCGCCGACGATGGCCAGGGTCTCGCCGGCATGCACGGCCACATCGACGCCCTTGAGCACGCTCACGTCGAGCCGCCCATCGGTGAAACGCTTGGCCAGGCCCTGGGCCTGCAGCACGACGTCATTCATAGCGCAGCGCCTCCGCCGGGTTCACGCGGCTGGCGCGCCAGCTCGGGTACAGGGTGGCGACGAAGGCCAGGATCAGCGAAATGACGGCAATCGGCACGATGTCGCTGCTTTGCGGCTCGCTGGGCATGCGGCTGATGAGGTAGATGTCCTGCGGCAAAAAGGTGGTGTGCAGCGCGCGCTCGATGGCAGGCACGATGACGTCGATGTTGAACGCGATGGCCAGGCCCAGCAGCAGCCCGGCCAGCGTGCCAATCACGCCCACCATGGCGCCCTGCACCACGAACACGCCCATGATGCTCTGCGGGCTCGCGCCCAGCGTGCGCAGGATGGCGATGTCGGCGCTCTTGTCGGTCACGGTCATGACCAGGGTGGACACCAGGTTGAACGCCGCCACGGCGACGATGAGCGTGAGGATGATGAACATCATGCGTTTTTCGAGCTGTACGGCGGCAAACCAGGTCTTGTTCTGCTGCGTCCAGTCGCGTATCAACAGGCGGCCGGACAGGCTGTGCGCGAGCTGCTGGGCGACCTCGGGCGCCTGGTGCAGGTCCTTCAATTTCAGGCGCAGGCCGGTCGGCCCCTCCAGGCGGAAGATGCGCTCGGCGTCCTGGTGCGCCATGAGCACCAGGGCCGAGTCGTACTCGTAGTGACCCGAGCTGAAGGTGCCCGCCACCGTCATCTGCTTGAGGCGCGGCAGCACGCCCGCGGGCGTGACCTGGCCCGAGGGCGCGATCAGCGTCACCGTGTCGCCCACCTGCACGCCGAGCTGGCGCGCCAGCTCGCTGCCCAGGATGACTCGGAACTCGCCCGGCACCAGGGCCTTGAGGCCCTGCACACTCTCGGCCGCCAGGTCGGTCACCTCGGGCTCGCGCGCCGGGTCTATGCCGCGCACCAGCACGCCCTTCATGTCCTCGCCGCGCGCCAAGAGCGCCTGGGCCGCGACGAAGGGCGCGGCGCCGACCACGTTGGGGTTGGCGCGCGCCTCGGCCAGCGTGCGCTGCAAGTCGGGCAGCGCGGCGCCGCCCGGCGCGAAGATCTCGATGTGCGAGACCACGCTGAGCATGCGGTCGCGCACCTCTTTCTGAAAGCCGTTCATCACGCTGAGCACGATGATGAGCGCCGCCACCCCGAGCGCAATGCCCAACATGGATACGCCCGAGATGAAGGAGATGAAGCCGTTGCGCCGCGTGGCGCGGCCCGCCCGGGTGTAGCGCCAGCCCAGGGCCAGTTCGTAAGGGATTTGCATGGTGTGGAAGGCTTGCACGGCGCCGGGGACACACCGGCCGTGCGCAACCCGCGATTGTGGCATCCCGGACAATAGCCCCCCATGTCCCCCACCCCCCATTTGCTCATCCCCCTGGCCGCAAGCCACGCCGAGGGATGCCGCCAGGCGCTGCAGGGCCTGGCCCTGCCCGGGCTCGACCGGCTGCTGGCGCGCCTCTCGCCCTTGGGCCTGGACGCCGGCAGCGAGACCGACTTCACCCCGCCCCACGAGCGCGCCCTGGCGCGCCACCTGGGCCTGGTCGCCGAGGCCCCACCCTGGGCCGCCTGGCGGCGCCTGCAGACCGGCGCGCAGGATGCGCTGGACCAGGCCTGGGCCTTCGTCACGCCCTGCCAATGGCAGGCCGGCGCCAACCATGTGCTGCTGGCCGACCCGGCGCAACTGCGGCTGACCGAGCAGGATTCGCGCGCACTGCTGGCCATCGTCGCGCCCTGGTTTGCCGAGGATGGCATCACCCTGGTCTACGACCAGCCCACGCGCTGGCTGGCGCAGGGCAAGGCGTTCTCGGGCCTGGCCACGGCATCGCTGGAGCGCGTGACGGGCCGCGACGTGAGCGCCTGGCTGCCCGACAAGCAGCAGGCCCGCACCCTGCACCGCCTGAACAGCGAGATGCAGATGCTGCTCTACACCCACCCCTTCAACGACGCGCGCGCGGCCCAGGGCCTGCCGCCCGTCAACGCCTTCTGGGTGCATGGCGCGGGCGCCCTGCCCCGGGCGCCTGAGGCCGCGGAAGAACCCGACATGCCCACCACCTTGCTGGAGGCTGCCCTGCGCGAGGACTGGCAGGCCTGGGCCGACGCCTGGAAGGCGCTGGACGCCGGTCCCGTCGCCCACCTGGCCGCGCATGTAGCCAAAGGTGGCCGCGCGCGCCTGACGCTGTGCGGCGAGCGCAGCGCCATGGCCTGGCACCATGCCCCACGCGGCCTGGGTCAGCGGATTCAAAGCATTTTCAGGCCACAGCGCTTTTCCAGCATGTGCGAGCAGCTATGAAAATCATAGAAAGAGACATTCCCCCCCGCGCCGTCTGGGCGCTGGAGCAGGCCGGCGTGCACCCGCTGCTGGCGCGCCTGTACGCCGCGCGCGGCATACGCGCCAGTGATGAGCTCGACGACGCGCTGGCGCGCCTCTTACCACCCACCGCGCTCAAGGGCGTGCAGGCCGCCGCCACTCTGCTGGCCGACGCCATCGACGAGGACAGGCGCCTGGTCATCGTCGCCGACTACGACTGCGACGGCGCCACAGCCTGCGCCGTGGGCGTGCGCGGCCTGCGCCTTCTGGGCGCGCGCCATGTGGACTACCTGGTGCCCGACCGCGTGGTGGATGGCTACGGCCTCACGGCGCCAATAGCCCGGCGCGTGTTTGATAAGGGCGCCGACCTGCTCATCACCGTGGACAACGGCATCGCCAGCGTCGAGGGCGTGGCCGAGGCCAGGGCGCTCGGCCTCTCGGTGCTGGTCACCGACCACCACCTGCCCGGGCCCGAGCTGCCGGCAGCCGACGCCATCGTCAACCCCAACCAGCCCGGCTGTGGCTTCGAGAGCAAGTCCATCGCCGGCGTGGGCGTGATGTTCTACGTGCTCATGCAGCTGCGCGCCGAGCTGCGCGCGCGCGGGCGCTTCGACCCGGCCAGCCAGCCGCGGCTCGAGCCCCTGCTGCCCCTGGTGGCGCTGGGCACGGTGGCCGACGTGGTGCGCCTCGATAACAACAACCGCCGCCTGGTGGCCCAGGGCTTGAAGCGCATACGCGCGGGCCAGATGCAGGCCGGCATACGGGCGCTGTTCGACGCCGCCGGGCGCCGGGCCGAGGCCGCCACCACTTTCGACTTCGGCTTTGCGCTGGGCCCGCGCCTCAATGCCGCGGGCCGCCTGGCCGACATGACGCTGGGCATCGAATGCCTGCTGACCGACGACGCCGGGCGCGCCGCGGAGCTGGCGCGCCAGCTCGACGCCATCAACCGCGAACGCCGCGAGCTCGAGGGCGGCATGCGCGAGCAGGCCATGCTGCTGGCGGAAAGCCTTTTCGACGAGGACGAGGAGCCGCCGCCCGCCATCAGCGTGTTCGACCCCGACTTCCACGAGGGCGTGGTGGGCATCGTCGCCTCGCGCATCAAGGACCGGCTGCACCGCCCCTGCTTCGTGTTTGCCGCCAGCGGCGCGCCGGGCCGGGAGCACGAGCTCAAGGGCTCGGGCCGCTCGATCGCGGGCTTTCATCTGCGCGACGCGCTCGACCTGGTGGCCAAGCGCCACCCGGGCGTGATCCTGAAGTTCGGCGGCCACGCCATGGCCGCGGGCTGCACCGTGGCAGAGGAGCATTTCGAGACCTTCGAGCAGGCCTTTGCCCAGGTCGCCCGCGAATGGCTGGACGCGGCCACCCTCACGCGCCGGCTGGAGACCGACGGGCCGCTTGCGCCCGAATACTGCCGCGCCGAGCTCGTGGACCAGCTGCAGCGCGAGGTCTGGGGCCAGGGCTTCGCCCCGCCCACCTTCAGCGAGGAGGTGCAGGTGCTGAGCCAGCGCCTGGTGGGCGAGGCCAGGAACCACCTGCAGATCAAGCTGCTGCACCAGGGGCAGCCGGTCGATGCCATCTGGTTCGGCCACACCGAGCAGCTGCCCGAGCGCGCGCTGCTGGCCTTTCGCCTCGACGTGAACGAATGGCGCGGCGAGCGGCGCGTGCAGTTTCTGGTGGAGGGGGTGCAGCGCTGAGCCCACCCGGTTTTTTATAGCCGTATTGGCCGCAAACGACTGCCCACAAAGCGCGGGCAGCTCACTTTTTAGAAGCTTTCCCAGTCATCGTCCGCGCCTGCTGCCACCGGCTTCTTCGACTCCGCAATGCGCGCCGTCGCCGGCTTGGGCCAGAGCTTGGGCGCAGGCTTGGCCACCTGCGGGCGCGGGGCCGCTGCCACGGCGGCCGGCATGCGCGGGGCTGCTACCGCGCCGCCGCCCACGTTGAACACCGCCACCACCTGCGACAGGCGCTGCGCCTGTTCGCTCATGGACGCCGCTGCCGCGCTGGCCTCTTCCACCAGGGCGGCGTTCTGCTGCGTCATCTGGTCCAGGTTGGCCACGGCCTGGTTCACCTGGCCTATGCCGTCGCGCTGCTCGGTGCTGGAGGCCGTGATCTCGCCGATCAGATCGCTCACGCGGCGCACGCCGTGCACGATCTCCTGCATGCTCTGGCCGGCCTGCTCCACCTGCGCCGAGCCCGATTCCACGTTGCTCACGCTGGTGGTGATGAGCTGCTTGATCTCCTTGGCCGCCTCGGCGCTCCTTTGCGCCAGCGAGCGCACCTCGCCGGCGACCACGGCAAAGCCGCGGCCCTGCTCGCCGGCACGCGCGGCCTCGACCGCGGCGTTGAGCGCCAGGATGTTGGTCTGGAACGCGATGCCGTCGATCACGCCGATGATGTCGGCGATCTTGCGGCTCGAATCGGTGATCTGCTGCATGCTGGCCACCACCTGGTCCATGACCTGGCCGCCCTGCTCGGCCGCCTGGGCCGCGTTGGCCGCGAGCTGGTTGGCCTGGCGTGCGGTGTCGGCGCTCTGCGTCACCGTGGCGGTGAGTTCCTCCATGCTGGCCGCCGTTTCTTCGAGGTTGGCCGCCGTCTGCTCGGTGCGCGCCGACAGGTCCTGGTTGCCCGTGGCGATCTGGCTGGAGGCGGCCGAGACCGATTCCACACCCGAGCGCACCTCGCCCACCACGCTGCGCAGGCGCGCGCCCATGCTTGAGAGCGCCCGCAGCAGCTGGCCGAGCTCGTCGCGGCGCTCGTCGTGCACGTCACGCGTCAGGTCGCCGGCGGCAATCGCATCGGCCAGGCCCACGGCGCGCGCCAGCGGCTGGGTGATGGAGCGCACCAGCAGGCGTGACAGCAGCATGCCGATGGCGACCACCACCAGCACGATCGCCAGGGCGATCCACAGGGCGCGGTGGCGCTGCTGCAAAGCCTCTTCCTTGAGCACATCACGGCGGCGCTCCTGCAGCACCACGAACTCATCCAGTTCGTCGATGTAGCGCTTGATGGCTGGCCGCAGCCGGTCATTGACAAGGACCGCGGCCGCAGCGTCATCGCCCTTGGCGCGCAGCTCCCTGGACTGCTTGATGATGTCCAGCGCCTGGGCGCGCACGGCGGCGATGCGCTCCATCTGCGCCTTGCCTGCGGGTCTGCGCACCATGGATTGCACCTTCTGCTGCAGCTCGGTGATGGCCTGCGTGCTGGTGCTGGACTCCTTGGCCATGCGCTCGGCCAGGGCTGCGTCGCTGGTGCCCATCTGGATGATGGCGCGGTGCGCGTCCAGCGCCACCATGCCGCGCCAGCGCAGGGCGTGAGTGATACGGTCTTCGCTGAACTGCACGGCATTCGCCGCCTCGTCGTCCAGCGTCGTCAAATGGGCAACCAGGCCCGCCATGAGCAGCAGAAGCGCCAGCGTGAGCCCCAGAACCAGGGCCCAGAGCTTTCGCGCAACAGGTAGATGGTGAAGATTCATAGAACAAAGTATCGGCCTGCCGCCCAGGAGGGCGCAGCCGCAGTCGCAACCCAAAGATTTCTGATTTCGGCAGAATCTCCGACTTCTTGACCAACTGTTACAACTTGAGCAGACCGCGCGCCGCGAGACCCTGCCATGAATGCGCGCAAGGCACGCGCCCTACAATGAGCCGGTGCCCCATACCCTGAACGCCGACCTGCACTGCCACTCCATCGTGTCCGACGGCACCCTCACGCCCGAGGCGCTGGCTGCCCGCGCGCACGCCAATGGGGTTGAGCTGTGGGCACTGACGGATCACGACGAAATCGGCGGCCAGCACCGCGCCGCGGCCGCCGCGCATGCGCTGGGCATGGACTACCTCACGGGCACGGAGATTTCCGTCACCTTCATCAACACCACGGTGCACATCGTCGGCCTGGGCTTCGACCCGGACGACGCGCAGCTCACGCGCGGCCTGGCGGCCACCCGGGGAGGGCGCGACGAGCGCGCGCGCGAGATCGCCAGGCAACTGGATCGAGCGGGCATCCCCGGCGCCTATGAGGGCGCGCTCTGCTACGTGGGCAACCCGGCGCTGATCTCGCGCACGCATTTCGCCCGCTACCTCGTGGACACCGGCGTCTGCCGCGACATGGGCGAGGTGTTCCGCAAGTACCTGACCGAGGGCAAGCCCGGCTACGTACCGCACTACTGGGCCGAGTTGCGCGACGCCGTGCGCTGGATCCGCGACGCCGGCGGCATGGCCGTGATCGCCCACCCGGCGCGCTACCGCTTCACGGCCAACGAGGAGTACGCGCTGTTTTCCGAGTTCCGGCAGCACGGCGGCCAGGGCGTGGAGGTGGTGACAGGCAGCCACACCAGTGCCGAATACCGCATCTACGCCGACATGGCGCAGGAGTTTGGCCTGGCGGCCTCGCGTGGCAGCGATTTCCACAGCCCCCACGAATCACACACCGACCTGGGGGTGCTGCCCGATCTGCCCGGGCAGCTCACGCCCGTGTGGGCGCTGCTGTCCCAACGCATCCAGCGCGCACCCCAAGGCCTTGCCGCGGCCTGACCGACCATGGCTCAATACTTCGAGATCCACGCCGACAACCCGCAGCCGCGGCTGCTCAAGCAGGCGGCCGGCCTGCTGGCGGGCGGCGGCATACTGGCCGTGCCCACCGACTCCAGCTATGCGCTGGTCTGCCGCCTGGACGACCGGGACGCCGTCGATCGCATCCGCCGCCTGCGCCAGATCAACGACAAGCACCATCTCACGCTGCTGTGCCGCGACCTGTCGGAGCTGGCCAGCTACGCCCATGTGGACAACCGGCAGTACCGTCTGCTCAAGCTGGCCACGCCCGGGCCCTATGCCTTCATCCTGGACGCCACCAAGGAGGTACCCCGGCGCGTGAGCCACCCACAGCGCAAGACGATCGGCCTGCGCGTACCCGACCGCAAGGGCTTGCAGATGCTGCTGGAACTGCACGGCGCGCCGCTGCTGGCCAGCACACTGATCCCGGCGGGCGAGGAAGCCCCCCTCAACGACCCGCAGGAGATCCGCGAGCGCTACGAAAAGCAACTCGACGGCATCGTCGACGCCGGCGCCTGTCCGCTGGAACCCACCACGGTGCTGGACCTCACGGTCATGGGCACCGGCGGCGACCCCATCGTGGTGCGAGAAGGGCGCGGCAGCCTGCAGGCGCTCGGACTCTGAAGGCACATCCAGTCATTTGAAACGGGCGCTAACGCCCGCCCACAAAGCGGATCGAGCTATTCTTTTCGGGCCCCAGGTCAGGCCGCGAGGCACAGGGGCATATTCGCTGCCACAGCGTCGGCGCTTTCGTCGTCCAGCTTGAAGGCCCCCACGGCCAGCTGCAAATCCCCGGCGCGATCGTTCAGCGCCGCTGCGGCCTGCGTGGCCTGCTGCACCAGGGATGCGTTGTGCTGGGTGGCGCCATCCATATGAGCGACAGCCTGGTTGACATGGGCGATTCCCTCGCTCTGCTCGCCCAGCGCGTGAGAAATTTCCCCCAGCAGGCCGCTGACCTGGCCCACGGAATGCACGATCTCCTGCATGGTCTGGCCTGCCTGGCCCACCAGGCCGGAGCCGGCCTGCACCTGCTGCACCGATTCCTGGATCAGGCTCTTGATCTCGCGTGCGGCGACGGCGCTGCGCTGGGCCAGCGAACGCACCTCGCTGGCCACGACGGCAAAACCCCGGCCCTGCTCGCCGGCGCGCGCGGCCTCGACGGCGGCGTTCAGCGCCAGGATGTTGGTTTGGAAGGCGATGCCCTCGATGACCTGGATGATGTCCACGATCTTGCGCGAGCTGGCACTGATGGCGTCCATGGTCTGCACCACCTCGCCGACCACGGAGCCGCCCCGGCCCGCCGTGTGCGAGGCATCCACCGCCAGTGCGCTGGCCGAGCGCGCACGCTCGGCGTTCTGGCGCACGGTGGCAGTCAGCTGCTCCATGCTGGCGGCGGTCTGGGTGAGCGCGCTCACCTGCTCCTCGGTGCGGCGCGACAGGTCGCCGTTGCCGGCGTCGATCTCGCCGGCGGATACGCCGATGGCGTCGGCCGACTGCTTGATGCGCCCAACCAGCTCGGTCAGCGTGTCCTCCATGGTGCCCAGGGCGCCCAGCAGGCGGCCGAAGTCGCCCTGCAACTCGGTGCTGAACTCCTGGCTCAGGTCGCCCGCGGCCACGGTTTCGGCGATCAGTATGGCCTGCGCCAGCGGCTGCACGATGCCGCTGCGCAGCGAAAGCCAGGCTCCCCCCGCCACCAACAGCGCCAGCAGCCCCAGCGCCCACACCCAGGGCACGGCCACCGCGCCCGCGCCGCCCGGCTGCGCCAGTGCCCAAAGGGCCACGGCCATGAGGGCCCCCACGCAGAGCGAAACACAGCCGAAGGCGATTGTCAGGCGTGTCCCTATCGTGAAGCGGTCAAAACCAGGCACTGCATGTCTCCTTATGTTTTGGTTTCTTTTTGCAACAAACCGCAATATTAACGAGATTGACGGTGCCGCGTAGTACGTGAACTCCCTCATAGCGCGGCTCTGCCACAATCCGGGCCGTGGACTCCTCCAATCTCATCCAAACCATACTCATCTACGCCCTGCCGGTGCTGTTTTCCATCACCGTGCACGAGGCAGCCCATGGCTATGCCGCCCGGCATTTCGGCGACAACACCGCCACCATGCTGGGGCGCGTGACGCTCAATCCGCTCAAGCACATCGACCCCATAGGCACGGTGCTGATGCCGCTGCTGCTGTATTTCGCCACGTCGGGCACGTTCCTGTTCGGCTATGCCAAGCCGGTGCCCGTCAACTTTCATCACCTGCGCCATCCGAAACGCGACATGGTCTGGGTGGCGCTGGCGGGGCCGGCCTCCAACTTCGCCCAGGCCCTGGCCTGGGCCCTGCTGCTGGTCGCCCTGGTGGCGCTGGGCGCATCGGAACCCTTTTTTGTGCAAATGGCCCGCGCCGGCGTTGCCGTGAACCTTGTGATGTGGGCCTTCAACCTGTTTCCGCTGCCGCCGCTCGATGGCGGCCGCATCCTCGTCGGCCTGCTTCCCTGGAAGCAGGCCCAGCTCGTCGCGCGCATCGAGCCCTATGGCTTCTTCATCGTGCTGGCCCTGGTCGTGGCGGGCATCGTCGGCCAGCTGTGGCTGCGCCCCCTGATGTCCCTGGGCTACACCGTCATCGACCTGCTGATCTCGCCACTCACCGCCCTGCTTCGCTGATTCATGACCTCTACGCGCTATCTCACCGGCATCACCCCTTCCGGCACCCCGCACCTGGGCAACTACGCGGGCATGATGCGCCCGGCCATCGCCGCCACCCGCACGCCGGGGGTGGAGAACTTCTACTTCCTGGCCGACTACCACGCCCTCATCAAATGCCAGGAGCCAGAGCGCGTGCACCGCTCCACGCTGGAGATCGCCGCGAGCTGGCTGGCGGCCGGACTGAACCCCGAGCAGGTGACGTTCTACCGCCAGTCGGACATTCCCGAGATTCCTGAGCTCACCTGGTTCCTCACCTGCGTGACGGGCAAGGGGCTGCTCAACCGCGCCCATGCCTACAAGGCGGTGCAGGACAAGAATGCCGAGGCCGGGCGCGAGGCCGACGACGGCGTCACCGCCGGCCTGTTCATGTACCCGGTGCTGATGGCGGCCGACATCCTCGTATTCAACGCCCACCAGGTGCCCGTGGGGCGCGACCAGATCCAGCACATCGAGATGGCGCGCGACATTGCCGCGAGCTTCAACCACCTCTACGGCCAACATTTCACGCTGCCCGAGGCCGCCATCGAGGACAACGTGGCCACGTTGCTGGGGCTCGACGGGCGCAAGATGAGCAAGAGCTACGACAACACCATTCCGCTGTTCTGCCCGCCCGCGCAGCTCAAGAAACTGATCGGCTCCATCGTCACAGACTCGCGCGCCCCCGGCGAGCCCAAGGAGGTCGAAGGCTCCGCCCTGTTCCAGCTCTACCAGGCCTTTGCAACGCCCGAGGAGACCGCCGCCATGCGCCGCGCCTATGCCGAGGGCATCGCCTGGGGCGAGGCCAAGCAGTTGCTGTTCGACTGCATAGACCGCGAGATCGCCCCCATGCGCGCCCGCTACGACGACCTCCTGGCCCACCCCGAGAAGGTTGAAGCCGCACTGCAGATCGGCGCCGAGCGCGCGCGCGCCATCGCCCGCCCCTTGCTGCAAAAACTGCGCGCCGCCGTTGGACTGCGGTCCCTGAACGCTGCGCGCCCCTCGGGCGTGGGCTCACCCAAGGCCGGCAAGGCCGCGCTGCCCGCGTTCAAGCAGTACCGAGAGGCAGACGGCAGGTTCTATTTCAAGCTCGTGGCCGCCGACGGCCGGCTGCTGCTGCAGAGCACCGGCTTTGCCGCACCGCGCGAGGCCGGCCAGGCCATCGCCCGGCTGCAAGAGGACTCTGGAGCCCTCCAGACACTGGCCCTGCATCTGGCGCCAGTGGCCGGCGTGGACGCCGACGAGGTCAGCGCCGCGCTGCGGGCTCTGGCCGCTGCCGCCAGCGCCTGAAAAATCACCTAATCATGTTTCAGGCATAAAAGCAATAGTATTTTCCCGTTTACGCCACACAACCAAAAGTCGAAGGCTATTAAAATCCATAGCCAACGCGTTGCATAGCCGCCAACCGACCGCCACACCAAGGGCGATGGCTGGCGGTTTTCGGTATTGGCAGTCTCACCCACCCCGTCTGCAAGGATAGTCATGCGCATTGCGGCATTGGACGACGACCCGCTCCAGCTCGAGCTCTTCACCCGTGCCCTGACGGAGCTGGGACATGTCTGTCGCACCTACGCCACGGGTGCGGCGCTGCTCAAGGATCTGCGGCGCGAGACCTTCGACCTGCTGATCGTGGACTGGCAGCTGCCCGACATCGAGGGCCCCGAGATCGTGTCCTGGGTACGCCAGCACCTGGGCCCTGAGCTGCCCATCCTGTTCGTCACCCACCGACAGGAGGAACGCGACATCGTGCAGGGGCTGGCCAGCGGTGCCGACGACTTCATGGTCAAACCCGTGCGCGTGGGCGAACTCACGGCCCGCATCCAGGCGCTGCTGCGCCGCGCCTACCCGGCCAGCGCCAAGGATGAGTTGGAATTTGGCCGCTACCGTTTCCTGCCCGCCACCCGTACGCTGGAGATGGACGGCGTGCCCGTGGAGCTCAAGGCGCGCGAGTACGAGCTGGCACTGTTTTTGTTCCAAAACATAGGGCGCCTGCTCTCGCGCGACCATTTGCGCGAGGTCATCTGGGGCCATAGCGTGGAGGTCATCTCGCGCTCGCTGGACACCCATGTCTCGCGCCTGCGCAGCCTGCTGGACCTGCGCCCCGCCAACGGCTACATGGTCACGGCCGTCTACGGGGTGGGCTACCGTTTTGAGGCGGTCAAGCCCAGCGCCGGCGACGCAACTCTCGAAGAATGCGGACAGTCCCGATAAACAAGAAACGTTGACAGGCAATCCGGCCGACCGGGCGGGCATTGCACAACAAGGCTGCGAGGAAGAAATCGACATGGCCACTGCACGGACACGAGGAGCACCGATACGCCATGCCACACGCATGGCCCTGCCCCTCTGGGCGGCAGCAATGCTGGGCGGCGCCTACGCCTCGCCGCAAGACATCGAACACCTCGTGCAGCCCGGCGACACGCTGGAGGCCTTGTCCGTTCATTATCTCGACAGCGCGCGCATGTGGCCGCGCCTACAGGCCTACAACCATGTGGCCAACCCGCGCCGACTAAGGCCTGGATCCGTGCTGCGCATACCCTCCCTGCTGTTGCCTGCCGGCTCCGCCGAGGTGGATTTCGTGCAGGGCCAGGCGAATACCACGGCCCTGACGGGCAGTAGCGCCGCGCCATTGCAAGCCGGCCAGGCCCTGCGCGAAGGCGCAAGCATACAGGTGGCGCCCGATTCCTTTGTCACCGTACGCCTGGCCGACGGCACGCTGATCCGCGTGCAGGCCGATACGGACCTGCAGCTGCAGCAGCTGCGTCGGCGCGGCCGCGCTGGCGATGCCCAGTCGGTGCTGGAGCTGCGCCGCGGCAGCGTCGAGTCCGCCGTGCCGCCCAGCCGCGACGGCGCCAGGCGCTTTCAGGTGCGCACGCCCAAGGCCACAACCAGCGTGCGCGGCACGCGTTTCGTCGTTGCCCTTGGTGCCGACGAGCGCCTGCTGGCCGCCGTGACAGAAGGCTCGCTCGCCGTCGTGCCCCGGCATTCCGGCTCAAGCAATGCGGCAACGCTGCTGGACGCGGGCCAAGGCGTGGTCGTCGCGGCCGATGGTCAGATGGGCATTTCGCGCACGCTGCTGCCCGCACCCGAGCTTTCCGGCCTGCCGGACTCACTGCACGATGCCGACTTCCTCAACCTCACACTCATGCCGGTGGCTGCCGCCGTCGCCTATCAGGTGCAGGTGGCACGCGATGCAGATTTCATCCAGACGGTGCGCAGCGGCATCTTCGGCACACCGCAGGTGCGCCTACCGGCGCTGGACGATGGCAGCTACCACCTGCAGGTCCGCGCCCTCGACGAGGTCGGCCTGCCGGGCAGGGTGGCGCAACGCAGCATCACCATCAAGGCCCACCCGGTCGCACCGTTGTACCAGGCCCCCGTGCCGGGCGGCACCGTGTCGCGCACCCGGGGGGAACTGCTGTGCACCCCCGTCGCGGGCGTTGCGCGCTACCGCATCCAGGTGGCGGCCGATGCGGGCTTTGCTGCGCCGCTGATCGACGAAACCCACGCCCAGCAGTGCACTGCGCGAGTGGCCCAGCTGGCACCAGGCAGCTACTACTGGCGCGCGGCCAGCGTGCGCGAACTGCCGGGTGGCGCAAGCGACCAGGGACCCTATGCCCCTGGCCAGGCCTTCACGGTGGCCAACAACCCCGGCGCGCCCAGCGCCGCCGACCTGCAGTCCAACGGCGACGGGGCGGCTCTGCAGCTTCGCTGGCCGGGCGAGCCGGGCCAGAGCTTTCGCCTGCAGCTCGCCGCCACGGAAGACTTTGCCGCACCGCTGGTGGACGAGCGCCTGAGCGAGCCCACATGGACTGCCGCCGGCCTGGCGCCCGGGGCCTATTTCGTGCGCATTCAAACGCGCGATCCCTCGGGGCTGGAAAGCGACTTTCCCACACCGCGCCTGCTGCGTGTGCGGGCGGCGGTACAGACGCAGTCGGGCGAACCGGTGACCTCCTCCGACGGACAGCCGCTGTCGCGCCCCTGAATGGCTGACGGGTTCACGCACTCGGGTCGCAGGCAATGATGCGCGTGGCACAGGTTCGCCGCGCGAATCTGCGGCGTGAATGGTTCGTACTGTCGCTGGCGGTGCTCAGCCTCGTGGCCTGGTTGTGCGCCAACGGTGCGCTGCGCCGCATCGACCATCTGGTGCAAGACGCTGGCCTGCGCCTGAACGCACTGCCTGCCAGTCCGGACATCGTCGTCATTGCTATCGATGACCACAGCATCGAGGCCATAGGACGCTGGCCCTGGCGTCGTGCCCTGCACGCACAGCTCGTCGATCAGATCACCGCGCAAGCGCCGCGCGCCCTGGGGCTGGACATACTGTTCGGCGAGGAAGACAACGACTACCCCGGCGACGACCTGCTGTTGGCCCGGGCACTGGAGCGCAACGGCCGCACCGTGCTGCCGGTGGCGCGGCGCGGCCTGGGCAGCCTCAGTGAGGCCGATGCACCGGCGCCCCTGCTGCGCCGCGCCGCAGCCCAGCTGGGTCATGTACAGGCACAGGTGGACGCCGATGGCGTGGCACGCAGCCTGTTCCAGAGAGAAGGGCCACAGGCCGCGCCCTGGCCGCATTTCAGTGTGGCCATGCTGTGCGCCGCAGGCCAGGCGCTGCCGTCCTGCCTCGGAAACGCGGCGCCCGCCAGCGGGCCCTGGGTCGGCCGAAGCCTTCAAATCCTGCGCTTTGCAGGGGGGGAGCCGGCGGTCACCACCTACTCTTATCTGGACCTGCTCAAGGGCCGACTGCCGGCGGGCGCGCTGCGCGGCAAATACGTCATCGTGGGGGCGAACGCCAACGGGCTCGGCGACATGTTCGCCGTGCCCCTGGAGAGGCAGGCCGAACGCATCGCGGGCGTTGAGTTGCTGGCCCATGCGCTCAACGCCGAGCTCGCGCACGCAAATATTCGACCAGCCTCCGCCGCCTGGGACATGACCTTCAACCTCACGCCGACGGCGCTGGCCCTGCTGGCTATCGTGCTGCTCGGGCCATTGGCCGGTCTGATGACCTGCTCGGCTCTCTTCGTGGTCACCCTGCTCGCCTGTGCTTTGGCACCCACCCTGGTGGGCTGGCAATTTGCAGGCGCCCCCGCCATGGTCGGCGTGGCCATGATCTACCCGCTTTGGAGCTGGCGACGGCTCAGTGCGGCCGCCTACTTCTTGCAGCTGGAGATGCGCGAGCTGCGCGAGGCGGGGCTGCCCCCTGCCCCTCGCGGGCAGTCGCATCCGCTGCTGCGCGGCGACTTGCTTGAACGGCGCATCCATGCGGTGGAAGAAGCCGCACGCCGGCTGCGCAGACTGCACCACTTCATCAGCGACAGCCTGCAGCAGCTGCCATCTCCCACCTTTGTTTGCGATGCCCAGGGCCGGGTGACGCTGGCGAACGATGCGGCACAGCGCTACCTTCAGGGGCGCGGCGCGCTGGAGGGGCAGACCATCGGGCAACTGCTGTCCGACCTGGTGGCGCCACATTCAAACACCCCGCTGCTGCCGCCGGACGCGGGCCGGATGGCCTCCGTCGCGCCCCAGCAGGAGGGCCGGGACGCACAGGGACGCCACCTGCTGTTGCTGTGCAAGCCCTTCACACAGGACGGAAACACCATCTGGCTGCTTACGCTGGTGGACCTGACCGACATGCGCCGTGCCCAGCAGCAGCGCGACCAGGCGCTGCATTTCATCTCGCACGATATACGGGCGCCAATCGCCTCCATCCTCACGCTGCTGGAGATGCAGCGTGAATTCCCCGAACAGCTATCGCAGCAGGAGCTGCTGTCACGCGTGCAGCGTTATGCACGTTCCTCGCTGGCCATGGCACAGGGCTTCGTTCAGCTGGCCGGCGCCCAGGCCGAGGACTACCGGAGCGACCCCATCGACCTGGCCGTCGCCCTGGAGGAAGCCGTGGACGACGCCTGGGCGGCGGCACGCGAGCATGAGGTCACGGTGAGCCTGGCCCCCTTGCCCGACGCCGCGCCTTTCCAGGGCGACCGCGGCCTGATCGGACGCGCCATCTCCAACGTGCTGGGCAATGCCATCAAATTCAGCCCCGCGGGCAGCACGGTGCGCTGCGCGCTGAGGTGCGAGGGAGCGTACTGGGTGATCTCGGTGCGCGACCAAGGCCCAGGCATAGCGCCGGAGCTCCAGCACAAACTATTCCAACCCTTCAAGCGCCTGCACGAGGGCAGCCACCCGGATGTCGGCGGCATAGGGCTGGGCCTGGCGCTGGTGCAGGCAGTGGTTCAGCGCCATGGTGGCCGGGTCCAGGTGGACAGCAGCGGCACGGCCGGTGCCGAATTCCAGTTGTGGCTGCCGCGCCATCAGCCCTGAGATGCCAGCCGGTGGCGCCAGCCGCGTTACTGCGCGCCCTTTCCCGTGAGGACGACACCCACGGTTTCAAACAGGATGATCAGGTCCAGTAACCACGAGTGATTCTTCACGTAATACAAATCGTATTGCAGCTTCTGCTCGGCATCCTTGATCGATGCACCATAGTGGTAACGCACCTGCGCCCATCCCGTCAACCCGGGCTTGATACCATGGCGCAAGGCATAGTAAGGAATATCCTGCGTCAGGCGTTCCACAAAATAAGGTCGCTCCGGCCTGGGTCCTACAAGACTCATGTCCCCCTTGAGCACGCAAAATAGCTGCGGCAATTCATCTATCCGCATCTTTCGGATGATTTTTCCCACGCGGGTGACCCGCGTATCGCCAGCGCCCGCCCAGCGCGGCGTTCCATCTTTCTCAGCATCCTGGCGCATGCTACGAAACTTG
>JAFECU010000236.1 GCA_018242005.1 Pseudomonadota bacterium | reverse complement strand
TAGCAGCCTATCGGAATTTCTTCGCGATGCCATATGCCCTCCACTGTTGACAGAATGGAAGAAAACGCAGGATCACTGGCGCCGCAGTGGCGCCGGGGCCAATGTACTGCCTGCAACCCGTTCAAGACAATGGTGCCCGATGCGCGTCAAGGCGGTTGTCACCTCATTTATGCCGCCCATCCCCGAATATCGCCAGGGTCCAAATGCGTCTTGACAGCGGAGCCCCGTTCGGGAGTCAGAATCACCGTGGCGATGTGAGTCCGGTTGCTCATGTCTGGCTGGAATGCGCGACGGCGGCATGCGGGTGGTGTCCTCCCGCCTTCCCTCTGGATTGGCCGCACGGCAATATAGGGGCGATTTCAGGCAAGCATAGCAACGCTTCCCATCAATCGGGTAAGCAGTCGCTTCATGCGCCCTTGTCAGGATTTGCAAAACAGGCAGTGCCTGAGCCCGTACCCCCAACGCAGGAGGAGCTCATCTGCGCGGCCTGGTGACGTTTGGATTTCGGGCGCTGTGCACGGCCAGGCATTGAGCCAAGCCTTGTCACATCATTTAGCGCTGTTTGCGAGGCGGCAGGCCCGTGTGTTGGGTCAGAATCTGGCCGGGCCTGGGTTGGGCGCCAGCCTTGGTCGCCGGCTTACCTGCGCCTCGCCCTGCGGCCTGGCCGCCGACCTTGGGCTTGGCCGCGTTGCTACGCGCCTGATCCAGCACCATGGTCGGGATCACCAGGTATTTGCCCTTGTCGCCCTTTTTGCCGCATTTGCCCGCCAGCGGCTGGTAGGTAGGGATGAGGTGGTGCTTGCCGTTGCCGATCAGGTCGGCGCGGCCCATGGCCTTGAGGGCGTCCCGCAACAGCGGCCAGTTGGCCGGGTCGTGGTAGCGCAAAAAGGCCTTGTGCAGGCGCCGGCGCTTCTCGCCGCGCACCACGTCCACCTTTTCGCCGCGCCCACCCTCGCCCATGTCCCTGTGCACGCCCTTCAGGGTGTTGATGCCCGTGTGGTACATGGCCGTGGCCGTGGCCATGGTGCTGGGGTAGAAGGTCTGCACCTGGTCGGCGCGAAAGCCGTTTTTCTTCAGCCAGATCGCCAGGTTCATCATGTCCTCGTCGCTCGTGCCGGGGTGGGCGGCGATGAAGTACGGAATCAGGAACTGCTTCTTGCCCGCCTCCTGCGTGTACTTCTCGAACAGCACCTTGAACTTGTCGTAGTTGCCGATGCCCGGCTTCATCATCTTGGTCAGCGGCCCGGACTCGGTGTGCTCGGGCGCGATCTTGAGGTAGCCGCCCACGTGGTGCTGCACCAGTTCCTTGACGTACTCGGGCGACTGGATCGCCAGGTCGTAGCGCAGGCCCGAGCCGATGAGGATCTTCTTGATGCCCTTGATGGCCCGGCCCTTCTTGTAGATGGAGATCAGCGGGTCGTGGTTGGTCGTCAGGTTCTGGCAGATGCCGGGGTAGACGCAGCTGGGCTTGCGGCAGGCGGCCTCGATCTCGGGCGTGCGGCAACCCAGGCGGTACATGTTGGCCGTGGGGCCGCCCAGGTCGGAGATGGTGCCGGTGAAGCCCTGCACCTTGTCGCGCACGTCCTCGATCTCGCGCAGGATGGAGTCCTCGGAGCGGCTCTGGATGATGCGCCCCTCGTGCTCGGTGATGGAGCAGAAGGTGCAGCCGCCAAAGCAGCCGCGCATGATGTTGATGGAAAAGCGGATCACCTCCCAGGCCGGGATCTTGGTCGCGCCGTCGTGGCGGCCGTGCTCGTCGGCGTAGCGCGGGTGCGGGCTGCGCGCGTACGGCAGGTCGAAGATGTGGTCCATCTCCGCCGTGGTGAGCGGAATCGGCGGCGGGTTCTGCCACACGTCGCGCGCCGTGGCGCCCTCGCCGTGCGCCTGCACCAGGGCGCGGGCGTTGCCGGGGTTGGTCTCCAGGTGGAACACGCGGCTGGCATGGGCGTAGAGCACGGGGTCGCTCTTGACCTGTTCGTAGCTCGGCAGGCGGATGACGGTTTTTTCGCGCTGCAAGGCCTTCTTGCTCACCAGCGCCGGGTTGGGCATGAATTGCAGTGGCTTTTCAGAGGCATTTTGACTTGCAACGCCCGTGGAACAATCGCCACTAGCTATCAAATCAGGATCATCTTCCTTGGCGCAGCTCGCGCCCTGCGCCGCCGCCTGCTCGCTGGTGGTCTGGTAGGGATTGATGTGGGCTTCCACCGCGCCGGGCTGATCGACCTCGGTGGAGTCGATCTCCATCCAGCCCTGGCTGGTCTCGTCGCCCGGGCGGCGGATGAAGGAGGTGCCGCGCAGATCGGTGATGCTCTCCACCGGTTCGCGCCGCGCCAGGCGGTGGGCGATGTCGACCAGGGCGCGCTCGGCGTTGCCGTAGAGCAGCAGGTCGCATTTGCTGTCCACCACGATGGAGCGGCGTACCTTGTCGCTCCAGTAGTCGTAATGCGCAATGCGGCGCAGGCTGCCTTCCATGCCGCCCAGGACGATGGGCACGTCCTTGTAGGCCTCGCGGCAGCGCTGGCTGTAGACGATGGCGGCGCGGTCCGGGCGGCGGTTGCCCTCGGCACCGGGGGTGTAGGCATCGTCACTGCGGATTTTTCGATCGGCCGTGTAGCGGTTGATCATGGAATCCATGTTGCCCGCCGTCACGCCCCAGAACAGATTGGGCTTGCCCAGCACCTTGAAGGGCTCGGCGCTCTGCCAGTCGGGCTGGGCGATGATGCCCACGCGAAAGCCCTGGGCCTCGAGCGTGCGGCCGATCACGGCCATGCCGAAGCTCGGGTGGTCCACATAGGCGTCACCGGTCACCAGGATGATGTCGCAGCTGTCCCAGCCCAGCTGCTCCATCTCCGCGCGGCTCATGGGCAGGAAGGGCGCGGGGCCGAAGCGCTTGGCCCAGAACGGCTTGTAGCTGGTGATCGGCTTGGCAGCGCGCGGGAAAAAAGAGACATCGATCGGGGCGTTCATCGGCGGGCCTGCGGGAAGGGGGCAGGCATTTTAGGCGGTTTGCGCCGCTGCCCTCCCCCTTCAACCCGCGATCGTCACGGGTCTTACTTGGACAAGGCTATCGTGCCCTTCATGAGCGCCACATGCCCCGGGAACGAGCAGAAATAGCTGAACGGCCCACCAGACTTGAGCAGGCTGGTCGCAAAGGTCACCGAGTCCGACTCTCCGCCGCCGATGATCTTGGTGTGGGCCAGCACGCGCGTATCGCCCGGTTTGAGATAGTCCTTGTCCAGTCCGGCGGACGCGCCATCGGCCAGCACCGCTTGCATGTCGGCCGTCTTGGTCATCACCCAGTCGTGCCCCATGCTTGCCTTGGGCAGCTTGCCCGTGTGCCTGAGCGTGACGGTGAACTTTGTGCAGCTCGCCGGCACGGAAATGCTGCTCTTGTTGTACTGCATGGCGTCATTGCCATCGATCTCGGTAGCGCAGTCGGCGGCCCATGCCGCATGTGCGCCGGCGCCTGCCAATAGAGCCAGGGCCAGAGGTTTCCAGAGTCTGTTCATGGTGTTTTCTCCTTGATGCAAAGCCATGCTCGGGTGAACGGCATCGCGGATGCATCAAGCAGAGATGTGCGCCGTGGGCGGCCTCAGGCGGGACGTGGCTTTTATGTAACTCAGGGCCACGCCCCGAATATCAAGCGACAGGATGTAACTGAAAGCCAGGAAGTATTGCTGAGTTAAGCTCGCCGACCCCATGCCATTCACCCTGAGCACCCCCGTCCACAGCGAACTCATCATCAAGAAGAGCCGCTTCATAGGCTGTGTGCAGCCCATGGCGGACCGCGCCAGCGCCCAGGCGGTGGTGGACACGCTGCGCCAGCAGCACCCGGGCGCGGCCCATGTCTGCTGGGCGCTGCTGGCCGGCGGGCAGTCCGCCGCGGTGGACGATGGAGAACCCGGCGGCACGGCCGGCCGCCCCATGCTGGACGTGCTGCGCCACCAGGACCTGGAAGGCGTGCTGGCCACCGTGGTGCGCTATTTCGGCGGCGTAAAGCTCGGCGCGGGTGGCCTGGTGCGCGCCTATACGGACACCGTGGCCCAGGCCCTGCTGCCGGCCGACAAGGTGGCGCTGCAGCGCATGCAGACGCTCTGCTGCAGCGTGCCTTATGCGCTCGAGGGCCTGCTGCGTCGCGAGATCGAGGCCGCAGGCGCCGAGCTGCTCGACGTGGCCCATGGCGCGCAGGTGCAGCTGCGCCTGCGGCTGCCCGAAGCCGTCGCCGAGGCCTTCACGGCGAAACTGGGCGAGCTGTGCCACGGACGCGTGGCCTGGCTGGACCCCCGGTAGGCCAGCGCCGGCCCTCAAGTGCGCGCGGGCGCTGCCGATAACGGGGTGTTCCCTATTCACGCATACGCCATGGACATCGCCCTCACCTCCTCCATCGTCCATACCGCCACGGCCCTGTCCAACCAGGAGACGGCGCAGGCCGTCCAGGTCTCCGTGCTCAAAAAGTCCATGAACGCGCAGGCGGCCGCCGTCAACACGTTGCTGGAGGGCGTACAGCCCCCGCCCGCCCCGGCGCTCGCCAGCAGCGGCCCGCTGGGCACGCAGATCAATACCTACGCCTGACTCGCCCGGGCGTGTTCAACGCAGCCGCGCGGGCAAAAGCGCCGCGGGCGTGACGTCCTCATTCAGCAGCCGCGCGTCCAGCGGCTCGCCCAGCGCCAGGTTGCGCGCCAGCAGCGCCGCACCCGCCGCGCTCTGTATGCCGTATCCGCCCTGCGCGGCCAGCCAGAGGAAACCGGGCACATGATTGTCCCAACCTATGACAAGATCACCATCGGCCACGAAGGAGCGCAGCCCCGCCCAGGTGTGCGTGGGCCGGCGGATCTCGAAGCGGGCCACCTGCTCGATGCGGTATATGCCCAGGGCCACGTCCATCTCCTCGGGCACCACATCGTGCGGCGCCACGGGGTCGGCGTTGGCGGGTGAGCCCAGCAGCTGGCCCGCGTCGGGCTTGAAGTAGTAATCCTCGGCAATGCCGATCACGGCCGGCCAGGGGGCCGCATCCATGCCCGCCGGCACCGGAAAGGTGAAGGCGGTGCGCCGGCGCGGCTCAAGACCTATGGGCGCCACGCCCGCCAGGCCGGCGACCACGTCGGCCCAGGCGCCAGCGGCATTGACCACGGCACCGGCGGCGATGATGGCGCCGCCTGCCAGGGTGACGCGCCAGCCATCGGCCTGCCGCTGCAGGCCCGTCACCTCGGCGCTGGTACGCAACTCGCCACCGCGCTGGCGCAGGCCGCGCAGATAGCCCTGGTGCAGCGTGTGCACGTCGATGTCGGCTGCACCGGGCTCGCTCATGCCCGCGGCCACGGCCTCGGGCCGCAGGCAGGGCGCCAGCGCCAGCATCTCGTCGCGCGTCAGGCGGCGCACGCCGGGGTCGAGCGCCAGGGCCTCGGCGTAGGCGGCCTCCAGCAGGTCGAGCTGATCCGGCCCCGCCAGGTACACCACGCCACGCGGCGTGAGGATGGGCGATTTGCCGAACTCGGGCGGCGGCGCGTCGTAGAAGGCGCGGCTCGCGCGCGTGAGCGCGCGGATGCTCGGCGTGCCATAGGTGGCCGAATACAGCGCCGCCGAGCGGCCCGTGGTGTGGTAGCCGGGCTGGGATTCGCGCTCGAGCAGCAGCACGCGGCGCTGCCCGGCCAGCTCCCAGGCCATGGAGGCGCCGGCAATGCCCGCGCCGATGATGACGAAGTCGTATGTCTGCATTGGCAATTCTTTCATCCTGAAAACAGCGGGTGCGTAGCGTGCTTACCCATCAGGTGACGGCAAACGAAGCGGTCAAGCTCAGTATCCATGCGGCGGACCAGAAGGTGGCAAGCGGTCAACTGCCGTTTTTAGGTGGTTCAAGCAGCGATTTTTGATGATGAGTCAACCGTCGTCATCCCCGCGAAGGGGGGGATCCAGTCGCTACAGACGCCGTTGATTCGTTGTTGCTGTGGATCCCCCCCCTTCGCGGGGATGACGGGCTGCGCGTAGATCGCGGCGTGCCCTGGATAGGCAAATCAATGGATAGCGCTGCTTGAGCCTTGTAGGTTCATGTGGCCAGTGCGCGCCCACGGTACACGAAGCGCCGGTATTCCTCTTCGGGGACGAACAGACCGCCCGTGGTCCAGACCAGATGCGTGGCCTGTGGCAGTTGCGCCAGCAGCCCCCGCGCCGCCAGCCAGGCCCGCCCCGCATCCGTGCCCAGCAGCATGGCCGGGCCGCCAAAGCCTGCGGCTGCAGAGGGCTCGATACGTTCACCCGTCGCGTCCAGCACCTGCACCAGGCGGCGAAACAGTGCATCGTCGGTCACCGTGAAGCAGCCCGAGAGCAGCGGCGCCATGAGTTCGGCCGCGGGCAGCGAGGCGCGCGGCACGGCCAGGCCGTCGGCCTCGGTGCGGTTGGTCAGGCCCCAGTCGTACACCGAGGGGTGGGCGCCCTGCCCGGCCATCATCTGCAGCATGAAGCAGGGCGACTGCACGGGCTCGGCAAAAAAACAGTGCACATGCGCGCCCAGCACCTGGCGCAGGCCAAAGGTGATGCCCGCGGGCGCGCCGCCCACGCCGCAAGGCAGGTAGACGAACAAGGGGTGCTCGGCATCCACCACGATGCCCGCATCCTGCAACTGCTGGCGCAGATGCAGGGCTGCAGCGCTGTAACCCAGCAGCAGGGACAGCGAACGCTCGTCGTCCACAAAATGGCTGTACGGGTCGGCTGCGGCCTGGGCGCGGCCTGCGGCCACGGCGGCCTCGTAGTCGCCCGCATGCTCCACCACCTGCACGCCACGCTGGCGCAGGCGCTGCTTCTTCCACTCCTTGGCCTCCAGCGACATGTGCACCACCGCGCGAAAACCCAGGGCCGAGGCGGCCACGCCTATGCTCAGGCCCAGGTTGCCGGTGGAGCCCACGGCCACGGTATGGCGCGCAAACAGCGCACGCGCCGCGCCGTCGGCCAGGGCCAGGTAGTCGCCGGGGCCGGATTGGGGTGTGA
Source organism: Pseudomonadota bacterium (assembly GCA_018242005.1). Lineage (GTDB taxonomy): Bacteria > Pseudomonadota > Gammaproteobacteria > Burkholderiales > Burkholderiaceae_C > Alicycliphilus. The sequence goes on along the minus strand of JAFECU010000236.1, from coordinate 4,873 downwards.
TCAGGCCATGCCGGCGCGCCAGGCCCTCGGCAAACTCCAGCACCTCATGGATGCCGCCGCGCGCCTTGATCGAGCCGGCCACGGGCAGCCGGTGGTCGGCCTTGATGCACAGCCGGCCATGTGCCGGCGCCGGGCCCAGCGCCGACTGCAGCGCCGGCGCGGCCAGCAGGGCGGACTCGATCACGCCGCCCGTCTGCGCCAGCTCGGGAAACAGCCGCGCCAGCAGCGGCGCAAAGCGCGCCATGCGCTCGGCGGCCGCCTGGGTGTCCGCCAGACCAATACGAGTACCGGCCAGCGGCACGGCCTTGGGCAACCGAGCCTGCCACTGCGGGTTGAGCCACAGGCAGGGCTCGGCGCGGCCGATCTGTGCGGGCGGCGTGGAGTTGCCGGCGTCCTGGTTCATGGCCTTGTCTACTTTCAAATCAATAGCTGTCAGCGCTTTATGGATGGCCGCTGGCGGCCAATTTCGTGCTCAATGCCCGGTGCTTTTGGAAAAGAGCTGCATGACCACCACGCCCCCGACGATCATCGCCATGCCAACCATGGCCGCCAGGTCCAGCTTCTGCCCGTACATCAACCAGCCCACGAGCGAAATCAGCACAATGCCCAGGCCCGACCAGACGGCATACACCACGCCCGTGGCCAGGTGGTTCATGACCTTGGAGACCAGGTAGAACGCCACGCAGTAGCCCAGCAGGGCCAGCGCGGAGGGCCACAGGCGCGTGAGCCCCTGCGAGGATTTGAGGGCCGATGTGGCCACGACCTCGGCCACGATGGAGATGCCGAGCAGTGCAAAGGGGTGCATGCGTTTCAGCCCCCTATGCACACCAGCCGCTGCTCACCCAGGCCCGTGGCGCCCAGGCGCATGACGTCGCCCGCGCGCAGAAAGCGCGGCTCGGGCTTCTGGCCCAGTCCCACGCCGGCCGGGGTGCCGGTGAGCACCAGGTCGCCCGGCTCCAGCGTCATGAACTGGCTGATGTAGGCCAGCACCGTGGGCAGGTCGAAGATGAAGTTGCGCGTGTTTCCGTCCTGCATGCGCTGGCCGTTGACCTCCAGCCACAGGGCGATGGCGTGGGGGTCGGGCAGCTCGTCGCACGTGACCAGCCAGGGGCCCACGGGGGCGAAGCTGTCGCAGCCCTTGCCCTTGTCCCACTGGCCGCCACGCTCCATCTGGTAGCTGCGTTCGGACACATCATTGGCCAGCACATAGCCCGCCACATGGGCCAGCGCGTCGCCGGCGGTCACGGCCTGCATGCGCGTGCCGACAACGACACCCAGCTCCACCTCCCAGTCGGTCTTGAGTGCGCCGGGCGGTATGCGCACCGGATCCGTGGGGCCGCTGAGCGCGGTCGTGGCCTTCATGAACAGCACGGGCTCGGCCGGCGTGGGCAGGCCGGCCTCTGCCGCGTGGTCGGCGTAGTTCAGGCCCACGCAGACGATCTTGCCAATGCCCGCGACGGGGCAGCCCAGGCGCGTGCCGGGCTCCACGGCCGGCAGGCGCGTGGCGTCGATGGCGGCCAGCGCCGACAGCGTGCGCGGGCTGAGCTGCGCCGGACCTATGTCAGGCAGCAGCATGGACAGATCACGCAGCACGCCCTGGGCGTCGATGAGGCCGGCGCGCTCGGCGCCGGCTTGTCCGTGGCGGACGAGTTTCATGGGCGGTTTCTCGCTGGGTTGACTCAAGCTTGCCGATCTTATGCCCCTCACCCCATCGCAGCGACTGATGGGCGCATCGCATTCCGCGATGCCCGTCGCCCGGCAGCCAGCGCCGCGCGCGCGTACCATGGCAGGCTTCGCTGCACCCACCATGTCCGCCCCCGCCATCCATCCGCCTGCCACCGAGGATCGCCCCCGCCCGCAGAGCCTGAGCGAGCTCTTCTGGGCCTTCACCTGGCTGGCGCTGCAGGGCTTTGGCGGCGTGCTGGCCGTCGTGCAGCGCGAACTGGTGGAGCGCCGCCGCTGGCTGACGAACGAGGAGTTCATGGAAGACTGGGCCGCCGCGCAAATACTGCCCGGCCCCAACGTGGTGAATCTGTCCATCATGCTGGGCGACCGCCATTTCGGCGCGCGTGGCGCCCTTGTGGCCGTGGCAGGCATGTTGCTGCTGCCCATGCTGCTCGTCGTATCGCTTGCCGCGGTGTACGCGGCCTTTGCCGCACAGCCCATGGTGGTCGGCGCGCTGCGCGGCATGGGGGCCGTGGCGGCCGGCCTGGTTGCCGGAGTGGGCTGCCGGCTGCTGGGGGCGCTGGCCAAGCATCCGCTGGGCCGCCTGTCCTGCGGCCTGATCGTCGCCACCACCTTTGCCGCCATGAGCGTGCTGCGCCTGCCACTGGCCTGGGTGCTGCCCGTGGTGGGCGGCGTGGCCTGCGCGCTCACCTGGCGCAAGCTGCCTGCCTGACACCATGGCCACGACACTGCACCTGCAGCTTCAACCCGCGGATTGGTTGAACCTGTTCCTGTACTACATGTCGATCTCGCTGCTGGCCGTGGGCGGGGCCATCGCCACCGCGCCGGATATGCACCGCTTTCTGGTGGAACGCCAGGGCTGGCTGACCGACATGCAGTTCAACACCTCCATCGTCATCGCGCAGTCTGCGCCTGGACCGAACGTGCTGTTCATCGCCCTGCTCGGCTGGAACGTGGGGCTGAACACCGGCGGCGGCACGCATATGGCTTGGACCGCAGGCGCGCTCGGCGTCGTCGTGTGCATGCTGGGCGCCATGCTGCCCAGCAGCCTGCTGACCTGGGTCGCCACACGCTGGGCGCACCGCAACCGCGAGCGCCGGTCGGTTCGCGCGTTCAAGCAGGGCATGGCGCCGCTGGTGATCGGCCTGATACTGGCCACGGCCTGGGTGCTGGGCAGCGCCCATGGCGATCCGGTGCGCGACTGGCGGCTATGGCTGCTCTCGGCGGTCACCACGCTGCTGGTATGGCGCACGCGCATACATCTGCTGTGGCTGCTGGGCGCGGGCGCGCTGCTAGGCGCGCTGGGCTGGGTCTGATACGCCAATCGGCGCGGGTAGCAGCGGCGCCGCCGGGTCGCACAACACGGCATGGATGCGTTCATCCAACCCGCCGGGCGCGGTGTTGAGCAGCACCACGCAGGGAACCGGCCATGGCCACCACCCGCGCCAATGCGCATGACTGCGCGGCGCGCCGCGTGTCTTGTTTTCGCCCCCTGGCGCCACAAACCCGACAGGCCCTTAGGGCTGTCCGTGCCCAGTTGCATGTCGTGGCCGGCACCGGTATGGTGGCTCGGTCGCGTGCAACGGGGAATGACATGAGTGCATTGATCGAGGAACGCTTCGACGATAGCGGCGAGCTTTCACCTTGGTGGTTGCGAGCCATTGGCGTGATCATGGTGGTGGGTTTCGCGGTGCTGGTGGCCATTACGGTGCTGGCGTATCGCAACGCACCACCGATCCCCGGCAAGGTGGTCGGCGTCGACGGCCAGACCTTGTTCACGCGTGCCGACGTCGAGTCCGGCCAGGCCGTGTTTCTGAGATATGGGCTGATGAACAACGGCACGATCTGGGGTCACGGCGCCTATCTCGGCCCGGACTTTTCTGCCGATGCGCTGCACCGTATCGGGACCGATAGCGCAGACGCGCTGGCCAAGGCGCAGTTCGGCAGCCCCTTGGCCCGATTGGACGCGGCCCAGCGCGCGGCCATCGAGGGCCAGGTGGCCGCGCTGCTGAAGGAAAACCGATACGACCCCACCAGCGACACGCTGACGCTTACGGCACCGGAAACACAGGCCTGGCGTCAGCAGCAGGAGCATTGGACCGAGTACTTCGATGACCCGGCCAACAACAACGGGCTGAAGGCCAAGTTAATCACCGACCCCGAGGAGTTGCGCCAGTTCACCTCGTTCGTCACCTGGGCGGCATGGGCGTCGGTCGCACGCAGGCCGGGCGAGACGTATTCCTACACCAACAACTTCCCCTATGACCCGCTGGTGGGCAATGTTCCCACGGCCGGCACCATGCTGTGGAGCGCGCTCAGCCTTGTGGTGCTGCTGGTGGGCATTGCGGGGGTGTTACTGGCGTTTGGCAAGTTCGACTACCTGGGCTGGGTCAGCAATGGCCACGAGATCCGGCCGTTCGTTCGCGTGGGCGAATCCACAGCCGCGCAGCGTGCACTGGTGAAGTTCTTCGTCATCGTGGCCTTGGTGTTCCTGCTACAGACCCTGCTCGGCGGCGCCGTTGCCCACTACCGCATCGAGCCTGCGGGCTTCTACGGCATCCCGCTGGAGCGGATATTCCCGAGCAACCTGCTGCGCACTTGGCACCTGCAGAGCGCCATCATGTGGATCGCAACGTCCTACGTCGCAGCCGCCCTGTTTCTGGGCAGCACGCTGCGCCGCCAGGTGCCGCAGACGCTCGGCTTCTGGGCGCATCTTCTGTTCGCGGCCTTCGTTCTCGTGATCGCCGGCAGCTTGCTGGGCGAGTGGCTCGGCCTGTCGCAACTGCTGGGCGACTGGTGGTTCTGGCTCGGCAACCAGGGCTGGGAATACCTGGAACTGGGGCGCGCATGGCAATACGTGCTGGTGCTGGGCTTGCTGGTCTGGTTCGCCGTGCTGTGGTGGCTGGCGCGACCCGCCAACATCGACCGGGCCGAGGCACGCCCCATAGTGCGCATGTTCATGATCGCGGCAATGGCGATTCCGGTGTTCTACATCCCGGCACTGTTCTTTGGCGCCAAGACCAACTTCACGGTGGTAGACACCTGGCGCTTCTGGATCATCCACCTGTGGGTGGAAGGATTCTTCGAGTTCTTTGCCACGACCGTTGTCGCCCTGATCTTGTATCAGCTAGGCCTGGCGCGGCGCAACACCGCCTTGCGTGTGATCTATCTGGACGCCATCCTCTAC
>JAFECU010000235.1 GCA_018242005.1 Pseudomonadota bacterium | reverse complement strand
TGCCCTCGGCCTTGCCGGGGCTGTCGGCGCAACGCGCCGCCGAGCTGCTGCAGATCAGCAACCGCATGATCAAGACCGTGCCCGAGGTGGAAACCGTGTTCGGCAAGGCCGGGCGCGCGGAAACTGCGACCGATCCCGCGCCGCTGGAGATGTTCGAGACCACGGTCAAGCTCAAGCCCCGAGAACAATGGCGTGCCGGCATGACGCCCGAGAAGCTCGTCGAGGAACTGGACCGTGCCGTGAAGATTCCCGGCCTGTCCAACATCTGGATTCCGCCGATCCGCAACCGCATCGACATGCTGGCCACCGGCATCAAGAGTCCGATCGGGGTCAAGGTGACGGGCAACGACCTGCACGTGATCGACCGCATCGCGGCCGAAGTGGAGCACGTCGCCAAGGGGATTCCGGGCGTGACCTCATCCCTGGCGGAGCGGCTCACCGGCGGCCGCTATGTGGACGTGCAGATCGATCGCGTGGCGGCGGGGCGCTATGGGCTGAACGTGGCCGATGTCCAGGCGGTCGTCGCCGGTGCCGTGGGCGGCGAAAACGTGTCGGAGACCGTGGAGGGACTGGCGCGCTTTCCCATCAATCTGCGCTACCCACGCGAATGGCGGGATTCGCCGCAGCGGCTTGCCGAGCTGCCGATCTCCACCCCCATGGGGCAGCAGATCACGCTGGGCACGGTGGCGCGCATCGCCATCACCGATGGACCGCCCATGCTCAAGAGCGAGAACGCCCGTCCCTCAGGCTGGGTGTATGTCGATGTGCGCGGGCGCGATCTGGCCTCGGTGGCCAACGAGCTGCGTGCCGCGATCGGCCGCCAGGTCCGACTGGCGCCGGGGGTGAGCATCGCCTACTCGGGACAGTTCGAGTACATGGAGCGTGCCAATGCACGCCTGCAGGTCGTGGTCCCCGCCACCCTGCTGATCATCTTCGTGCTGCTCTACCTGACCTTCGGGCGCGTGGGCGAGGCCGGCCTGATCATGGCCACCCTGCCCTTCGCCCTCACGGGCGGCATCTGGTTCCTGTACCTGATGAACTACAACCTCTCCATCGCCACGGGCGTCGGCTTCATCGCCCTGGCGGGCGTTGCAGCAGAGTTCGGCGTGGTCATGCTCATCTATTTGAAGCACGCTTTGGATGAGCGTTGCCCCGGCGGCCGACGGCCAACGCAGGAAGAACTGCTGGAGGCGATCCGGGAGGGCGCCGTGCTGCGCGTGCGACCCAAGGCGATGACAGTAGCGGTCATCCTGGCAGGCCTGGTGCCCATCGTCTGGGGCAGTGGCACGGGTTCGGAGGTCATGAGCCGTATTGCGGCGCCGATGCTAGGGGGGATGGTGACTGCGCCGTTGCTGTCGCTGTTCGTGATTCCTGCGGCTTTCGTCTTGATGCGCAAGCCGCGCTAGCTTGGAATACCAGCAGGATTGACTCATGGAACTACGCCACCTTCGCTGCTTTATCGCAGTCGCAGAGGAGCTTCACTTTGCTCGCGCAGCCGAGAAATTGCATATCGAGCAATCGCCGTTGTCGCGCGCGATCAAAGAGCTGGAAGAAGAACTGGGCGTGATGCTGTTCGCCCGCACCACGCGCAGCACCCGGCTGACTCGCACTGGAAAGTTGTTTCTGGAGCATGTGCAGCGTGTCTTCACGGCTTTGGAGCAGGCGCGCGACAGCGTACAAGCTGCAGCCAACGGGTTCGACGGTCAGTTGCGTATCGCCTTATCCGACGGCATCACTCCTTCACGTCTTCCAGCCTTGCTCGCGCGCAGCCGCGAAGAAGACCCGGAGGTGGAAATCCGGCTGTTCGAGGTGCCTTTGGCCCAGCAGATCAAGGGGCTGCATGACGATCTGTACGACGCCGGATTCTCGATGGCCGAGGACGCAGGAGATGGCATCCTCGTAGAACCAGCCTGGGACGATCAGCTGATGGTGGCGGTGCCGGCACGTCACCCCGTATTGGCTTACAAACGCATTCCGTTGGATGAGGTTCTGCGCTACCCATTGGCATTGGGTGATCCGGTGAACTGTGAAGGGCACGCGCGCCAGGTGGATCGCTTCCTACGCCAGCAGACAGCGCAGGAGCCGCTGATCGCGCAACGGGTAGCGACGTTCGAGGTCATGATGACACTGGTTTCTGCCGGGCTGGCCCTGGGGCTGGCAGGCGCTGCGCACATTGCATCCAGCCGCGACCTGAACGTGGTGGCCCGCCCCTTGGCAGGCAGGCCACCAATGTTGACTACTTACCTGCTGCGTCGGGATACTGAGCCGACTCAGGTGTTGGCTCGCTTCATCGAGCGGTTGCAGCTTATCGGCTCGACAGGCGGTGATGCGGCCACCATTCAGAGAGGTGTGTGATGCGTGATTCAGTGATGCTCGCGGCATTCGCCGCCATTGTTCTTGTCGCCTGCGGCAAACCCGAGTCAGCTGCGCTGGAAACTGTGGAATCGTTGGCTGCCAATCCAGAGCGCCTTAAGACGCTACGCGAGCAATGCAGGCTCGAGAGGGCCAAGATGGGTGATGAGCTGTGCAATCGTGTCTCAGAGGCCACGCGAAAGCGCTTCTACGGGAATGGCAACGTGCCCTACACACCGCCGAAAGAACCCCCAAAGTTCTAACCTGCCCAATTGCCGATCGTGATCGGTGGGCCACGCACCATTCGCTTTTTGCTTGACACGTCACAGTGCGCCCGCGCTTGCGGCGGTTTTACGTGCTGCGCCCCGGCGCGAATTCTTGCTTTTTGCTCGACTGCTCTCACGATAACAGTCTTTGACCGGCACTCCCTGCGGCACTGATCCTGATGCCTGCGGCACGTCGTTGTGTCGTAAATGGAGGCAGGGTCATGCAGGGAACGAACGTGCTGTTCGGTCAGATCGCCGTGGTATTCGGCATCGTGATCGCCGGCGTGTGGGCAGCCACACAATGGACAGCCGCCGCCCTGGGCTA